>JBCDIQ010000099.1:0-15711 GCA_039024295.1 Bacteroidota bacterium | reverse complement strand
ATTTCAGGAAAAATGCGGTAAGGATTACCCTCTTCGAAGGGCAAGGAAATACGTACGCGGTGCCTCACCTCTTTTCAGAAGGGTACCTCATTTATCGGATAAGAGGGGTTGGGATGACAGGTAATGGTGATAAACAACGACAGCCCGGAATTTGGAGCGTTGAGGATGCCAGTTCAATAATTAACCTCATTAACACTTATCCTCCCACAGGGCCTAATTCTCCCTATATCGAAATTGAAGATGCCCATTTCTCCCCACTAAATTGGCAATATACGGCAGCCTTTGCTGAAGAAGGAAAGCGAAAGGATGTAGTTTCCTACTACGATGGTACCCTTCGAAATCGTCAGACTGTTACCAAAATCAACACCAATAATAAAGTAATAGTAGGCGAACAGATTTATGATTACTTGGGAAGGCCTGCTATTCAGGTTCTACCAGTTCCAAGCACTGCACAGAACTTGGAATTTCATCCAAAATTTAACCAGACTGCTACAGGGGAAGCTTTCAGTTGGCAACACTTTGATGTTGACGGAGTGAGCAATTGTGATGTGAATACAGAATCCATGTCAACTGCAAGTGGTGCGTCCAGGTATTATTCGAACCAGAATCCTAACAAGGACGGTATTAATGCCTATCTACCGGATGCTGAAGAATTTCCCTTTACCCATGTGGAATACGAGGCAGATAATACCGGCCGGATACGGAGGCAAGGGGGATTGGGGCCAGCTTTTCAGCTGAGTCCACTAGCTGGTGTACAAAACAGAGAAACCTTTTACTATTACGGCGTTCCTTATCAAAAAACCCTCAATTCCTTATTTGGGCTTGATGCAGGCTATGCCAGGTATTATAAAAAGCAGGTCGTTCGGGACCCCAACCGGCAGTTGAGCGTTACCTATTACGATGCCCACGATCGAGTGGTAGCGACCTCACTAGCAGGAGATAAGCCTGGGAACCTGGAACAGTTATCTAGTAATTCGGGACCTGTTCCCAGGACAACAAGTGTACTTACCAACCGCTATGAGTCAGAAAAAGATGAGGCGTATTTAATCTCTACACACCGGCACGTGGTTACTACCAGTGGGGTAGTAGACTTTGATTATGCGGTTCAACCCAATAGCTTTGATGATTGTCTGGCTGAAGGGATTTGTTATGACTGCGTGTACGACCTAACGATCAGTGTACTGGATGAATGTGGTACAGAAATGTTGGGTAATCATACAAGCGATCCCATGTATCCCTCCGTGGTTCAGGCCTTTGAAACCACCATTGGTCCTTTGGGTACACTGGATAACCAGTGCGATGCGCCGTGGCCCAACTATAGCAGCCCCACAACCGATGCTACGGGAGGAGATCAACTAAAAGCGGATTTAGATGTAGGAACCTACACGGTTATCAAAGAGCTACGTGTTAATACAACAGCTAGAAACTACTATTTTGATGCCTTCTTGGGAGATGATAATGCTTGTATCAAGTCCTTCGACAACTTTTACCAGGAAGCCTTGGATTCTACTGACTTCTCTGGCTGCGAGGTAGACTCTTGTGAACTTGGGTGTCTGGAGAAGTGGGGATCATCTCTCCCTATATATGAGACGATCATCGGTGGTTCTGCAACCCAAGAAGAATACGTAGCAAAGATTGCCGAATGCAAAGAAAACTGCATTTTCGAGGCTGGAGGAGATTGCAAGGCCAAGCTGTTAATCATGCGGTCAGATGTAAGCCCTGGAGGGCAATATGCAGCGTATAGCGTAGATGTTAATACTGGTGACTTTATTTCCACTGATCCTAACTCTGTTCTCAATGTCAGTAATACCCTTCCTCCAGGATTAAATTACACCAACCTATTCCCCAATCAGCAGGATTTCCCATACGATCCTAATATGTCAGTAGATGATTTTATAAAAAACTGGGATCCCAATTGGGCAGACGTACTGGTTATGGCCCACCCTGAATATGCTTCTTATAACAAGTGTACCGAAAATACACTCAGCAGAGCCTTTGACCTGGAATTAAGCATGGTCAATTCATATGCCGAAGCAGAAGCCAAGGGGTATATAATGTTAACCGAGCCACATATTCTAGACATAGATCCTTACTTTGATGCGTCAAAATCAGGACAAGGAGCTTCTGATAAAAGCGCGTTCGATGCTGATCTGATCAGTCCCACCTTTTATTCTTATACTGACCCAAGTGGTGATAAATTAGACCTCTCGCTGGGTGAACTCATTCTCATAGCCACGAAGTGCACCGCTGAGACCACAAATACAGCTCGTAGAACCTGCCTGGTAGGAAAATCCCTGTTCAACTCTCCCTCGACTAATTGTGACATTGACCAGGAATGGATTCTCTACAGGACCATTTACCTGGCCGAAAAGCGAAAAATAATGGCCCAAAATGGAAGTAACTATAATTTACCCCTCGGGACCAACCCTCGAAATATGACCCTCGATGATTTTGACCACCTTCAAGGGATACACAATCAGAATGGGAGTCAAGCGCAACAAAATGCTCAGACGATAAATAGTAATCCACCAGCTTCTGACCATTGCACCAATATCTGTGAAGGATATAGAAAGTATTGGGAGGATATCTTGAACGAATGTCCAGCTGGCGCCTTTACCGTACCCAATTCCACCGTAGTAGCTGAACTGGAAGCACTGTGTGAGCATGGGTGTACAGAAGACATTCAGCAATTTCCCTTAGGAAGTGGATCTTTGCCAGCGTCAGGCTTTCCTCCACCGCCAGCTGGTGTTGAATCTTCCATAGAAGCTATTTTTATAAAGTATGAAAGTATACCAGGTAGTTTTGATAAATATAGTAATACGTTCACGACAGACTGTAATTCCTGGCTGATAGAGATGCCCCCCCGCGCTGGAAGAAGTATTTCTGCTTCTGTGACTACCTATCCAGAATTAGATATTTGTGGATGTGACAAAATACTGGAAAATCACCAAGAGTTTGTAGCCCTGTCTGCCGATCCAACTTATGATAAAACAGCGGCAGAACTTTTCTTTGATAACTATGGATTTGAAGCCATAGATCTGGCTAAGATGACTTGTGCCTGCAACGAAGCCTTTGCACTAGATGGCAATACCACCTCTTGGTCAAAAGGGGCTACCTGGCCTGCTTCAGCTCCCGATTTTTTAAATGGATACGTAGATGGTCACCCTTTTTATGTTCAGGGAGACCTGACCTGCGATCATTGCATCACCTGTGCAGAAATCAAACAGAAATTCAATTATTATAGCAGCTTTAACAACTTTTCCAATACCGCTTCAGGGCAGAAAACCCTGACCAGTCTGCTCAATCATGATTTTAACGTCAACCTCACCTATTGGGATTATGAAAGCTGTATCTATGACTGTGATGACCAATACCTACCAGCTTTGCGAAATTGGCTAGAGAGTGTCCATGATCAGGGAGATTTGTTATCGTCTTCCCCTATAGATCTTACAGCTAGTGGCTATAACTCAAGTTTCATAAATTCCCATCTCTATCCCCCCTCTACTGCTTGTCCACCCATAGAGGCCACTACTGACGTACTTTTCGATAGAGGCAGCGATGATTTCTTTATCTATGACCTTACCCCGGTTACCCATAATGGAAAAAAGGAGGTGATTATCCTGGGGAAGTATACACCTGATGGTAAGGACAATACTTATCGTAATAGTTTCTTTTTAGCCATCTTAGATGAGGAAAATAGAATTTCGCTAGTAGGTGTTTATAGAGCAGAACTTGAGGCAGCATGCGATAATGAAATATCATATTCAATGTCGTTGGCTAGAGGAAGAGGGAAAGTTATTGGACTGGATGGAGGTGATATTCTCGTTGCAATTCCAGGAGCTTCCACCTCTCCCTGTCAGCCAGAGGACAGACAAGTATATATGGCTCGGGTTACGCGTCCTGGCTCACCACCTGCTACTGCTTGGGAGATAGATTGGAGTAAGGGGGTAAGAACAAGGCAAAGAGGGTTTGAGAATATGGCCTTTTTCAATCAGATAAATGGCTTGTTTCAACTTCCCCAAACAGCTGGAAACGGAGACATTATATTGGTTTCTGCCTTTGAATCCCCCCACTGGATTACTGCAGTAGGTAAACCAAACAGAGATGATGCGGTAGTTCACTACGAATACATCAAAATCGCCCAAACTTCTGGTACCCCAATTTGGCGACATGAGACCAGCACCCTCAATGGAAACAACATTGTTTATTTTGACCACATTTGGAATACACGAGCAACTTCAGACGGACTAGGGGGAGTAGTAATTTTAGGAAAACCCCTTCAACCTGACCAGGACAAACAAATTCGTCTAGAAAGGATCGATGCAAGTGGGAGCGCTGTCTCTAGTACCGGCAGTTGGTCTATTGATATTGGGAACGGAATGCTAGAGGGTAACCGGCTTGTGGATTGTTCTATCTCCCTATCTGAGGACGGGTATATTTGGGGAATTGCCCTTTGGAATACAAGCCCTCCGTTAAATGGTGGCCCCGACCCTCTTAAATACCAAAGGGTATGGACCTTGTTTAAGGTCAATCCGAGCACCCAACAGGTGGTTTTTCATAGACGGTTAGGTTATGGAAGCAAGGCTTTTGATCATCCGCTGAAAATATTTAACAATTTTGAGACGAACACAGAGTTAGAACCCACTTCTGACAATGGCATGATCATGTCGGTCTACTTTAAGAAACATGAGCGAAACGATAGATACGATGAGGCGTTAATCAAGTTTGACTCCCAAGGGAGGGTAGAATGGTCTGGTCGTCCAGATGAATACCATGGAAGGTTGATTCCTGCTGTGGAACATAAACCCAATGTGTATGTCAGTGCAGAGGTGATTTATTTCCTATCTGCTAAACCGGCAGATCTTGCTCCGTATAATTTTAACTTGCGAAACCTGAAGTATGACCCTGCAACCAAACAGCTTCACTCCGCCTGCGGGGTGACCCCTCTTGTAGCATCAACCTATAATTGGCCTAATAAAAAATCGGGATTTGGCATAGTATTCCCCCTTCAGGTAAATGTAGCCCAAAATAACCTGACGATATCCGCTGCCATTCCTGACACTGTTGCTGATGCTCCTACGGCAGAACTCACTAAACCCTTAGATTTTTATCCGCATTGTGGAGAAAAACTCTTCATCAAATATGCGGATGGGTGTGATGTAGACTGTGAGGTGACTTTGCAAACTCCTGCTGGAAAAGCCTACACTGGCCTTTCTTTTGCCGCTATTGTGGATGCAAATCCCCAGGATCCTATACCGAATGCATTCACCAATATCAAAAATGCGAGTGGAAAATTCGGATTTACCGTTGAGACCAGTTACACACATGATGGCCAAACCACCCCTATTACCCTAACTGGAGAAGCTCCTTGTATGGGGGATTGTGGAGACAGGTGTAACCAAGATTTACTGCCGGAAACAGAGGAAGAAAGTTGTAGAAGTGCCCTTGAGGCAACAGCATACCACAATGCACGTGTACAGTATGAGCAGTATATCGATTCAGTCAAAAAGGATTTTATTCACGATTATAACACCAAGTGCCTTAACACCGATGAGGTCGATGAGAAATTTGATATGACCTACCAGTTTGGAGAATATCACTTCATGTTGTATTACTATGATCAGGCAGGAAACCTTGTCAAGACAGTTCCTCCCAAAGCGGTAGACCCCATAGTTAATCCTAGTGAGCTGGCATTTATCGACATCAAAAGAGATGATCCCTCGGTGATTAACTCATTTACAGGAGTCCCTGCCCATGATACTGCCTTCACTACCCATTATGTTTACAACTCCCTTAACCAAAAGGTGTGGCAGAAAACCCCTGATGCTGGGCAGGCCTTATATTTTTACGATGCCCTGGGAAGAATTGTGCTCAGCCAGGATGAAAAACAGCGGCACGAAGGTCAGGCCCTGACCGCTGCTGGCACTCCTGCCCACATCTACACCTACATCGAATACGATGAACTGGGGCGGGTCACAGAGCAAGGTGAACTCCAGCAAACGGTTCCTATTGATCCATTTACTCTATCAAATCCTTACTTACTGTCACTCTTTATAAATGGAACTTCTCCGAATATAAGAGAAGTAGTTAGAACCCGCTATGACTCCCCTTTCCCAGATGCCGATGTACAAAACCAATTCCAAGACGGACAGCAGAACCTACGAAGTAGAATTGCCTCTGTGACGTATTTCGAAGATGGAAGCCCAGGGGCCGACTTTAATTATGCGACCCATTACAGCTATGATATTCGTGGCAACATCAATGAAATGGTACAGGATTTTCCAGAGCTGGAACGTACGCTTAATGAGCGGTTCAAGTATTTTCAATATGAGTTCGATTTAATCAGCGGTAATGTCAACCGGATGATTTTCCAGCCTGACCAGCCCGATCAGCTTATCCATGAATACACCTATGATGCGGACAACCGCCTACTTGAAGTGAAGACCAGCCGTGACGGAGAGATTTACAGTCAGGATGCTAGGTATCAATATTATGATCATGGCCCCCTTGCACGAGTAGAGTTGGGGCAGTATCAGGTACAGGGGCTTGACTATGTATACACCCTTCAAGGTTGGCTAAAAGGGGTGAACAGTAACACCTTGGACCCTGAGAGAGATCCTGGAAGAGATGGCCATATTTCTTCCCCGCCAAGTCCTCCTAACCCTACCCAAAACTTTGGACGGGATGCCTATGGGTTTACCCTTGGATACTTTGATGGAGATTATAAGGACATCGGAAACCTGGCTGCTGCTGATCTATTTGAAGCTGCGGGGACGGCAAATGCCTTTGGAGGAGCTACCCGTAGCCTCTACAATGGCAACATAAAGCATATGGTAACCTCCCTGAAAGGCCTCACGTATAATAAAATGGATGTTCATGCAAGTGCTTATAAATATGATCAGCTTAACCGGATCAAAGAGATGGACGTATGGAAAGGCCTCAACTCGAGCAGTAATACTTGGAACGACCCACATATACCTGCAACCAAGATTGATGACTACCAGACTCGTTATAGCTACGATGAAATGGGGAATATTACCTCACTTAAGCGTAACGGTACGACTGCTGGTGGAGCTCCCCTTTCTATGGACGACCTTACATATACTTACGATCGTAACCGACTCACCCATGTAGATGACGATCCAACTTTTGATGGGAATTATGATCCCGGTAATGCTATACCGCAGAGTCAAATAGCAGATATCGACGATCAGGATCCTGGAAATTATACCTACGACGCCAATGGGAACCTCATCTCTGACCTCGAAGAAGATATCGAGGAGATCACTTGGAACCTTAGGGGTAAAATTACAGAAATCAAATACACAACAGCCTCTCAGAAAAGTGACCTGGAGTTTAGGTACGATGCGATGGGCAACAGAATCCTCAAAATCGTGAAACCCTTTATTGACCCCAATGATCCCAACTGCCCCAACTGCTCGAACTGCTCCAACTGCACAAATGGAATTCCCAATGGCCTGGACCCAGAGAATATGTGGGACTACACCTACTACCTCAGGGATGCACAAGGTACCCTCATAACTACCTACAAACGAAACTTTGAATCGCACCCAGAAGTATACCAAGATTTTGCCGCACACAGGGATATCCTTAACTTTCCCGATCAGAGTGGAAGACAGCGCGGGATTGTAGAAATCTTTAAGGTTGGAGAACATCACATCTATGGCTCCTCCAGGCTTGGAACCTACCAGGGCAGGGACACGCTGAAGTTGGCCTTGTATACCGATAATAACAATAATCTCGTGCACAGGTACGGAAATGCCGCACAATACCCTTATGACCCCCTGGACCCCAATGCGCCTGATATCACCAATATGCCCTATGGCGACAAACGCTATGAACTCTCCAATCACCTGGGCAATGTACTGATAACCATTTCAGATAGAAAAATGCAGGTGCAAGGGGTAGCAAATACAGTAGCCCACTTCGAGGCTAATATTCAACAGGTGCAAGACTACTACCCCTTTGGGATGCCCATGCCCGGGAGGGCGTTGACGCTGAGTGTAGGTGATAGGCACCGTTTTGGGTTCCAGGGCCAGGAGACCGATCAAGAGTTTATGGGGGGTGCGGTGAGCTACAAATACCGCGTCCATGATGCCAGAATTGGTAGGTTCTTGAGTGTGGATCCGCTGAGCCCGGAGTATCCCTGGAATAGTCCCTATGCGTTTTCAGAGAATAGGGTGATTAACTCGGTGGAGCTGGAAGGATTGGAAGCAGTATCTGCTATTACAATGGGGTCAGATGTTCAATATCGGGGAAGGGCCTTTAAAGACAATGTTCCTATTGCCGAAACCAGGCATATTGATCCTAATCAGAAAGGGGCTGCGACCTTGACTTCCCACCTACGTTCCATTTCTTCTACAGATAGGGAGGGCATAGGATTCGTGGCTATTTTTTCTCATGGTTCAGCTCAAAAAATTTTTCCTCTTGGAGGCTACTTTGCGAACGCCAGCATAGGTGGAGTAGATTTTTCCCCCTTACAAGAAGCTCTTAATCAGGGAGAAATTACTTTTGCAGAAGGTGCCGTTGTGTACTTAGGAGGGTGTAATTGCGGAACTGTGAGGCTTGTGTCTGAAGGGCAACAAACTTTTGCACAAGAATTAGCCGTAGCTTTAGGAGTGGACGTAGTGGCCGCCAACGGTTCTTCGGTTACGCCTAGCAATCCGCCCACGGAGTTATCCGTCATGGAATATTCAGTGAATGCGGAAGATACCTTTACTCGCTTTTCACCGGATGGAACTCAGGTTGATCTCGGAAACAAAATCAATTTAGTCGACCTAGCCAATCAAACCCAATCTCAAGTCAAAACGAATATAAAGGACCGGCGCAATCAGACCCTTCAAGATGCCGCCAAAAGCCTGGACGAAGCTGTCAAGTCAATTCCACCTGTTAGGCTCTAACCCCTCTACATCATGAATTCATTCAGCGTAATAAAAGCAAAGGGTCTTATGTTTATCTTCCTAACTGTTTTGGGACTATCACTTTTTTCATCGAGCCTGCACAATTCGCCCTCGGATAGCCCCCTGCGAATTGAAAGTGTTCGTGTTTTCCAACCTCTTAGCGATTCGGTAACGGTATTCCATCCTCCACGAAAGGGCGTAAGCCAGTGGCGCTCCTTAGGGGTCGAGGTCATTGTAAACGATATAGATACTACTCTGCATATTTATTTATCAACCTACTGTGTATTTAAACAGGACAGCACATTCTACCTCAATTGGATTGCAGATGTTGAAAAGCTGCGGGACAGTATTCGATCAGGAAAAAACCAGTTTGATTTTAATTACGAATCCCTCATCTTCTCTGGGGACACCATCCGATATTTGATTTACTTACCCAATTGCGACGAAGTTACAGCACTTAAGGTGCAGGCTATTGATCGCCGTGGGAGTTACGCGAAGGAGAAGCGGTTGATTCTGAAAAGATGAGCGATACAATGGAAAAGAGTTAGATGTTGAACTCCATATCACTATTACAACAATCCGATTATTTTGATTGAACCTACTGGTATGCTCGAAGAACCACCTGTGAAAGGCTTGGAGTTCTGCGCCTGCCCCCATTTTCAAACCAAAACCACTACCCATTAAAGTGGAAGGAGGTATAGAGACTTAAGAAGTTCAAATCTGCTTAGAGTTCCTACCCGATATTCTCTTGAAAGAACTCCCTGAACTTCTTTTGGGTAAGGAAGGTATCGATCATTTTAAATACCATGCTTCTTTCTTCGGGTGCTAGCTGCTGGATAAGCTGAACTTCTTACTTGTCACTCTCTTCTATCCATTCCAGAAGATCCTGAATCTCCTGATCGGAAATGGTCTGTTTCTCCGACTTATCGTAAATGGCTAGGAGGTAGACGGTTTTTTCGATGACTATGACCGTAGTAATCACCCTTGCCCCTCCTGATTTTCCTTTTCCTTTATCGCTGATGGCCATTCTGACTTTGTAGCAGCCTTTTCCTAAGTCTCGTCCTTGCTTGGGGTCTTTTTCCAGGCTTGTAATCAGGGTGTCTAAGTCGCTTTTGATGGAGCGATACTTTTTAGCGAGTCGCTTGACCTGTTTGTCAAACGGGGGAATGTTAATGACCTCATAGCTCATCTAGCAGCTCTCTTGCGGGTCTGGCTTCGATTTTTCCTTCTCTGACGAGCTTGAGATTTTCTACTGCTTCTTTGAGCTCTGTCATAAACAGTGCTTTCTCATCAGTAAGGAGTTGGACTTTTACATAAGGGAGATTGCTGAGAATCTCCATGATGTGTATGGCTTTAGCGTCTTGTATATCTAGTAGGACTTTCATGCTACTCTTGGTTTAGAATCTGTTTTACTTGAACTGCAGGATTAAGGTTAGGCAAGATAAGCCTCTTTTGCTCTATGGTCCCTGACGACCATCTCCAGGAAGGTCATCACCATCTTTTTAGCATCTCCATTCATCTCCTGGATGACTTCGAACTTCTCTAAAAGCTCTTTATCCTTAATGGTCACTTGATCGTCATTAAGTAAGGCATCAGCAGAAACTTCGAGTGCATCCGCAATCGCTTTTAATGCATCGGCAGGTGGTACACTTGTTCCTAGCTCATACCTAGAAAGGCTTTTTACATTGACCCCTGACCTCTTGGCGAGTTCTTGCTGAGATATATTTTTCTTCTGTCGATAAAGCCTAATTCGTTCAGAAATAGTCATTTGTGAGAATATATGGAATGAAAATCCCTTGAACCGGGTTGTTTATATCAAATATAAGTTAAAATAATGAGACTATTCTCTGAAATGGGTTTGTTTTATATCTAAGAAGTGATACTTTTGAGACATATCTGAGAATCAGGTATTTTTCTCAAACTTTTCCCCAATGCACCTCTCCGAGATCAAGTTACGCCTTTCGATCCTGTCGGTATTGAATCACTACGGCCTACGTCCTGACAGAAACAACATGCTCAAATGCCCTTTCCATGAGGACAAGAAAGCGAGTATGCAGGTGTATCCAGAGACAAATACGGTGTACTGCTTTTCAAGTAAGTGTGCTACGGCGGGTCATTCGTTGGATGTGATCGACTTTGTGATGTACTATGAGAAAGTCTCGAAGCATGAAGCGATCTTGAAGGCCAAGCAACTAGCCGGAGCCCACGAGCCAGCAGCAGGAGTAGCTGTAGCAGTAGCGAAAAAGCAGGCACCACGTGACCCGCAGGTGCTTCAGGCCTTCTATGAAGCTTGTCAAACCTTGCCCACACATGCAAAAGGCTACCTGAGACAAAGGGGCATTGAAGGGGTAGAAGTGGGCTACTGTACCGTCAAGCTGGCAAATGTAATCACCCAAAGTGCAATTACCCAAGCACAGGCACAAGCAAACCGGCTTATCAATCAGACGGGTAAGCCGCACTTCGGTAGCTGTGTGATCTTTGGCTTGAAGGATGAAGCAGGAAAGATGGTAGGGATCTATGGCAGAAGAATTACGGGGCAGGGAGGTCATGTGTATATGAAAGGCAGCCATCAGGGCTTGTATCCGGGCTGGCCAGCGAAAGAGACCAAGCATATGATCCTAACAGAAAGTGTGATAGATGCAGCGACTTTGTTGCCGGAGCTACAACCAGACCAGGCGGTGATCGCGTTGTATGGCACCGAAGGGCTGACGAAAGACCACCGAAAAGCGATTGCGAATTTGCCGGAGCTAGCAGAAGTGACGCTGTTTATGGATGGCGATGAAGCAGGCAGAAAGGCGATAGAACTGCTATCAGACAAGCTCAAAGCCCTGAAACCAAGTCTGACAATCACTTACGTAGAAACGCCCGAGGGGGAAGATGTCAACAGCCTGGATGCAGCTGCACGGGCGTACTTGCTTGCAAAAAGGAAGGTAGTGGGAGAAAAGGAGCTTGTAGGTGAAAGGGAGCTTCTTCTTTCAATTGAAACAAAAAATGAGGCTGCCACTCCGCCTAAGGCTTCGTATTACCTGGATACTTCCCAGCCTGATCAGATGCGCTATGAGAGTGAGTTGTTAGATATCCAGATATGGGGCGGGGTGGATGTTACGGCTTTACACCGCTTGCGGCTAAGCCTCTTTGTGACGAACAAACAGCACGGCCAGCACTTCCGCGATGAAGTCAACCTGTACAACTACAAGGCGAAAATGGCCTTTTTGAAGGCTGCATCTGCCGAACTGGAGCTGCCCGAACATGCCTTGAAGCCCGAGATGGATACCTTTACAGAAGTGGTGGAACAGTGGCGATGCGAGCAAAAACAGGCACAGAAACAGCAAAAGCAAGAGCGGAAAACCTACCAGATGACAGATAAAGAGAAGCTCTATGCGGGTCGGATCCTGAACTCCCCCAAGCTCATAGAAAAACTGGAACAAGCCCTGCAGGCGGCCGGGCTGGTAGGAGAAACCACCAACGGCCTGTTGCTTTGGATGATCTTTTTGACCAGATACTTTGAACATCCTTTACATGCCTTGGTGCATGGCAGCAGCGGATCAGGTAAGACTAATCTGCTCAAAACAGTCTTTAAGCTCGTGCCGGAGGAATGCAAGTACGCAGCCACCTCGCTGAGTGAAAATGTGCTCTACCGCCCTCCCTATCCTGAGTTTTGGTCACACAAAATCCTGCTGCTCGAAGACCTCGACGGCAGCTATGGCGCACTCTACCCGCTGCGTGAGTTTATGTCGAGCCAAAGCATTAGCAAGCATGTGCTAGAAGCCAATCCCAAGACAGGGGCCTTCGAGCAAGTGCAACTGATTGCCTACGGGCCGCTGGCTGTGGCAGGTGCCACCACCAAGGAAAAGATCTATGAGGACAACGCAAACCGCAGCTTTTTGATCCATGTAAACGAAAGCCGCGAACAGGTAGCCGCCGTGATGGCCTACCAAAACCGCAAGGCCGCAGGCCTGGAACAAGAAGTGGATGATAACATCCTGAAACACGTCCACAACCTCCAACGGATGTTGCAGCCGATTAAGGTGGTCAATCCCTTCCAACCCGAGCTGCAACTGCCGCCCTATGTGTTCAAGCAACTGCGAACCAATATGCACTACATCACCCTGATCAAGGCGGTGACCTTCTTGCATCAATACCAACGAACCCGAAAAATAGACACCAGCGGCATCAGCTACATCGAAACAACCCTGGAAGATGTCGCCATCGCCAATCGGCTGTGTAAAGAAAGCCTCTTAAGAAAATCAGACGAGCTAAGCGGCCAGCTCAGAAGCTTTTTTGAAGCACTCAAAACGATGGTGGATCGGGAGATCAACAAGTTTGTTACCCTTCCCATCAGAAAGGAGCTACGCATCCATCCTGCCACCTTGAGCCGTAGGCTTTCAGAACTCGAAAGGCGGGGCTATATCAAGCAAACGGGTGGAAACAGAAAGCAGGGCTACGAATATGAAATCGTTCAATGGGGCGAGTATGAGGTGCTGAAAAAGGGGGTGGGTATCCTGGATGAAGTGCTGGAGAAGCTCTGGAAGAAGTATCCTGATGGGCAGTACGCTGATGGGCAGTACGCTGGTTGATGGGTTATTTAGTTCGAGGTAAAGAAAAGTTCTACATAAAGTATAGCACTACATCAAGTATATCATAAGTCTTTCACAAGTGTTGCACCGCTTTATTAGGGTAAAAGATATTGGTAACCAGCTAATTAATCCTAAGTGTTGCAGTCTTTCAAGTATTTCATCAAAAAGAGATACCCCTACCTTTTTGGACAACTACATTCCCAACCAAATCCAGCAAAATATGAAGTCGCTACCCCTCACAAATCCTACACATAAGCGTTTGCAGGCCGGTTTTGGTAACTGGTTGCACCTCATGGGCTATGCGGCTTCGACCTGCTACGGGATGCCGAACTACCTCCAGGAGTTTTTGCACTGGTTGGAAGCACATGAAAAGCCCTTGGCAGAAGTCAAGGCGGAAGACGTGGCCACCTACGTTGAAAGGCTTCAAAGACGCAAAAAAGAAAGAGGCAGGGCAGGTGCTTTGAAAGTGACGGCTTTGGTCAAACACGTTCAGATGCTTCGCTGCTTTCGTCGCTACTTACGAGAGACCGCACAGGGCGAGTTGGCGTTGCCGGATCATCTGGGAGCAGGCTTCAGGAAACAAGTTCGGATCGAGCCGGAAGTACTCACCCAAGAGGAAGTGATCCAGCTATACCGGGTGTGTGAAAGTACGGCATTAGGCCAAAGAGACCGGGCGATGTTGGGGGTATTTTACGGCTGTGGCTTGCGCAGGTCAGAAGGCGTAAAGCTGGACAAAGGCGACATCCTGGAAGGTCGTTCGATGTTGTTGGTCAGGCATGGAAAAGGTTATAAGGAACGGATGGTTCCGCTGCCCCCAACAGTTTTGAAGGACTTGCAAGGCTACTTGGAATCAGGCAGGCTAGCGTTAGCCAGAAAGCTGAAAGAGCCTTCCAATCCAGCCTTCTTTCTCAGCATGAAAGGCAACCGAATGACAGGCCAGATGTTGGCCCTGAGGCTCAAGCGACTGCTCGAACTAGCCGCAATCAAAAAGCAGGTGAGCCTGCATGGCTTGCGCCATTCCATTGCTACCCACTTGTTGGCAGCAGGCATGGAGCTGCACCAGATCGGGAAGTTCCTGGGGCATCAAAGCCTGGAATCCACCCAGATATATACCCGAATCAACAAGCTCTAAGGGATGACCTTCCAAGACTATCTTCGGCAAAAAGGTGTTAGTGCCAGCACCCTGAAAACCTACCAGCGAGGCTTGTTAATCTTTAGCACCTGGAGAAAAAAGAGGGGAATAGCAGCTCACAAAATCGAGTATGTAGACCTGTTGGATTTCCTGGCATACTGCCAGGATCAAGCCTTTAGCCTAAGCTACACCAACCAGCTCTTAAACATCCTGAGACATTACTTCACCTACTTGAAAGCAGCAGGAATCACCGAGCAAAATCCCGCCAGAGACCTACACCTGAGGGGAACACGAACAACGGTTGCCCATGGACTTTTGAAAGCAGAAGAGCTGCAACGCATCTTCCATCAGTACCGAGTAAACAGCCCTGTACGCACCAGAAACAAAGTAATCCTGGGCATGATGATCTTCCAGGGCTTGGGAAAAGGCGCGTTGGAACGAATGCAAATCAAGCACCTGGACCTAGCCCAAACAACGGTCTATGTGACCAAAGACAGAAAAAGCAACGCCAGGACGATCCCTTTGGAAGCCGTTCAAGTCGAGAGCTTAATCCGCTACCTTAGCGAGGAAAGGAGCTTTCTTCTTTCAAATGAAACTCCCAATGACCTGGCCGGTCGTCTGTTTGTCACCCAAGGTTCAACTCCTAACCTCGGCAATGTGATAGCCAAAATGCTGCAACAGCTCAAAAAGCGAGAACTAGCCTTGCAATCAGCCAAGCAGTTACGTCAAAGCCGGATCTCGATCTGGATCAAGCGTTACGGCCTCAGAAAAGCGCAATACTTGGCAGGACATCGGTATGTCAGTTCCACCGAACGTTACTCAATGGGGGAGCTGGAGCAGCTACAAAAGCAGATCGGTGAGCTGCATCCATTAGGGTAGGTCTGGTAATCACGTTATGCTGATAATCAGCATTGTGCTCATGATCAGCATAACGCTGAATCAGGAAAAGCGGCGTTCGTCACTTGGTCGGCAGCAAAGCATCGCGCCAGGCCCTCACTCGCAAGCTCGCTCGGGCCTGTCACGCTAGCTTGCTTTGCCTCCCGCGTTCCTCACAGCAGTTCTCGGCCCCTTCCCATGCGCT
>JBCDIQ010000098.1:0-15924 GCA_039024295.1 Bacteroidota bacterium | reverse complement strand
TGAAAATTTGGTTGTTCTCAAGTATATCGAGTGATTCCCAATTTTTCAATTTTTACGCAGATTTGTCCCAAACATATTCTAAGATTGAGTATACGAGTAAGACTTTCATTTGCCTGTTATTTTTGAATAAGCCGTGCAATTTAAAATGTATATTTCGTAAACGGGTTCTTGATCATCACCAACCCCAAGAATAACTTCAATAAGCTGCACCCCATTCATAAGTCCCACTCATCCCACTCTGGAGCGCTCAGGAGTTATCCCAAAATCCCAGAATAGTATATCCTCTAAATCAGTAAGGAATTTTGTAGAAAGTGGGTGTAGGTTCTTTTTTATAAACTTCAACGTCCCAGGATTACCTTTAACATGAAGCTGATCAAGTTTTTCGATATCAAGAACCCAATTGGGAATTTTCTTTAGGGAATTTCCTTCTAGGTATAGGTACTTTAATTGCTTAAAATCCAGTAGCTTTTTATCTAAATTACTAATGGCATTGTCTCCCAATGACAGAGTTCGAAGCGTTGGCAACTGATAAATGATCGTAGGTATCGCGTTCAATTGGCAATTCTCAAGATAGATGTGTTGTAGGTTTGGAAGTTTACGCTCAGGCATCGGGATATCCCCCAGCGGATTTTGGCTGATATCCAGGGAGGTCAAGGATACTAACCCGTAGATCGAGTTTGGAATGCTCGTTAATTGGCAATCCCTCACCTCTAGGTAGGTTAAGGCCGAAAGTCCCGATAATGCATCCAGGGGTGTCGAATTGCTGAAGTTGTTGTTGGATACATCCAAACAACTTAGCTGGTACATTGAGCCCAAACCTGCCGATAGTTTTGTAAGGGCATTATTAGAGAGGTTTAATGAACGAAGACTGGAAATTTGATGGATGCTATTGGGCATATCAGTTAAATCATTTCCCTCAACATCAAGGTGAATTAGATTCGGTATGAACTGGGCGGCGTCAACTAAAGACTGAAAATCGAAATTAGGATTGGAAGAAATGCTCAAACATTTCAGGCTTTTTAACCCTGAAAGGGAAGTGGGGATTTTCTTAAGGTCACAACTGCTAATTGAAAGTGCTTCCAACTTGGAAAGCTTACTCAGAACCTGAAAAGCAGAGTCCCAATCCAGATGGTTGCATCGCCAAAAGTTAAGCTCCCGTAATTCCATCAATTTACCCAACTCAGCTGGCAGGTAAACCATTGATCTATTGGAAATTGACAGCGCCTGAAGATTGGGTAATGCTCCTAGACTTGGAGGTAGACATTGACTGTCCGTACCTGAAATGTCCAAAGAGACCAGCTTGGGAAGGGCATAGAAATCAACGCTATCTCGAATTTCTTCCCAATCATTTAATTCTAAATGCTTCAGATTTTCCAATCTACTCCAATCGCGAGGGCATGACCTAAAAGAAATACTTAGTGCCGTAATTTCAGATGGGTTATCAAGGAACTTCTCAGAGTAGTAATAATAGTCAGTTATCCCCCACTTGGTTGAAGGAAAAAAACAGTAACAAGTGGATATTCTGGCTGTATATTGGCCATGCAATATTCCAGTTGATAAAACGGGAAGTAGAAGAAGTAAAGAATAGAGGTGTCTGATCATGTGATAACTGCTTTACTAGGTAATGCAATTTGGCAGGTTGGTTACAGGTGGGTTGTTGGATTTTTTCACTCTACCCTTTATTTTTTTATCACCTACTTTATCAATGAAAATTCAGTAAAAAAGTCGAAGGTACGCAAGCCAAAAAGCAGCCATTTTCTAGTGGGATTCAAACTCATATAGCTTTTTCTTCTCAGGAACTAGAAAATAAAATTTGGTGTGATCCTTAACAGGTTTACCGGAGGGATTTAACAAAAAGTCGTAGCATCCAGCAAATAAAAGTTGGTCTACATTTTCTCTCAGGATATTTTGAATAGCCTTAATTTTCTCATCTTTATAATTTATAGCAGAGCTATCCAAAGCAAGATTTAGAAAAAACTCTCTGTCCTTCTTACCCGAATTTGGTCTAGAGAATGAAACCCAATGATCTACTTTTTTATCACCAGAGCATTTTTTAGGATAGCCTATCAAATTGTTAATTGATAGATTATCTGCCTCAATATTGTAGATATTTATGGAATGATAGGCATTTCCGGTAGTGCCTTCGTACTGGAGTGAAATGGTGTTGGGGACTAACCCTGAAGTTCTCGAACTCGCCAGCAAAAAACATATTAGCACAATGAAGGATTAGTATTTCCCGTAGCCAAAGGTGACCCCCAAACCGTGTAAGTATTCAAATATCGTTCTTTTCGAATTCGGCTTCATTCTTCAAGGTATCATTTAGTTCTACTGCACCAGAAATCCCCCTTCAAAACTACATTCCATACTGTTGGTACGAAATGTTATCTCCACAACTCCGCTTATTCAGGATTCTAGTAATAGCAGGTTGTTATAAATTAGAAAACCCTACCACCTAACCCACAATACCTCAAACATAATCTTTACTACTCCCCATACCGCTCCTTCATCACCTCCAGCGCGGGCTTGTTCTGAGGCGTGAAACCCTTATGAGAAGGGCCACCAGCCTTGGTATCATTGTCATACCACTTCCAGGCAAAGCCTCCTGCAAACCAGGGCTGGTCCCATAAGGCGTTGAACATGGCTTCGTAGGTACGTTTTTGCAGTTCGAGGTTCACCTCCATGTCATTGTGTTCGGCCCAGGGATCTTTCGCTGCATAATCACGGCTGCAATAGCCGTATTCGGTAAACAGAATGGGCTTGTTCCATTTTTGGGAAAATGCTTCGAGCTTATCGCCCCAGGGTTTCCATCCATTTTGGATCTCGGCTGTGGTGGGCATTTGCTTGTCTACCAACGGGAAATAGGCATCAATGCCAATGTAGTCGAGCTGGTCCCAGAACTCCACCCGTTGGTAATTGTCCCAGTTGGCGGCATAGGTGAGCGGACCTGTGTACACCTGTTTGATGGCTTTTATCAGTCTTGGCCAAAACAAGGGACGGTATCGCACCACCATTCGGTACTCGGTAGCAATGCAAAACAGGTCTACGTTCATTTCCTGGGCCATACGTGCATATACCACGGCATATTCGGTGTAGTTTTTTTCCCACTCCTGCCAGCAGCTTTCGGTTTCGCAAGCATATTCGCCGGTCCAGCCCTGGCCGATGACCCATACATGGGGTTTCAGCATGACCTTGAGGTTCTTTTCCTGGGCAAATTGGATGAGGTTTTTCACCCCTTCTGGGCCTTCGCCCCACCATTGCCACCGGGTTTGGTAGATCAGGTCTCCAGCACTCCCGCGAGAATATCCATACGGGGTCACCGCTACCCAACTGGCATTGACCTGCTGCACACGCCCAAAAGGATTCTCCTCCAGCTTTCTGGGGGGGCCCACAAAGCTCACGCCTTTTATTTCTGCCTGGGATTTAGCGAGGCTTTCATGTTTCCCACCCAGTAGGGTAGTGCTGGCCAGGAGCACCAGTATGAGCAGGGTTCCTATACTTGCGTAATGGGTGTTTTTCATGAGGAGAGGGATGAATAACAGCAGGTAGCTAGTGCCCACATAATGAACGGAAGATGGAAACAATTGTTAACTTTGTGTGGTAAAGGTTAACAAAATCGACCCTTTTGTTTGATCTCCCTCCGATAGTTTGAATTCCTGCTACATGCGTATTTTCCTTTTCAGTGTTCTCATCCTCCTCTCATCCCTCCTTTCTGCTCAGCACCGTTCATATCTCCCCGCCTATAAAGGCGGACAAGTGGTCAAGAAAAGCTTTTACACCCTTTCGTATTCCGAAAAGCACGAGCAGCCCGCGTGGGTAGCTTATGATTTATCTGCTGCTCAGACCACCGGTACTGTGAAGCGGACCAATAACTACCGTTCAGATCCTTCGATCCGCACCGGATCAGCCGAGTTAACAGATTACAGACGTTCAGGCTATGACCGGGGGCATTTGGTGCCAGCCGGGGACATGAAGTTTGATGCACGAGCCATGAGCGAAACCTTCTTCCTGTCAAATATGAGCCCTCAGCGGAATGATTTCAACGGGGGCGTTTGGCTTCGGTTAGAGGAGCAGGTAAGGCGATGGGTCCAACAACGCGGGCAGGTCATGGTCATTGCAGGTCCCATTTTTCGGCCTAATCACGGTAAAATCGGAGAGAATGAGGTGTGGGTGCCGGCCTATTTTTACAAAATCGTTTACGATCCAGATCCTGTACATCCTGAGATGATTGCCTTTCTCTTACCCCATCTACCAAGTAAGGCCCAGTTGCCCAGTTTTGCGGTTACAGTAGACGAGCTAGAAACCTCCACAGGGATTGATTTCTTTTCCCAATTGCCCGATTCTTTGGAAGACAAGCTTGAGTCTGGCCTGAATTCTAAGCCTTGGTTTGAGCCTGGTGCCAGCACCATTGCACGGATTCGACCAGACGAAGCAGGGCAGCATATTGGGGAAATGTGCATTGTGTGTGGAACGGTAGCAGATACCTACTACAATCCCTCCAGCAGCAATACACCAACCTTCCTCAACCTGGAAAAAGCCTTTCCCAATTCTCCCCTAACGGTCGTGATTTATCAGGATAGCCGGGCAAACTTCCCTTATGCGCCCGAAAAGGCATTGCTGGGCAAGCGAATTTGCATAAAAGGTCGAGTGGGACTGTACCGAAATCGCCTACAAATCCGGATATATCATCCCAGGCAGTTGCTATCAGTGGAGCCAGAGGCGAACTAACACTCAATTGAGATTTATGTCTCCCCCAAAGGCTAGCATGAACAGCTGCTTGAGGTATCGCTTCGACGAAGCTTGTTTCCCAGGGGGAATTATCTCTACCAAGGTGTCACCCCTTCCAGGGGTGTGTAGAAATAGGCATTTAGATGATAGGTCCCCGACAGGGAACTGTGCGTTGTAGGTCCGAACCTTTTGTAGCTGTATCGTTCTCCAAGTCAGGATATTTGATTTTGACCCTGACGGAATTCAGAGAATGAAAGGCTATTTGACTCCCATGTTCATAAAGTGTACCTCCGGTCTCTGACCGGAGCGGATATACGCCGTTTAGATAGCGGCAGTACAAAATTCTTTGCTCCTCCTAGTTTAAAAAATTTGCCTTGCTTGACTGTAGAACAGGTTTTCGATTAGACAAAAGCTCCGGCGAGGCCCTCTAAGTACCTGCAAGGATAAGATTCATGTTGGGATAAAGACCCTATCTGAACACAAATTCTCCCGGAATAATTCCACCCGACAAAAAATCCCGTACCAGGGTACCGTCAGCTTGGTACACTTCAATGCGCCCTCTTTGAACAAAGTCCAGGGCATCGGCTACATAACGCTCGTCTGTCACCGGATCAACCCCCAGGCCGTAAAAATTCTTCCCATTTTCGGGAATGACGGGACCGTTTGAAAAGAAGCTTTGGGCAAGGTCGTATTCCCAAACACCATTCATGAGAAAACAGAGCTTGTCGCCGCCGGCGGTCAACTGAAGTTCCCCTGCGCCAAATCCTGTTGAGGAAGGCGTGAGGGCCTGGACTACTTGTCGCTGTGCAGGATCGATTTGAAACAGGCGAGCATTTTGGTTACGGGCAGCTTCTCCTGCACAAAGTACCCACAGGTTCCCGGTGTTGTCAACCTGTAAGCTGTTAGCGGAAGAATCAATGGCGACACTGTCGGCTAACTGATCTGTGGCAGGATCGATGACATATACAAAAGGTTTCCTGGAATTGGTGACCCATACTTCATTCTGATGCAAAGCCATTTTTTCCGTCCAGCCTGGCAGGGGAATACTCCCTGTTTTTTGGTTGGTCAGGAGGTCAACAATGTGAACCTGATTGGCGAATAGGTCACTCACGTAGGCTTTTGAATCTGAAACAGGGACCATATACCTGGGAGACTGTAGTCCGGTGATGGTCGCTGAACTGGTAAAGCTTGCAGTGTCGACGACCTCAATTACACCAGAATTGTTAACCACCAAATAGGCAAACGCTCCATGCAAGGTCATGGATTGGAGCACATCACCTAATAATTGGTTGTTGGCTCTTTTAAACAAGTCTGCTTCCAGGGAACTATCCGCCGGGGAAAAGAAATCAATGGAAGCATTTCCCGAAAGGAAATTCCCCTCGTGGAGGATGAAAACGCCTTTAGAGGAAAGAGTCGCCGCTTGGGGTACCACTTCATCATCGCTGTCACAGCCTGAAAACGCCAGTATGCCTATCAGGAGCAGATAGAATATCCCATAAAAGTTCCTCATCTGACCTGAATTTTTTGGGTGAAGGACTGGTTATCTTCCTTGATCAGGAGGATATAATTACCCGTTGCGACTTCTGGGAGGGATAAGGTGGTTGGGCCAGAAGAAGTTTCTGTTTCCCACACAACTTTACCTGATGGATCAATCAGTGAAGCCAAGCCGTTTTTTGTGCCTCCTTCCACATGAAGTAACTCCCCTGCTTGCAAGGTGGTGGGATAGACCTTCCAAACCGATTGAGTGGGGGTGGTAGTAGAAAGGGTGGTTCCCATTACTTCGGCCATGTCGTACCCATCGCCACTGCCCCCGTTAAACGGAGCTTGCCCCCTAGCTAAAGAGACAATCACAGTAAGAAAAAGGGTGCAAATAAATGTTCGTACTCGCATGCTTCAAAGATACAATTGAAGATGGACATTCACGTATGATTTATCCCTGAATTGGAATATCAATCAACGGCGTAAGCTAGGATGTTTATGCCGCAGGTACCGCTTCTTCCAGGTTTTGAAGCTCTTCTTCAGTAAAAACGCGGGAACGGATGATAAAACGATATCCATATGGAATTTCGAGGGAAAAGCTGGCACCTCGTCCTTCTACGATGTCGATGGTCAGGTGGGTGTACTGCCAATAATGAAACTGATCAGATGCCATAAAAAAGTCGCAACCATCTACCGTGCCCAGTTTAATGTCGCTAGGGCCCACGATGAAATCCCCATCAGCAAAGCACATAGGGGCAGAACCGTCACAGCAACCTCCGCTTTGATGGAACATGAGTTTGCCATGCTGCTGACGGATTTTGTCTAATAATTCTTTGGCAGCTTCTGTAATTGCAACGCGTTGGATGGGCATATTTTTTTAGGTTATAAGTGAGAGAGGTCTTAGGTATGAGCTATTAGGTATTAGGAGTCTGTTATCCGTTTACGGTTTTCAATCTATTAGAAATTGCTTTCTTCAAGCATGAGAACTGTCAACAGAACGCTATAGGATAAATATAACCAATAATTATGGATTAGGTTTGACAGTGGCTCAGACTAAAAAGCCTCCGAAGTAGACCTCCGGAGGCAGTATTCAACTATTCAAACTTACGGCCTAGAAGAAACCAAGCTTATCTTTTCCATAAGAAATGAGCATGTTCTTGTTCTGGCGATAGTGGTTCAGCATCATCTTGTGCGTCTCACGACCGAAACCAGACTTCTTGTATCCACCAAATGGTGCGTGTGCTGGATATGCATGGTAGCAGTTTACCCAAACACGACCCGCCTGGATGGCACGTGGCACCTGATACAGTTCGTGGGCATCGCGGGTCCATACACCAGCACCTAGTCCGTATAGCGTTTCATTGGAAAGCTCGATGGCTTCTTCCACAGTTTTGAAAGTGGTTACAGAAGTAACCGGACCAAAGATTTCTTCCTGGAATACGCGCATCTTGTTGTTGCCCTTCAGGATGGTAGGCTTGATGTAGTATCCATTTTCCAGGCCGCTGTTCAACTTAGCAGCTTCACCACCCGTTAATACTTCGGCACCTTCCTGACGGCCAATGTCGATGTAAGACAAGATCTTCTCAAACTGATCCTTAGAAGCCTGAGCGCCCATCATAGTGGTGGTGTCAAGTGGGTGCCCTTGTACGATGGCCTCAGTACGCGCAATTACACGTTCCATAAATGGCTCAAAAATATCTTCCTGTACCAGGATACGAGAAGGACAGGTACATACTTCACCCTGGTTCAGGGCAAACATGACGGCACCTTCCACACATTTATCCAAGAACGCATCATCTTCATACATGATAGACTTGAAGAATACGTTCGGAGACTTACCGCCCAATTCCATGGTTACAGGTACCAGGTTTTGAGAAGCATACTGCATGATCAAACGACCTGTAGTGGTTTCGCCAGTGAAAGCTACTTTGTTTACGCGCTCAGACTGTGCAAGTGGCTTACCTGCTTCAGGTCCGAATCCGTTTACAACGTTCAATACGCCAGGAGGAATCAGGTCACCAATGGTCTCCATCAATACCATGATACTGGCAGGCGTCTGCTCAGCAGGCTTCATTACCACACA
Source organism: Bacteroidota bacterium (assembly GCA_039024295.1). Classification (GTDB taxonomy): domain Bacteria; phylum Bacteroidota; class Bacteroidia; order J057; family J057; genus JBCDIQ01. Next base: position 7,637 of record JBCDIQ010000098.1, on the reverse strand, counting down.
GCAACCTGTAGCCAAAGCTGGAGCCATTTTCCAGGTAGCCATCAGCATAGGGAAGTTCCAAGGGATGATCTGGCCTACTACTCCGATGGGCTCATGGAGGTTTAAGGAAACGGTATGCTCATCCAATTCAGCTACGCCGCTTTCCTCTCCACGGATCAATCCACCAAAATAACGGAAGTGGTCCACTACCAGTGCCAGGTCAGCATTGATGGTCTCACGTACAGCCTTACCATTGTCAATGGTTTCTACCGCTGCGAGGTACTGAAGGTTTTCCTCGATACGATCGGCAATTCTAAGAAGTGTGTTGCTACGCTCAGTTACAGAGGTCTTTGACCAACGGGCAAAGGCTTCATGTGCGGCATCAAGTGCCAAGTTGATGTCTTGTGCATCGGAACGGGCTACCTTGGTGAATACTTTGCCGTCAACAGGTGAGATAACGTCAAAATATTGTCCATTTTTTGGGGCTACCCATTTGCCACCGATGTAGTTGTCGTATTTTTCTTTAAAACTTGGGCGAGCGACCATTGTGTCGCTAGGGGATGTTGTTACTGCCATGGAACTAAGTTTTAGTTATGGTTATAATTTGTATATGTAAATGTATCTATATTTTAAACAAGATGTTTGCACAATCTTCTCATTTGATTGTACCATCTTCTCATTGCAATCCAATGTTAATTATCCTATATTTATTCACTAGCACGTAGAATTCTATGCCAAGTCACCTAAGCAACCCCATCGTAGAGCATAGACGCGCCTGGACCCTACAACAGGCCGAATTAAACCTGTATCATACAAGCCTGGTTGCTGAGCGGTTTGCGCTTCAATTTGGGAACACGGTTATCACCAGCATGATTAGCGGTAAAAAAGTGATGCACCTGCCGGGAGAAGAGTCGTTCGAATTCCTTCCTGGTCAGTCTCTTATCATGGCAGCAGGTACCCCTATGCACATTGATTTTCCTGAGGCAACCGTTCAAGCTCCAACCCAGTGTCTGGCATTGACAATCTCCTCTGAATTCATCCGGCAAACTACGGATCACCTGAACCATTTTGTCCCAAAAGTGGAAGATGGTGACCAATGGGAGTTCCAAGATCATAATTTTCATTTCTCGCAATCCCAAGGGGTAAGCAGCACTTTGAGCCGAATCATACAGATTTTTCAAGAGAACCATCTGGCCAAAGACTACTTTGCCCTTAATGCTTTACAAGAATTACTGCTTCGAATTATGCAGACACAGGCCCGCAAGCTTCTCGTTCAGAACTGCGAACAACACGCTACTTCCCACCGCCTCGCCTATGTGGTGAAATACATCCACGAGCACTTGACGGAATCCATTGACGTCAAGGTATTGGCCAATAAAGCCTGCCTTTCCAGGGCTCAATTTTACCGTGCCTTCAAACAGGAACTTGGGCTTTCTCCTGTTGATTTTATCAATCGAGAACGGGTTGAACGAGCAAAGCAACTCCTCATCAACGCGAGTTATTCCGCCACAGATGTATGTTATGCCTGTGGGTTTAACAGTTTATCCTACTTTGATCGGGTATTTAAAAAATGGGTGGGCATTTCTCCTTCTCGTTACCAGCGGGAGTCCCTGACCAATCCGTCAAAGCTCTTCTTGAGAGATAACTTCCGAAAGGTGGACTAGCCTAACAGTACTCCTAAGCCTTGCTGGGGTAAGTCCTGGTCCTGTAATGGCCAAGCGCCTGGGAGTGCCCGGAAATACATTCACGTAATTGTCTGAAATCTTCCATTCATCTGGGAGGGCAACCTTTACGCTAAATGCTGCGGTATCACTGCTTAGCCAAAGGTGACACCCACCATTCACCGGCTCAATTGAATAGGAAAGCTTGGCTTTCGGAAGCGTTACCTCTTTACGTGGGACAAACCAAAACACCTTTTCCGCTGAAATGCTGGTAGGCAGCGTTAGGATAATTCGGAGCACCTGATGCGTTCGGTTTCGCTTCTTGATCAATTTCCTGGTGCGAAAGCCCACCAGCTTTTTGGCTGATTGGCCTTCCAGGGAATCTTCCTGGACGTATCTCCAGACCACCTTGTTCTCCTCCAGGTCAAAGAGCTGTAATTCCAACTTGACGGGTGTGCGCTCCAGGTAATCCGATACACCAAATATTAACAGGCTGTCTCCTTTTTCCTGGGCGGTAACCATGAGCGGAGCAAAGGACCGCCTTGCCTGGTAGTGAGCAGCCTTCCATCTGCCATAATAATCCACGGACGCCCAAGATACCGTGGGCCAGCAATCATCCAATTGCCAATACAGGGAACCCATGGTATAGGGACGATTGGCCCGGTGCGCTTCAATGGCATGCTCTAGCGCTTGAGCTTGCAAAAGCTGGCTGAGGTAAACGTAGTTTGGGAAGGAATCGGGAATGGGAAATTCTTTTTCGAGGTACCGCTGGATCATGTCATTCCCGTTGAAGCCTTGGCGTATCCAATTCATGGGACTGCGCTGTCTGCTTCTGAGAAAAACGCTGTCCCAGTGTAGGGGCTGGCTGTCTGCAACAGCTTGCAGGGTGGCTAGATCCGGGTAACCTTGAAACCCATACTCACTGATGAAGCGGCCGGGTTCTTCTTCGTAGGCTGTGAAAGGTTTTTCGCCAAACCAAACGTCCCAAAAGTGCTGGTCGCCCGATAGGGGAGAGCTCTCTCTATCCGGAGCAGCAGCGGGGCTACATGGCCAATACAGTTTGGAGGAATCGTACGTGCTGACTACCTGAGGGAGGAGGTCATAAAATATTGCTTGGTAATGCTGCCACATGGTATCAGCCTGCTGCTGATTATACCCAAATTTCTGCTTCCAACCCCAGTTTTGGAAAGCACCCCATATTTCATTATTGCCTGCCCAAATCACCAGGTTGGGGTACTTTCGGAGTCGTTTTACTTGCTCAATGGCTTCCTGCTCAATGTTGTTCAAGAAACCTTCATCTCCCGGGTACATGGCACAGGCAAACATGAAGTCTTGCCATACCAGGATACCTTCTTCTGCGCACCGTTCGTAGAATTTTTCGCGTTCATACACCGCACCTCCCCATACCCGAAGGGTGTTCATGTGGGCCGCCAAAGCATCCTCAATTACCTGATCAACATCTGCTCGGGGGATCAACACATCAGCAGGAATGTAGTTGGCGCCCTTGGCAAAAACGGGTTTGCCATTTACTTGAATGAAAAAGCCAGCACCTTTGCCATCTTCATCTTGGGGCTGCACCATTTCTATTTTGGCTACTCCCAGTTTTCCCTCATGTCTGGCTGCAAATGATCCTTCTTGCCATACCTCCACCGTGGTTCGGTATTGGTATGCCTCACCTAACCCTATAGGCCACCACAGCCGCGGAGTTGAAATTTGTAGGTCATGTGTATAGACATGGACCCCTTGCTGAAGGGTATCCTTCCATTCAGTCAGTAGTTTTCCATTTAAGGCAATCCAGAAAGTAGAAGGCCCCGTTTTTTCTGCTTCTGCTTCAATCTCTACTTCATATACAGCAACAGAATCAGACAGGTCTTGTAGCTTAAAATGAACATCGGGGATGCGCGCTTTTTCCCATTCAACAAGTTTCACCGATTGCCATATGCCTGAGGTAACCAACCGCGGGCCCCAGTCCCAGCCGTAGTGATAAGGGGCTTTGCGGGTATGCACACTGGTCCGGGCATCTGTCGGAGCCTGTTCATTTTGGGCAGGAATGAAGTAATTCAGTTGCGCCATTTTTTCTTTCCCGATTCGAACAGGCGAAAGAAAGGTAACCCGAAGTTGGTGCGTATTTCCTGGTTGAAGCTCATCAAGCTGTACCTGCCAGGACCGGTACATATTGTCCGCTTTTAACATGAGGGAATCATCCAGGTATACCTCTGCATAAGTATCTAGGCCCTCAAACATCAACTGTTTCCGGGTACTTTCAGAAAAGCCATCTGGAACGGTGAAGGTACACCGATAGGTCCAATCCTGTTCCTCTATCCACTGGTATTTTTGTTCATTATCCCCGATGTAGGGATCTTCAATTATACCAGCCGCGAGGAGGTCACCATGAACAGTGCCCGGAACCTTGGCGGGAATCCAGGTAGAATCCGAGGGAATATACAGTTCCCAATTTTGGTGAAGCAAAAATTCTTGTTGCATGGCAGGATTTGGTAGCGTAGTACAGGCCAAGTGTTGGCTTAACACCATAAACGAAAGCAGGAGCAACAGGCGTGGAGCGTCAATGTGCAGCTTAACAGAAAGAAGCCGATCAAACAAAGCAGTCATGGACCTGCAAGGTAGGGATAATTGAGGGAAGGGAAAGGCGAAGTTGATGGTACAGGTATTACCAGAAAGGATCTTTAGGCAAAGGACCCCTGTTTACCGTTGAGGCTGCTCCTGTGCGGTTTCAAAAGGCTTGTAAATCTACTAGAAACACATACTGTCTCTCCATAGTCTTGTGGGGACGTTGGACAACCTTAGTCCTTGCATGTAGCACAGGAATAGCGACTATGAGACGGGAGTAAATGGATTAACGGGATTAAAACCCAAACTGGACCCCAAATAGCACTTGTCGTGGCGTCGTGAACCTCGCTGGGTTAAACGGCGGTGTGCCACGGTCCTGCGGGTCAGGAAATGCTGGATCCCTGAAGCTTTCCGGGAGCGGATCTCCAAATCGGTAGCCACGCCCGGTAACGCCATTTACAATTGCCGCTGACCTGTAGTTTGTCAGGTTTTTGATTTCCAGGGTAAACGACATGCGAACATTGTCCTTGAACCCAAAGAAGAAATCCCTGCTGATCATCAGGTCCGTCCAAAACCAGAATTCTCCGACTTCATCGAACGGGCGATCTTCAATAAGCTCGTATCGGTCACGGCCTGTTTCTTCAAAAGTACCGATCTGGCGATAAGGCGTATACCTCAGGCCGGATTTGTAAGTGGAAGAAAGGGTGACGCGAAATCCTTCGAGGGGTATTTTATTAAATAGATACGTGGTGGAATCCGGGGTAAAAATCAGCAGGAGTTTGCAATCAAATGGCCGGTACCAGGCAAGGAATTGTTCTGCAGAAGCATTCACAAATCCTTGCTGGCGGATCTGAAGGGCAGATTCTGCTGCAGTATTGGACTTGCCTGTGGCAATCTGGTAGGCACCGGAAATGGTTCCTGTAAATACTTTCCCGATCCGTCGGGTAAGGGCCAGCTCAATGCCTCGGATTCGGGCATAGTCCTGGTTGATGAAAAAGGTCTTCTCAACAAATCGGCCGGTAGGGTCCTTGATCTGGATTCTGCGGCTCACGATGTAGTCAAAATTGTCTTTGTAAAAGGCAGTGGCCGTGAGGGCCATGTCCTTTGTCAACTGAGATTTGAGCCCAACTTCATACGCCACACTGACCTCTGGGTTGATATTGGGGTTCCCCAGGTTTGAAAGGAAAGATCGGTCTTGGTACACCGGGTCCAGCCCTGCGTACACAAAGCGTGGGTGGGGCAGGCGCATGGAGTGGCTGTAGTTGAAGTACAGCACATTATTTTCTGTAACCGGAAAGGAGACATTCAGCCGAGGCAACAAACGGGCCTTCCACCTTCGTCCCAAAATTGCGGTGGTTTGCTCCAAGTAATCCGCTCGTACAGCATCAACCACCGGAGCCACTTCATTTGCTACAGCATCATCTGCAAAAGCTCCAGGTGCCCAGTAGTTGAAGCGCAGACCCAGTACAGCGATAATGCCTTTGTAGCGGATTTCATCCTGAAAAAATATACCGCCAGTTGCTGGGCGCACTTTCCAGAAGTCGCTGCTTCTTCCCAAGCTGGTGGACGGCGTGGTCAGGCTGTCGTTGATCTGAATTGGGGCTCCCACCCATGGGCGGGTTACATCAATCCATTGGTACTCCTGTTCCTTGTGTTCAAACCCAATTCCGATGTAGTGGATTTTGTTGGGCGATTTATAGGTAAACTTGGTTTTGAGGGTATACTCCTCCGCGTAGTGGTCGTGCCAAAGGGTTGCAATTCCTCCGTTGTTAACCAGACCTGGGCCAGGGAACACGTAAGTTACACTGTCTTCGGTAGGGTTAAACACATCAATCTGCCCAGTTACGATGGATTGTGGGTCAAACAACCGGTCTACTGTTTCGGTACGAAATGGACGACCGTTGGCGTCTGCCCGCAAATTGGTGAACAATCGACCCGCTGTCACGCTCACGCTCCAAAAATCTCCAAGTATCCCTTTTACATTAAGTGCGGTGAGGTTAGAATGGTGTGTATAGGTATTGGCATTGTCCAAGTCCAGGCTAAACCCGTATTGGAACCCTGGCTGTACCACTGCGTCGTTCCCGATGATCTGTAGGCTTCGGGTGCTTTGGTTAATGTTAAGGCTATGCTGGTTGGTAAGCGTAAGCTTTAACCCCGGACGAATCCGGTAAGCCAGTTTAACGGTATGTGCCCAGCGGTTGTCCTGGCGAGGGGCCCAGATGCTGTCATTGGTGAACAGGGAGCTGTGTAGCTGGTCTGCTTGTGCACGGAAGAAATTATCGGACATGAACGCACTTCCCGAAAGGAAAAAGGTCAACTTATCCTTCATTCCAGGGACGGGGCCACTAAAGGAAATGTCTGCCTCGTCTGTATTCCAGCTAGCACCCTCATTGACATTGTATCCCAGGTTATCCCGGGTATAATTCGCAGAAAGATGGTATTGATCCTGTCCTTCTCGGATGGTGGTAGCAATTACCCCGGAAGTACCTCCACCGTATTCAGCACCGCTGCCCCCTGTGATTACCTGAACATTTTGAACTGCTTGAGCATTCACATCCACCCCAAATCCCGTTCCTGCAAGCGGGTCCTGGGCACTTACGCCGTCTACGAGGTACTCGGTTTCATACACGCGGCCTCCACGAATCTGGATGCCGTCCGGGTTTTCACTTACCCCGACCTGCATGGCCACTACTTCCTGGACATTCTTCACACTCATCTGGATGATGTCATCTCCAGATACATTCACTTCAGACTTGCCAGATTCCAGGTCGATCAGGGTTCGTTCTCCAACAATTTCTACTTCGCCCAGGGTGGTTCCTACCTCCTTCATGTCCGCATCCAGCTTTCGGGTCCGGCCAGCCGAAAGAGAAATCCCATTGTATACTTTTTCCGCATACCCCACATAGGTAAACCTGATCGAATAGTCTCCTGGCTTCAGGTCTTTAATCACATAAGAGCCATCGTCCTTGGTGTAGGCACCTTTATAGGTTCCAATTACAAAAACGGTGGCCCCTGCCAGGGGGGTTCCATTCGCAGCATCCGTAACTTTTCCTGTGAGGGTGGAGGTGGATTGTGCGAACAGATAAACAGGAGATAGCCAACAACTGGTAAGTAGAAAGGCTAGTAGAAGTCTAATCATAAACCGGGCTGAATAATTATCCTGTAAATATGCTTTAGATATGGCAGGACCGCAACCTGACCACAGATTATCCGGCAAGATTTAATCATTTAATAAAGTAGTCACTCCCTGAATATGTGGATCGTTTCTTATGCCGATTTGGCCTATTAAAAAAGCTGCCCGTTTATGACAGCCCATAATTTTCACATAAAGCAGAATCGGAGACATCAACTGTTCACGTCTAATCGAAAATTAAACGGAAGTTGTCTCGGGTTTTTTATGCGGCCAGTAATCCAATTAGCAGGATTACG
>JBCDIQ010000097.1:0-15951 GCA_039024295.1 Bacteroidota bacterium | reverse complement strand
GTGCTCACCCGCTCTGCCAATGATCTTTTTCACGCCCACCTCTGGGGAACGCCGTTCCCAGTTCAGCAATTCTGCAACTACTTTGTCTCCAGACTTGGCTCCATTGAGGTTGCGATTGGAAATGTAAAAATCCATCCGCATCCGGTTATCATCAGAAACCAGGAAGTGAATATGCTGTTCTGATTGGATGGTTCCCACAAAGTGAATGCGGTTTCGCTCCAAGACCTCCAAGACTTCACCGGAGGCTCGACCACTTTTTTTACGACGGGTAGACAACACCCGAACCTTTACCGTGTCGCCATCCAGGGTTTTCCCCAGCCTGTCCGGGCTGATGAATATATCTTCATCGTCGTCGACCAATAAAAATCCTGCTCCCGATCGGGTAAGCTGGATTTTACCTACCAAAATTTGTCCGGAAGAACCTAAACGATACTTGCCACGGTCCAGGTATTCGAGTTTGCCTCGTTCTGCCATCCGATCCATTACCGAGCGGATTTTATTGTTAGGAACCTGGTCGTATAGTCCGGTTGCTGAAGCGATGTGTTTGGGCGTAAATGCTTGTTCTTTGTTGCGTTTGAAAAAGTTGAGGACTTGCTCTTCTATGAATTTTTCCAGATTTGATCTGCCTTGGGTCTTTCTTTTTTTTCTTTTGTGCTTTCTAGCCATAAAAATCAGTAAATAAATTGATAGTGAAAAGATTACGACCTTTCTCGTGGGAGAGCAGAGGGGTAATCAGCGTTTAATTTAGGGGCGGGGAATGATGGTCGGACCCTTTTTCTTATGATAATAATTGTATATGAAAGGCCATTCCATCCGTTATTTGTACTGGCAAGAAACAAATATGTTACTTAAAGTTACCAACTAATCAGAAAAATTTTGATGGATCGGATAGAAAATACAGAATTGAACTAGCCTGATCCATAACCGAAATCGGTTTTATTCGTTCCCCATTCTTACAGCGTCTACCTTATCACGATTTTGATCGCTAGCCAGCATGCCGTATGATTGACCTGAACGAACACAGCTATGAAACTCCCTTCAACAATTTCAACTTTAAAAAATGGTCTCCTTGACCGCATTGTCCCCCCTCCGTTAGTTTGCACCTGTCCAGTGATACCGGCTGACCTGTTCCCGGTACTGTTGAACAAAGAAGAATTGCTGCTGGATATCCAATATCCCGGTAATTTTTTAGACCATTTGTCATGTGAACTTTCGGCTAATTTTCTGGTACTGGTGGATGAAAATGGTCGTTTTCAGGACTGCCAGCTAACCTGGGCCAATGATGACCTTTTTGCTCGTCTCAATCAGCAACTGCTCACCAGAATGTCGTTTTTCCCTGCTATCCATAAGGGGAAATCTTTCTCTCATTGGGTAGAAATCGAAATAAGCCTGGACCATGGGCTATTTTTGATCCGGCAGCCATCCTAATCATCTCTGGAAAAGAAAAAGGGCCTTTCAGTTTCCTGAAACGCCCCAGATATTCTTCTTGAAGGCCTGAGAGGCCTTTTCTCCTTATTTTCTTTTTGGCTGCGCATCTCCTGCTCCCAGGTAGTACCCGTAAGAACCATCGTTATATCCATATGCGGATATGGACTTAACCCCATTGATCAAGATGCCCAAATCCTGAATCTTTCCACTGTTGTAAAGATCATTGATCTGATTGAGCGCATCTGTGCTGGTTTTTCCATGGCGCACCACATAAATGTTGTAATCAGTAAACTCCTTTAGCACCAGATAATCAGAGACCAACCCAAGTGGAGGTGAATCAACAATGATATATTCATAACGCTCCTTCATCTGATCGAAGAATTGGTCCATACGATTAGAGGTAATCAGGTCAATAGGATTTGCGGCCACAGGACCCGATGGCACAATGTGGAGGTTATCTACGTGCGTTGCCTGGACAATTTCAAATTCATTGTGTAAGCCCGTCAGGTAAGTGGAAAGGCCCATTTTATTAGATCCTTCCTGGTAATACTGGACATACTTAGGTTTTCGGAGGTCAATATCAACCAACAGGGTTTTTTTGCCAGACTGTGCCAACACCACACTGAGGTTGGCAGCGCAGAAGGTCTTCCCTTCTCCTGACTGGGAGGAGGTAACCCCGATCACCATCCGGTCTTTCTTTTTGGTGATGAGGTATTGCAAGGTTACCCGTATTGCCCGGAAAGATTCTGCCAACGCCCGATTGCTATTTGGCGTACCAATAAGCCCTTCATTTTTACCTCCCTGAAGCACGTATCCGATAATGGGGATTTGCGTGGTAGAAGAAAGGTCTGTTTCCCCTTCGATCTTGGTATTTACCATATCACGAGCGAAGATGAAAATCAAAGGAAGGAATAAAGCGGCAAAGAATGCCCCCCCATAGATCAGGGCAGGCTTGGGAGCAACTTGCCCCTGAAGACGAGCAGCGTCTACCACACGTTTATTGATGGTATTGCCAGCGAGGGCAATTCCTGCTTCTGCCCGTTTTTGCAGGAGGTAATTATAAATCTGGTCGCTCAGGTTAAACTGTCGCTCAATCTGGACAAGCTTACGCTCACTTGAAGGCAAACGTCCGAGGTTACCGCGTACCTGCCCCAGTTGGCTGTTCACATCACCCAAAGCGATCTGGGTACTTTTTACCATGTTGGTAACATTCTCAATCAGAGCAGCCTTGGTATTGGCTATCTTGGTATCCAGCTGTTGAAGTTGTTGGTTGTTGTCAGTTGCTGTGAAGCTCAATTCAACTCGTTGTTGTTGCTGCTCTGCTAGCTTCACCAACAGATTATTCAGCAATGGATCACGAATTTCCATTGCCGAAGGGGCTACTACCTCTGAAGCATTGGTACTCGATTTCAGTGTAGTAAGCATGTACTGATAGTACTTGAGCTGACGCTGAAGGCGAGACTGCTCACGGCGTACATCTACCAATTGTGAAGATAAACTTTCAGAGGCAGAGGCAACATCTACTATTTCGCTGCTTTCCCGGAAGCTCTCCAGGTTGCCTTCGGCTTTTTTCAAGGAATCAGAAACCGCAAAAATTTGCTGGTCAATGAACCGCATGGTTTTGAGGCCCAACTCCTGTTTTTGATTCAGTTCATTTTGCAGGTATACGTCCATCAGCGTGTTAATGAATTCCTGCTCAATTTGAAAAACGGGTCCTTCCGAACTCAACTCCACAATGTGCGAATCATTGCTAAGTGAAAATGCCTTAATCTTTTTCTGAAAGCTAGTGGCTACATCGTTCACACTTTTTATCACGAAATAATACACCTCCTCCCCTATGGGCATTTCCCGACTGGGGTTAAATATCAAGTAGAAGGGGAGTGCATCCTCAGGTTTATTGGTTACTTTATAGGTCTCATTGATATTTACCTGCGGAATAATTTCGTTGAAAACTTCATTGTGCAGGTTATATAATCCTACCTGTTCTCCTTCAATGCGTATGCGGTATTGATTGCCCGGAAGTAGGGTAATGTAGATAGGCGTATTGATCATTTGTGCCTTAGAGGAATCTACGATTACTTCAAAAGGTGCATGATCGACATATACCTGGGTCTTTTTTAACTTTTCCTCCCGAAAATAATTAATCCCAAGTCCTGACTGACGTGCGGCCTGTTTCATCAAGCTGTAAGAAGTAAGCAAGCCTATTTCATCTTCCAACTCAGTTCCGTCATTCAGCAGCTTAAGCTCCTTCATGAATTTCTCCGAATTCAAGGCATCAGAAGATTTATCATCCAGTAAAATGGTGCCTTTTACGGCATATATAGCAGGGGAGGTTTTGACCTTGAAATAGGCCAGTGGCATCGCAACAAAAAGTGCTATCACAAAGTAATACCACTTTTTCTTAATCTTATTGATTATTCCTTTGAGGTCTAGACCTTCTGGGACGAAATCTGGTGTTTTCACGCTTTAAAAGGGTTTAGGCGATGTATGGAGATATTATCGGTTGGAGAATCTTATGATAACAGCGGCTGTTGACGCGGCAGCAAAAATGACCCGAAAGACGTTCATAAGAACCAAATTAGAGCGGGCATTTTTCGTTTTTAGGGGTTCAACGTACACCACATCATTGGGTTGCAAATAATAATAGCGAGAGGCGATTACTTTGGGACTTGTTAAGTCAAGTTTAACAGCCTGATTTCCTTCATCTATTTGCCTCACCAGGGTTACCTCACTTCGATTTCCAAACTCAGTGATGTCACCTGCCTGAGCTAATGCGTCAAGGATCGTAACTTGGTTTTGGTAGATGAAAAACTGTCCAGGTTTTTTTACCTCACCAAGTACGGAAACTTTGAAGCTCACAAGGGTTACAAATACCGTGGCGTTTCTTAACGACTGATCTACCTCTCCCTGAATCAAAGACCGTGCCTGATTGACAGTCAGACCTCCAACTTTTTGTTTACCAATAGCTGGTAAGTATATGTACCCAGAATCATCAATGGAATACCCGTTAATATAGAGTCCCAACTGATTGAGCAGGTTTCCACCTCCTTGTACGTTCAGGAAGCCAGCACTACGACCATCCACACTCTTTACCTTAACATCTAACACATCGTTAGCCTGAAGGTGATAGGCGGGCTTACTGTAAGAGTATTCTGCTGCGAGGCTGTCAGAGGTGGCCACCTCTCCTGCTTCAATCCTGTCTTGCAGAATGACCGTTTGTTTGTTGCTTATACACCCTGTTGAAAGGCTAAGGGCAAGGATGAGGCATCCCCAAAAATACTTCATATTTAACATCCTAAGGTTTGGCGTATGAAAGAAATTGATTCTTCATGTCAATAATTTCCACTTGCAAATTAAATGCCCCTTTTAACATATCAGTACCAAAACTATGGGATTCCTCAAGCTACCATGTAAGACCCTTTTCGTTATTTTTCTGACTTCATGAAACGTGAGAAACTTTTTTTAAGGAGTTCTGCGTTTTGGAACGGTTTTAGCTCATCCAGTCATGTCAGCTTAAGGTATGACTGTTTATATCTCTTTAAGCCGACGAAAAAAAATGTAAGAGTTTGCGAAAAAACGTCTAATATTCCCCCTTCTTACATGAACAGCAGTTACCAACAGCCACTTTTTTACATTCGCCTTTAAACCATTCGCACACGTACAACTCCATTAAGTAATGCGCCGAGAATTACATCCTAATTATGCCTCCAGTTACAGCCTCTATCGACTCTTTACGTTGATTGTAGACTACTTTCTGGTGGACCTCGCCTGTAAGCTCTCTTATTTCCTCAAATTTGGTCGTGACGGAAACTATGAAGACTACTACGTTTCATTCTTCATTATTTTCGGATTAGCCTGGATTGGAGCTTCTCTGTTTAACGACATCTACAAGGCAGAGAATATCTTCAAATTCAAAACTCTTCTGGCCAACCTGTTTTACACCTTACTTACCCATGCCTTTATCATGATGCTATGCATTGTAACCTTTAAGGCATTCTACTTCTCAAGAGCATTTTTGCTTTACAGTTACGGATTCACCCTGGCGTTTATCATCGGATTCCGCTTCATCATGATCATGGTGTATCGGTACCGGGAAAGCCCCAACAATAAATACAAAGTTGCCATTGTAGGCGACAGCCTTCCGGCCAAAGGATTGAACAAGCATTTCAATGAAAAGAATGCAACTGTCTACAACTTCACAGATATGTTGGACGGTAGCCTTAATTCTCAAAATCCTGAGGACCGCAAATCGATTTTCAAGAAGCTCAAGGAGGTACAAGAATTTATCCTACAAGAAGGCATACACGAAATATACTATGCACTGCCATTTACTGATATGGCCATGGTAGACGAGCTTTCGGACTTTGCAGATAACAACTTTCTGTATTTCCGAATTGCAACTGACTTCCACGGATTGGAGTCTCGCAACCTTAACGTTGACCTTTACGGCCATGTACCCGTTCTTACATTTAGGACTGAGCCATTAAGGTTCCGCCTCAACAGGGTAATCAAGCGTGCGTTTGATATCGCATTCTCTTCTCTGGTTTTGGTAACCATATTCCCGATCCTTTTCGTGGTCATTAGCATTGCCATTAAGCTGAATTCTCCTGGACCGGTAATTTTTGCCCAAACTCGACATGGACGGAAAAACCGCAAGTTTACCTGCTATAAATTCCGCACGATGACATTCAGCAAGAACGCATCTTTTGTCCAGGCAACAAAGAATGATAACAGGATCACCAAAGTTGGCGCGTTTTTGCGTAAGACCAACCTAGATGAATTCCCACAATTCATTAATGTATTCCTTGGACATATGTCCATTGTAGGGCCACGCCCTCACCCCATTAAACTCGACGAGGAATTTTCCCAGAAAATTGACAAATACCTTTTCCGTCATTTCACCACCCCTGGAATCACCGGTCATGCCCAGGTTAACGGATACCGAGGCAATACTGAAGATCCTTCCATGATGGTAAAGCGGGTAGAACACGATACGTGGTATATTGAAAATTGGAGCTTTTACCTCGACCTAAAAATCATATTCTTCACCGTATGGAATATGGTGCGAGGCGAAGAAAACGCTTTTTAGTAGCGTTGGGTTCCGGCACAAAAAGGTTTGGAGTTGGCGAATAAAAGTGGCTTTTAGCACTCACCCTGTATTCGGTTCTCCAGACCTTTTCTTTTTTCCCTGTATGATTTTTGTTGAACACTCCCTGGTAATGAATAAGGTCAACATCCTTTCTGCTGCCATCACCACTGGCAGTTATGGTCAACTTCTAGACCAGTTATTTTCGCTGGCACGGCAGCCTGAAGCCGCCTATGTATGTTTCTCAAACGTACACATGGTAATCGAAGCCCAGCGAGACCCCATGTTTCGAACTATATTAAATCAAGCCGATATGGCCGTCCCTGACGGTATGCCGGTGGCTAAAGCAGTGAACCTGCTTCATGGCCAGGAACAAGATCGGTTTGCGGGCATGGACATCGTTCCGGAGACATTTAGCCGGTCAGAAAAAGAAGGGCTCTCGGTTTTCTTTTACGGAGACACCCAGCAGACCCTGGACCGATTGTGTGAAAAAGTAACGGCTGAGTTTCCTCAACTAAAAATTGCAGGAGCTATTTCTCCTCCATTCAGAAAGTTAAGCGAAGAGGAGCAACAAGAACTTATAAACCAGATCAATGATGCACGTCCAGATTTCCTGATGGTGGCACTTGGCTGCCCCAAACAGGAAAAGTGGATGGCTGCCCATAAAGAGCAACTTTCTACTTGTATGCTGGGAATTGGCAATGCACTGCGGACTTATCTCGGCGATGAGGAACGCGCACCTGAGTGGATGCAAAAAGCGTCTTTGGAATGGCTACACCGGCTCATCCAGAACCCCAAACGGCTTTGGAAACGTTATTTAGTTACCAATTCATGGTTTGTGGGATTGCTTATATTGGCAATTGCAAAACGATATATGGGCACAGTATTTGTTTCACAAAAATTAAGCTCTTCGTAATTTTCCCAACACCTGATGCAACGAGAAAAAATGTTATCTGACCAGCTAAGTTATTGGTCAAGCATGTAGTATCTATGGTTAAATTTTTCCGGAAAACCCTACTGTACAGGTGCCGGAAGCAAACGAAAAGTGACAGGATTACATTATGAAAAAAGCATTCATCACAGGAATTACCGGGCAGGATGGCTCGTTTTTGACAGAACTATTGCTCGAGAAAGGCTATGAGGTACACGGCATCATTCGCCGTGCGAGCTTGTTCAATACCCAGCGGATTGATCATTTGATGAACAATTCCAACCTTCATCTGCACCATGGCGACCTTTCTGACAGTGCCAACCTGAACAAGCTGTTGGGTACCATCAAACCTGACGAGATCTATAACCTCGGTGCCCAGAGCCATGTAAAGGTATCCTTTGATGTGCCGGAATACACTGCTCAGGTGGATGCAGTGGGAACCCTTCGTATCCTGGATGCGATGATCAACCAGTGTCCTGAAGCGAAATTCTACCAGGCTTCTACTTCTGAGCTGTATGGAAAAGTACAGGAGATTCCACAGACCGAGACCACGCCTTTCTATCCTCGTTCACCCTATGGGGTAGCCAAGCTATACGGCTTCTGGATTGTGAAGAACTTCCGCGAGAGCTACGGCCTGTATGCCTGTAATGGTATCCTGTTTAACCACGAATCAGAGCGTAGAGGCAAGACTTTTGTAACCCGCAAGATCACCACCAACATGGCAGAAATCTACACCGGTCAGCGCGAAGTGCTCAAGCTGGGCAACATGGACTCCCAGCGCGACTGGGGTTATGCCAAGGAGTATGTAGAGATGATGTGGATGATGCTTCAGCAGGAAGAGGCCGAGGATTTTGTGGTAGCAACCGGTAAAATGTACACCGTCCGTGATTTTGTGACCCGCGCAGCGAAGCATGTAGGATTTGACTTGGTGTGGAAAGGAGAGGGCGTAGACGAAAAAGGCTATGACCGCGAGACGGGCCGCTTGATCGTAGAAGTAGACCCGAAGTATTTCCGCCCTGCCGAGGTAGAACTCCTCATTGGTGATCCGACCAAGGCCAAGGAAAAGCTCGGATGGGTACCCAAAGTAGAAATTGATGAACTCATCGAAATCATGATGACTCACGATATTAAGGAAGCTCAAAGCAAAGTATTGTATGCTCAAAACAGCTAAGATATATGTAGCCGGTCATCGAGGCATGGTCGGCTCTGCCGTTGTTCGTCGGTTAAAAGCCGAAGGATTTGAAAATATTGTGACACGCACTTCGCGTGAATTGGATCTACGTGATCAGGAAGCGGTAAAGCGATTTTTTGACGAAGAAAAGCCGGATTATGTAGTGATGGCTGCTGCCAAGGTGGGTGGTATTCATGCAAACAACACCTATCGCGCAGAATTTTTACATGATAACCTGGCCATTCAACTCAATGTGATTCATCAATCCCATGAGCATGAGGTAAAGAAGATGCTCTTCCTGGGAAGTTCCTGCATCTATCCTAAGTTTGCCCCTCAGCCCATGAAGGAGGAGCACTTGCTGACGGGTGCATTGGAACCTACCAATGAGCCGTACGCAGTGGCAAAAATTACCGGGATCAAGATGTGTGAGGCCTACCGCGATCAGTATGGTTCCAATTTCATTTCTGCCATGCCCACTAACCTGTATGGTCCAAATGACAATTATGACCTGAACAATTCACACGTGCTACCTGCGTTGATCCGTAAGTTTCACGAAGCCAAAGTAAACGAAGCCCCACAAGTGGAGATATGGGGAGATGGCACACCTAAACGTGAATTTATGCACGTGGATGATTTGGCTGCCGCACTGGTATACCTCCTCAAAAATTACGATGAGCGAGAGTTTGTAAATGTCGGTGTTGGTCATGACATCAGCATTGGCGAGCTGGCTCAAACCATCAAAGAAGTGGTTGGCTACGAAGGAGAGTTGGTGTTCAATACCGATAAACCCAATGGTACCCCTCGTAAACTCATGGATGTAGGCCGCTTAAACGAGGCTGGTTTCACTGCTCAAATTGGCCTTCGCGAAGGGATAGAGCAGGTATATAAAGATTTTCAAAAGAATTATGAAAAGTATGTTGGCGGAGAACGGGTGGTAGCTTAAGAAGTCTTTCCCGCTTTGCGGGATTTCGCTTCGCTCAACAGTTATCAGTTGACAGTTTCTGAAAGTTAATCTTTCTCCCAATTAGTAATCTCATAATCAAAACCCCTGTTTACCAGCAAATTAGCTCCTGGTAACGGGGTAATCATACGCTCTTCTTACCCCTGATGTTCGATTGATATGCAAAGCGCACAACACTCCCTGGCTGTCACGATGACTTGCCACAACCGAAGGGACAAGACCATAAAGTGCCTGGACACCCTGTACCAACAAGATTATTTAGATCAAATTGCCCTTTCCGTTTTTCTAGTGGATGACGGCAGTACGGATGGTACTTCAGAAGCCGTCGCAGCAAAATTCCCAGAGGTACATGTTATCAAAGGGGATGGTTCCTTATTCTGGAATAAAGGAATGTACCTCTCTTTTGAGCATGCACAAAAAGCAGGACCATTTGACTATTACATGTTGCTGAATGATGATACCTTTTTGGTGCCAGATGCTTTACGCAACCTGATTGGAACACACCTTGAGTTAGTAAAACAGGGAAAGGGGTGCAGTGTGGTAACTGGT
This sequence comes from Bacteroidota bacterium, assembly GCA_039024295.1. Lineage (GTDB taxonomy): Bacteria > Bacteroidota > Bacteroidia > J057 > J057 > JBCDIQ01. Next base: position 5,825 of record JBCDIQ010000097.1, on the reverse strand, counting down.
TCAACCAAGGATCCCGAAACCCAAGAGCTTACCTACGGAGGATACCGAAAATTGCAAGGTTTCAATCCGTTTCGGTACGAGTTGGTACATCCCGGGGAAGCCATCGCTGAGTGTGCCACTATGTGTGGCAACTGTGTCCTGATCCCACGCGAGGTAGAGGAAAAGGTCGGAAACCTTGATCCTCAGTATGTTCACCGCTGGGGAGATGTGGACTATGGCCTGCGGGCACTAGAGAAGGACTGCCATGTGTATGCGGCTCCCCGCTTCATTGGGTATTGTGCTTCCAATCCCAATGCCGACAAATGGCGCAACCCGCATATGCCGTTCAAAGAGCGAATCAAAGAGCTTCATTCTGTCAAAGGGTTGCACAAGGAGGACTGGCGGGCTTTTGTTCGACGTCACGGCGGACCAGCTTGGCTCATTTTTTGGTTAAGTCCTTATGTGAAAATTGGGTTAACCTCATTGATGTCAAATTTCCAATCTGCTCCCTCATCCAACTAACCACCTGAAAACATTCGCATGAACCCAGATATCTCCATTTCCCCCGCTAGCTCTGTCACCTCAGAAAAGGCCCCTAAAAGCATGTTCATTGCATGGGTGCCCTATCAGCGCCGCAGCGAATCACTTGCTCACCAACTTGGAATCGACCTACGTTACTACCACTACAAATGGGAAGTAAAGTCCAAGTTCCACAAGGCTTGGTCCTATGTCCTCAAGTTTTCCAAAACTTTGGGGGACCTGTTCCGCGAAAGACCTGATTTGGTATTTATGCAACTGGCTCCTACGCCTGTTTTGTATGCTTCAGCCATTTATAAGTTGTTCACGGGTGCTGACTACATTGCAGATTGCCACAATACGATGATATTTGATGGCCACTGGGTTCACTGGCCATTTGCCAAGTCTTTGATGCGGAAGTCACGCATGATCCTGGTTCACAATAATGATGTATTGATTCATACCGAAAAACTACGCTTCAATGTAACTGTTCTTCGGGATCCCGTACCTGAAATCACCGTAGATCAAACGGTAAAGGAGGTAGCAGGTGTCCAAGTTAAAGACGAGCCTTACATCATTGTTCCCTGCAGCTTTGACGTGGACGAGCCCATAGAGGAGTTATTTGAGGCATGCCACCAGTGTCCGGAGATAAAGTTCATGACCACCTGGTACCACGAACGACTTCCCCAGGAAGTAAAAGATCAAGCACCTGAAAATATCATTTTTACCGGATTTTTACCAGAAAACGAGTTCAGTGCGCTTTATGCACATGCAAATGGAGCAATCGTCCTCACTACCCGTGAAGGCACACAACCTAGTGGGGCCAGTGAAGCACTCTCTCTGCATGTTCCCTTGATTGTAAGCGACATTGAAACGACTCGCGGCCTGTATGGAAGTGCTGCTGTCTTCGTTGACAATAATGCCGAAAGCATTGCCGCAGGTGCTAAGGAAGCTGTGGCAAATTTTTCTGACTATCAGCAAAAAATGGCTACCCTCAAGCAGGCATTTGTCAAGGAAATAGGCGAACAAATCAACCTGGTACGTCGAACACTTGGATTATAGGCCTTCGTTGTACTATGGAAATATCGTATGAAATTATATTCATTTAGTGTTACCAACCTCTTTTGGCCTGCTTTTTGAAAATGTTGATAACAGACAATAGATAGCTTTAAGGTTATCGGTTTACAGTTCTCAGTTTACAGGATAAAAAAACTAAAAACCGAATACTGAAAACTGCAAACTAACCTCCTAAAACGCTTTAGACTTCAACCCCTCCTATGGCTTATCGATTATATAATACCCTCAGGCTCCACGGAAGAGATACGGTATTTTTTGCCTTGCAGGCACTCAATACAATAAACCGTGCTACCAAGGATGCAAATAACCCCCTGGTAATTTGTAATTCATTCCCCAAAAGCGGGACACACTTGCTGGGCCAAATCCTTGATAATATGCCGAATGCCAAGACCTGGCATGACATTGTTTCGGTACAGGCATTGTCTGGGGTGATGAATACTGGCAATCATATTCAGTGGAAAATCGCTTCAGCACCTGTGGGTGCAGTGGTGCGCACCCACCTGATGTGCTACGATGAAATCAAGGAGATTCTTAAAAAGCGAAACCACAAGCGCTTCTTCATCTATCGTGATTTGAGAGATGTGGCCATTTCTCATGCCAACTGGGTGGTGAAAGAACCCCGTATCTTCCTGCATGGAATCTATAATGACCTTCCCACCTTTGATGAGAGACTGATGTACTCAATTAAGGGAACACCGCTGGGTACTCCATTTACTTCCAATCTTTCGAACCCGGACATCGGATTGGATTTCCGCCGCTACCTTGGCTGGATCAGTGACCCCGATACCCTTGCGGTGAAGTTTGAAGAACTTGTTGGAGCACGTGGAGGATCAACTGACGAGCTACGTTTCGAAACCATCCGCAAGATCGTGAATCATCTGGAGATAGAGATGTCAGATAGCGAAATCAAAAGCCGATTTTCCAATGAGTCTCTAAACCCTTCTACCACCCGTACATTTAACAAAGGAAAAATGCGCCAGTGGGAAGAAAAATTCACCCCAGAACACAAACAAGCATTCAAAGCTGTAGCAGGTGACCTGCTGATTGAATTAGGATACGAAAAAGACCTTAACTGGTAATCCTTAGGCTTGCATCATTTCCCAACCTTAGACATACATTCACATGAGTAATCTGGCTGAGAAGCGAAACAAACTCGTCAGCTTTGTCAAATACAAGGTCAATCATTTGTCCAATAAGCTGTTTACCAACGGCCACCAACCCCAGCCCGTTATTTCGGTAGTTGCTTCTGCCCATAAAGTAGGAAGCACCTGGCTGGTAAAAATGATACGCGACCTTTACATTTTTGCACATCCTACTGTCCCAGAGCCTTACCGTCCGGAGCCGCAGCATACCAAGCTATTTGACCTCCAATCAGATATTGCGCTGGGGTTCATGAACCAGGGAGTTGCAGAGCACACATTGTTCAAAAGTCACTCTCAGCCTCCGGCATGGGAACCCCCTGCGCATGTGAAGCTCATCACCATCTTCCGTGACCCACGGGACATGGTGGTTTCCAATATTTTTTACCTGGCGAACCTCGACCCCAAGTATGGAGGCTGGGAAGGCCTGGCAGAAAAGGAACCGCGTGACCGGATTCCTGTGTACCTGAACCGTGCGGTGTTTGACCTGGAGTTGTATGAGCGCTGGAACAAGTACCCCTTCGCCCTCAAGCTGACCTACGAGCAGCTGAAGGAAGATGCCATCTCAGGTATGCAAGAGGTCGTAAATTTCCTTGAAATAGAGGTGCCCCAGAGCCGAATCGAAGCTGCTGTAGAGAATAATTCCTTCAAAAAGCTTTCTGCCGGCCGCAAAGCCGGAGAAGCAAATGATAAATCATTCTTCCGGAAGGGTATCTCAGGCGATTGGCTAAATTATTTTGACCAGGAAATGGTAGAAATATTCAAAACAACCCATGGCGGTCGCTGGAATCAGTTATTGGTGGATCTAGGCTACGAAGAGAACCTGGATTGGCAGTTGACTGATTATCAGGTGAATGCTTAAAGAGGCCACAGGTGAGGGTTTACGGTACACAGTTTTCAGATAGTCAAATTGTACAATTTTTATACTGAACACTGAAAACCGATACCTGTAAACTGACGACTATAAACTGACCACTGAAAACCCTTAATAAATGAACGTCCTAATGTCTGCCTATGTCTGTGATCCTACCGCTGGCGGTGAACGCCAAAACGGTTGGAACTGGGCATATAACATGGCCAAGATGGGATACAATGTCCGGGTGCTTACTTCGCACTGGGGCAAAGAGGCCATCGAAGCCACCCTTGAGCAGGAACCCTTGCCGAATTTACAATTTGAATATGTAGAGGTCCCTGGCTGGGTGGAGAAGGCGTACGTGAACACCCTTGGAGTGTATCTGAGGTATTTGACTTGGCAACAGCAGGCTTACAAAGTGGCCAAGAAATTGGATACCGTTCATAATTTTGACTTGGTCCACCATGTCACGTATGGAAGCATCCAAATGAGCAGCGCGCTGTGGAAACTGGGCAAGCCCATGATTTTTGGCCCTTCAGGTGGGGGGCAGTTTTCTCCTGAGGCATTTAAAGATTATTTCGCTGGTGATTGGAAAACTGAAGAACGTCGTAAAATGGTGAGCGACCTTTTGGTACGGTTTAACCCCAATACCAAAAAGACTGCGCGCCATGCAGAGTTGTTCCTCACCACCAATTGGGAAACCTACCACATGGCAGAAGACCTGGGAGCAAAAAACGTTCAGTTGTTTCTGGACACCAGCCTTCCCGAGCATTTTTACCCGAAAGAGGCCCCAACTTACGAACACAGGCCTGGGCAACCCCTCAAATTACTATGGATTGGTAGCCTGATTCCAAGAAAGGGATTGCCATTAGTCATGGAGGCCCTGGCACAGGTGTCAGAAGATATTCCTTTTTCTCTCACGGTACTAGGAGATGGCCCGTTGAAAGATGAAGTTCCCAAATGGATTGCCCAGTATGGCCTTGAAGGAAAGGTAAATTATCCAGGCAGGGTGCCCTGGGAAGAGGTGAAAAAAGCATACCAGGAACACCATGTGTTCATGTTTACCAGCCTCCGAGATTCCTCCCCAGCGCAGCTGTTGGAAGCCATGGCTTATGGTCGGCCCATCATCACCCTGAATATGCACGGAGCAGCCAACCAGGTGCCAGAAAGTGCAGGAATAAAGGTTTCAGTGGACAATCCAGCAACCACAGTTAAGGAATTGGCAGAGGCAGTGACCTTTATGTACGAGAACCCTGAAAAATGCCAGGAATACTGTCGTGACGGACACGAGTTTTCCAAAACCCAAACCTGGCCCGTAAAAACCAGCCAGATTGCTGAAGAGTACGCCCGCATCACAGGCAAACCCATTCCACGGCCTCTATCTGTTTAATTTCTATATCCACTCATACCCTAAGCTAATTCATACGCTCATAAATCATTTCTCCTCATGCTGATTTCACACTCCAAAAAATTCATCTTTATCCATGTCTACAAGGTTGCCGGGACCAGCATTCGGAAAGCACTTCACAAATATGCTCACCGTGGATGGAAATTTGATGCGGGTAACCTAAACGAGACAGCCCGGGACTTCAAAAAATTCTACCTGGAGACGCCAGTTAAAGACCATGTTAAGTTTGCGGTTGGCGAATACCCCAAGGTTTATGGGCGGGAATTCGAAGGACATTCAACTGCAAGAGAAGTCAAGGCTTCCCTTCCACCAGAGGTCTATGATACCTACTTCAAGTTTGCATTTGTCCGTAACCCATGGGACTGGCAGGTATCTCTCTACCATTACATGCTAAAAAAGAAAACCCATTTCCAACATGAGTTCATTTCTCAAATGCGGGATTTTGATGAGTACCTGGATTGGCGGCTTACCCATGAGGTAAAGTTACAACGAGACGTGATCTATGACGAAACAGGAAACCTGCTGGTCGATTTTGTCGGAAAGCAAGACCAGATGGAGGAGGATTTTGTAGAGATTTGCCGTAGATTGAATATCAAGGAAACGCTCCCACATGTGAATCGTTCAAACCGTGGAGATTATCGTAAATATTACACCAAGCGGTCAGCATCACTGGTAGCGGAAGCATTTCAAGCAGACATAGAGACCTTCGGGTTCGAATTTTAGCATGAAGTATTCCAAGAAGAAGATCATCAATACGCTTTTCCTGATCAGCCCCCTGATTTGGGGGTTTGGCTTTTTTGTTAAGGGATTCGTACCCTCTCCTTCTATTGCCTTTAGCTTCATGATGTTAGGG
>JBCDIQ010000096.1:0-16142 GCA_039024295.1 Bacteroidota bacterium | reverse complement strand
TGGGGAATGGACAACCGGTTGTGATGGGACTTACGGATGAACGGCGACCTGAATACTTTTTATTCCAACTGGAATCTGATGATAAGTGGGAGCTCATGTGGCGAGAAAAGAGCAACCAGGAAGCGAAGGCCAACTTGCCGGTGGTTGCTTTTGGCGGACGGGCCGAATTGCTGATTGCTGCAACCGTAAAAGGGATAGCTCCGACCGGTCAAAAAGTTGGAGATACCCCTGCATTCCTGGCCTCATATGCGCCTCCGGCATTGCCGCCCATCCCCACCCGAATCGCTATGTGCCCCAACCAGGGGGTTTATCTGTATGCGCATTTGCCCAAAGGGCAGCCATTTCGTTGGCTCAAGGACGGTAGGATGCTTTCCACCAATCGTGCGCGAAAATTTTTGGTAAAAGAGCCTGGACAGTACAAGTTAGAGGCCTACACCAAAAATTGTGAAGCTTCCTCCGCCATTATCCAGGTATACCAGGACTGCCCGGAAGGAGTAGCTGCTGCGCCGCCCCCCAAGCCCCCTAAACCTGAGCCCGTTGTTACGACTGAGGCTCCAGTGGAGCCCAGCCTGAAACGCACCCGCTCTGGGATGCCCACCCGAATCCGTGACAGAGGGGTGAAAAAACAAGGCACTGTTACCGTTACCAGTACAGAGGTGGAAATTTACGTCTGGGACCGAGGTGCGGTGGACCAGGACACCATCTCTTTAAATGTAAATGGACAATGGTTGCTAACAGAGTTTCCCATTACCCACAAAAGGAAAAAACTTACGGTGCAGCTGACCCGGGGGACGACCAATTTCATCATCCTGTACGCCCACAATCTCGGTCGCCTGCCGCCAAATACTGCCAGTATCATGGTGGATGACGGAAATTCTCAGCAGGCCCTTCACCTGAAATCCACCCTGGGAAATTGTGGGATGCTGAACCTTAAGTTGGAATGAAAACTTAATGTATATTTGTGCTTCACCACCGTTGCTATTTGAACTGAATTGCTTGCACGCTTATGAATAATTCCCCAGCTACCCTGCTCAATTTTAACCTGGACGAAGTCAACCGGTTGATCCGCTCACGTAGGTCTATCTTTCCGGGCCAGTTTTCAGGTGAACCTGTCACGCGTGAAGAAGTCGAACTGCTACTGGAAAATGCACATTGGGCACCTAACCACGGCAAGACAGAGCCCTGGTTTTTTCTGGTGTTCACCGGGGAAGGCCTCAAAAGCCTGGGGCAGGCCCATGCAGAATTGTACAAGGAAGCTACCCCTTCCGAAGTATTTCAGCAAAAGAAATATGACAAGCTGCTTGCCCGTCCTACGGAGTGCTCCCATGTGATTGGTATTTGCATGAAACGGGGAGAAAATCCCAAAATTCCGGTTATTGAGGAAGTAGAAGCAGTGGCGTGCGCGGTCCAGAATATGTACCTCACTGCCACAGCACTTGGCTTAGCAGGCTACTGGAGCAGTGGGGGCATGACTTACCACGAAGGCATGAAAGATTTATTGGGACTTGGAGAAGATGACCGATTCCTCGGGTTTTTCATGCTGGGACGCCCCAAGGGAGATGCGTGGCCTGAAGGTGTCCGGAAAGCCCCCTGGGAAGATAAAGTGGAATGGGTGGAGGAGTGATTTTCTGGAGTTGTAATTACTTATTTGGGCACCTCTCTTTTCCAAATGAGATGGAAATTCTCAAAACTCACATATTCAATTCCTTTCACTTCCCCTAACGCATTAAGCTGATGATCTGTCAAATTCGCCAGGAGAATCTGATCAGACACAAGGGCATCTTCCCAGCCTTCCCATTCAGCCAAATAATAAACTTCAGCATTGTACCAATCGGCATACAATCGTATGTCCTGATGAAGAGAATTGTAAATCCAGAGTTTATCCGCTGCTACTATTTTGTCCTTATTGTTCCTTAAAAAATGACCTCTATCCTCTTCCACCTGATGTAGGTAATAAAACTGCCTCCCAAAGGTAAGTAGCCATAAGAGTACCCAAATATACACCATCCAGGTTTTCTTTTTTGAGGAGAAGGCAACAAACCATCCTGCCCAAATAGCGGCAAAAGGCAAAAGAGGGGTGATGTACCACACCAACTTGGATTGGGAAACAGTTAGGATGATGCCTTGTGTCACCACCAGCAGGGTGGAAATGAGCAATAATCGATTCTGATCCTCTGCCAGCAAGTGACGGAACCTATGTTTATGTTTCCAGAGTAAGGCCATTCCTGCGGCTATCCCCAAGTAAAAAACATAATTCCATAAGTTGAATTTGACATCCAACGCAGAAAAGAAAAAAGCATAGTCCGCAGTTGTGGATGAATTTCCTTCTACGCCGGGCGTGAAGAACCGATGGAACGTATCATAGTAAATCAGCACCTCCCAGCTATTTTTTCCCATATGGGTTGCTGTCTCAAATTCCTGCCCATATTGGGTGACCAATACCCGCCAGGAGAAAATAACCCCCAGCACCAAAATCATACTGATCCAAGCACGGTAATCTCCTATTATCCTCAGGGCTTTCCCTCGAAAAAGGGAATAGAAAAACAGGGCAGGCAGGTACAACACAAAGGCTGTCCCCTTCGCATAAAATGCCAATCCCAGGCACAATCCCGCCCATATGATCGCCCCTGGTTTGTTCTTATCGAGGTACAATGCCATTGCATAAACAAATCCCATCAGGCAGCAAAGCAAGATTGAATCGGTGTCACCCGTCCGACCTACGTGATGCCCAATGATTCCCTTACATGTCATAAGGATCATGCAGCAAAGGAAGGCGAAGGAGGATTGCCGATACAGACAGATAAAGCGAAAAAACAGGGTAAAAAATCCAACTGTAGCAAGTGCAGAAGGAACCCTCAATGCCCATTCGTTAAGGCCCAAAATCTTATAGCTACTGGCGATTAACCAAACCCCCAACGGAGGCTTTGCGTTCCAAGTGTCCAATTGACCCGCATAGAGATAGGTGATGTAATCCCCCGTTTTATTCATCCAAAAGGCAATCTCTCCGTACCGACTTTCATCCCACTCATAGACCGAGTGGCTACCCAGTCTCCATAAAGAAAGAAATAAAGCTACCCCAATCACCCACGCTAAGTGCCACTTTTCCTGGCTTTGGAATCTTTGGAGGAATCCTTCGACGTCGATAGTAGTGGATGAATTTGGCACAACGGTTATTTTCTTCGGGTACCTGATATACTGGATTTACCAAGGTAACAGTAACAAAAAGTTAATCCTAGGATTCTCTTTGCAGTGATTCCATTAGAGAGACTTAGCGCTGGTGACCACCTTCCTGGAAAATACCGGACAAAAACATACGAAGTTTTGATTAGCGAGAATATTACTCCATCAACAATGGCGCAGCCCGCCGAATCGTGGGTTGAAAGTCGTGACCAACTCCTGGCAAGGCCTCATATCGCCAGTTGAAATTAGCTTGCAATGAATCTGCAATCTGTTGGCTTCGTTGAAAAAAGTGCTGTGCCCGCTCTAGCCGATTGTTGCCTTGCAAATCTACTGTAGGATTACGACGAAGACCCGGGCTATTAGGGTCTGAATCATTCTCCCCGACCATAACAATTAGGTCGCGTTCAAAAAACGAACTCAGGTCTGATTGGGCAGCAGGGCTTTCTCCTGTACCGTAAGGGAAACGAATCCCTACATCTGGCACCGTGTACCAGCCTGATGCCGAGGCCACAGTAGTTCCGAAGCTGTTGTTGGGCTTGAGCAATAACATACGGTGGACAAATTGCGCTCCGGCAGAATGGCCATACACCTTGTAGCTACGCCCCGTATTTTGCATGGCCTCCTTTATATGCAAAAATAGCGGTTCAACGATGGAGAATGTCCATTCAGGTTCATCATTGAGGGTAGATGCAGAAGGGTTATCCCCATCTTCGAATACATTCCCCAGGTTGTAGGCATCCCCGCCGGGGTAATAGGTCGAGCTAAATTCGGGAACAAACACCATAAAGCCTCGCTGATTTGCTTGCTCCCGCCAGGCATCTCGGTAATTTGCTCCATTGCGATCCCCACCGTGGAAGACAAAAAGGATGGGGGTATTTGGACCTGGATCTTCCGGAATATGGTAAAACACCCGAATCGGCTGGCTCGCCAGGGGAGCATAATCCGTGTAGGTAAATACACCGGAACCCTCATATTCAGCATCGGTTGGAGGGATTTCTACAGGATTGTCACAAGCGGAAAAAACCAGCAGCAGCAAGAAAAGCAAGGTCGGGTAACAGGGATATTTCATCGGTGGAGATTGGTGAATAGGTTAGAAGATAAGGAGAAGCCTTTCCTAGGCGGGATACCAATGGCATCTTCTTTTAGATACCAATTTCCCCTCTATGCTTTGACCAGAGCCTGAGCATTCGCGGCAGTGTACTCTTGATAACAGGATTTCTCACCGAGGCATACCCAAGGATCAGACCGTTTTCCGCCCGGTTTCCAATGAAGCATTTACTATATGCATGGGCAACTATATTTGCACTTTCCAGGGCCTCTGTTATTTGCTGGTCATTCTCTTTGCCACGAAATCGTGCAAGGGCATACAAACTATTGGCCGCTCTGGGAGCAAGGAAAATTTTTCCTTGAAAACAGTCGTTGAAAGTCTCTTCAAAAAGGAGCCTCCGCTCTTCGGCCACTTCGATTACATTCCTGACATGCTGGTAGAGGTATTTTTTCTCGATAAATTGATTCATGACAATTTGAAAAGAAGGGGGCACAAACCGATGCGAATGCCGTTGCAATGCTTCGACCGCGTCCATCAAATAATGGGGCACGACCATGTAGCCCAGCCGCACAGATGGATGCAGGAGCCGATTAAAGGTTCCCATGTAAATGACACGGCCCTCCTTGTCCAGGCTGAACAGGGAAGGAATGGGGTTCTTCCAATTGCTAATCTCGTGTTCATAGTCATTCTCAATGATAAAAGCGGAATGCGAATTGGCCCAACTAAGCAACTCATACCTCCGTTTCAGGCTCATCCTCACACCGGTCGGATAATGATGGGAAGGCGTGGTGTGAATTACCTTGAGTTTCCTGGATTCATTTCTTCTGAATTCTTCCAGTTTGATCCCATCCGATCCGATGCCCACTGCCTGAATGTGCGCCCGAAGGCTTCGGAAAATTGAATGCACATTGGGGAAGGTGGGGTTTTCAAGGATTACCTCATCCCCTTCGTCAATCAACACACTACCGATCAGGTACAAGGACTGGAGAGAGCCCGAAACGATCATGATCTGGCGGTAATCACATTGAATATTGCGGGTGATGTTGAGGTAGGTGGCGATACTTTTTTTCAGGGGAAGAATACCCGAGGAAGGCGAATAAGACAAGGCCGAAGATTTGATGTGCCGCCAGTACAGGTTGGTGAGGCTTTTCCATTGGTTGACTGGGAAAATATCCAATGGAGGGAGACCCGGACGGAATGCAATACCCTTATCAGAAGTTCGATTGATCAAATTGATATTTTTCAGAAAGGATTGCCCCACTTTAGACATCTCAGGGTAGGCCTGATTTCCGATAAATGAGGGCGATCCCTCAAAATTTTCTTCCTGAATGGACCTTACCCGGTAGCCCGATCCCCCTCTTGAGACCAGGTACCCTTCCAGCTTCAACAGCTCATATGCCCGGATCACGGTACTGCGGGAAATACCTAATTGAGTTGCCAGCGAGCGAGTGGAAGGAAGCTCCCCTGACTCCGGAAGTTGGTTGTTGATGATGCCGTTCTTGAGGTAATTATACAGGAAAAGATAGAGGCGTTCAGAGGGGCTCTTTTCCTCCAAGTTAAACCCTTGAACTATCCTTTTCGATAACAACGCCAAAATTGGTATGCTTAAATACAGTAAACTGGTAGGCCAAGCCTAGCTTAAAATTACTGATTTTAAACCAAATAAGTAGTAGGAATTTCTACCGCCTGCTCGTCAATTGTTACCACTAACCACTTTGCAATGAAAAAAATCTACCTTTTAGGCCTGTTTTTGACCATTTCGTCTACTGTATTCGCGCAGCTAATTATCAATGAGATATGCTATGATCCCTGGAACTCTGGTTTAGATGGAGATACCAATGGGGATGGTATGTATGCGCAAGCAGCGGATGAATTTCTGGAGCTGTACAACATCACGGGACAGAATCTGGACATCAGTGGGTACACCATTTACGATGCAGAAAACCTGGTGTTAGGTACGCCCAACCACACTGTTCCTGCCAATACCATCATTCCGCCCGAAGGAGTGTTTGTGCTTTTTGGCGGAGGCACGCCCACCGGTACCTTCGGGGGGGCAGTGGTACAAACCTCTACATTTGGAGACTTAAACATGAACAATTCTGGGGATACCATTTACATTTTTGATACGATGGGCAACAAGGTAGATACCTTTGATATCGAACCGCTGTCCAATAACCCCAATGAATCCTACACCCGTAATCCTGATATTACTGGTGCATTTGAGCAGCACGGAGATAATTTTCCCATCCTTTTTTCCCCAGGCGTTCGGGTAGATGGTACGCCCTTTAACACGGCTTATTACGTGGAATCCCTTACCGTCCAGGGAATGGGCGGGGCCACCGCCATCACCACCATGGGCGGAACCCTGCAGATGGAAGTGATGGTTATGCCCACCATTGCAACTGATCAAACCGTCACGTGGTCAGTCATGAACGGAACCGGTAGTGCTACCATTGATGCGAATGGGATATTGACTGCTGCGACTAATGGATCTGTCATGGTTGTGGCCACTGCCAACGACCCTTCAGGGGTGACAGGCTCAGTAGAAATAAACATTTCTGGCCAAAGTTCCAGCATTCAGGACCTCACCGCTGCCAATCAGCAGATCACATTATATCCCAATCCTGCTTCGCAATTTGTGAGAATTGAAGCACCTGACCGCATTGAAGAGGTGGAAATTTACAGCATGGAAGGCAAACTGGTCCGGCAGGTTACCTCAGAGACCAACCTTTTGAAGGTAGAAGACCTTAATACAGGCATATACCTCCTTCGGGTTTTCAGCGATAATAGCTGGAAAACCGTCAGACTCATGATCGAATAAACATCCTGAACAACCTTATAATTGTCAGCCTGACCGAGTGAGCCTCCCAAGCATTTGTGGGTCCCCATCCGGTGGGCAGATTGTTAACCCCTAATCCCTATGAATACCTCAGGTTCCTTTTGTTTCACAATCGCATTGTTGTGTGTGCTTGTGTTGTCAGGATTTTTCTCAGCGTGTGAAACGGATGATGTCGCTCCGCCTCCAGCTGTTGCGCGCGTTTCAGTAAACCCTTCCATCATAACTGAAGCCCAGGGAGAAGCCACTGTCACCGTTAGCCTTTCATCCACAAGTGAAGCAGACGTTATGGTGACGTTGTCTACTGCAGGCACAGCTTCTGCCTCAGACTACTCCATCAGCGGACTGCAGGTTACGATTCCGGCAGGTGATACCGCAGCTGCTGTGACCATAACTGCTATTCAGGACACAGAGGATGAAGCAAATGAAGTCATTTTAATATCCATACAATCGGTAGATGGAGCAGAAGAAGACGGTGTTCAGGAGGTGAGCCTAACCATTGAAGATGATGATGGCGTAGTGACGGTTCAGTTGATCTTGAACGAAATATGCTATGACCCCTCAAATTCCGGCTTAAATGGAGACACCAATGGAGATGGTCGGTATGCGCAGGCAGAGGATGAGTTTTTAGAATTTGTGAACCTTTCTGCCAGCGAGCTGGATGTGAGCGGGTACAAATTATACGATGAAGAAAACCTGGCCATCAATGTACCCAATCATACCATTCCGGCGAATACGGTGATCCCTGCGGGTGGAGCACTGGTCATTTTTGGAGGGGGAACCCCAACAGGTTCGTTTGGCGGAGCCCTTGTGCAGACCTCCACTTCTGGGGACTTTAACCTAAATAATTCAGGAGATAAGCTATATGTGTTTGATGCTGCAGACACCGAAATTCTCACCTTTGACATTGAGCCGCTGTCCAATAATCCCAATGAATCCTATACCCGAAACCCGGATTTAACGGGAGACTTTGTGCAGCATAGAGAGGCAACCACAGGTGTGCTATTTTCTCCTGGGACCAAAATTGATGGCTCGCCCTTTTAAGCTTTGGATGCAACCATGACGTTTCTGGGCCCCATTATTTCCTTGGTTTTTGTAATCGTCGTAGCTTGGCTATTACTCAAAAAATATTATCCTCATGCCGTCTTGCTAATTGCGGGATTGGCGATGATGGTAATTGCCATGGCCCTCGATTTCCAAATGCCCGCGCTCAAGCAACCTACAGGGTTTTCTGGCTTCGATTTATTCCGCTACATCAAAGAGTCTTTTGGGAAAACCAATGCAGGGGTAGGGCTGATGATCATGTCAATTGGGGGCTTTGTGGCTTTTATCGACAAAATTGGTGCTTCAGATGCGCTGGTACATGTAGCCATGAAGCCCTTGAGTTTGCTTAAGAAATTCCCTTACGTCACGGCTGCTTGTGTCGTCCCAATCGGCCAATTATTATTTGTGTGTATTCCCTCTGCTGCCGGGCTAGGACTGCTGCTGATGGCATCCATTTTTCCCATTTTGGTGAACCTTGGCGTAAGCCGGTTGTCGGCGGTATCGGTGATTACAGCCTGCACGGCATTTGGCATCGGCCCAGCCTCAGCGATTACGGCTCGTGCCACGGAGATTGCCGAGGTTGACAACATCGTGTATTTTTTGACGCAGCAAATACCCCTGATGATTCCTTTGAGTATACTGGTTGCTGTGGTGTACTATTTCACGAACCGCTATTTTGACAAAAAACAAAACATTGAGCCAAAGCAACGTGAGCAAGCCAAAGTAAAAGCGCGCACCGCTCCTTTGTATTATGCCATAATCCCAGTCTTGCCCCTTATCCTCCTCATCGTTTTTTCGCCCATTTTCAATTTCCTTCCCTTTGAGGTTAAGCTGGACACCACCACGGCCATGTTTATCAGCCTGTTTATCGCATTGGTGTTTGAGCTTATTCGCATCCGAAACATCAAGCTGGTATTTGAGTCACTCAAAACCTTCTGGAACGGCATGGGGAATATTTTCAAGTCCGTCGTGACCTTAATTATTGCTGCGGATATTTTCGCGAAGGGGCTTATTTCTCTGGGATTCATTGATGGATTGGTTGCAGCCTCTCAGGAATTGGGTCTTGGGGCTCTGGGAATTGGCGTCGTGATGGCTTCCATGATTTTCCTGGCCTCCATGCTCATGGGAAGTGGCAATGCGGCTTTTTTCGCCTTTGCGCCGCTCACCCCCAAGATTGCAACAAAACTTGGTGCTGAGACGGTTTCTATGATTTTGCCGATGAACTTGGCAGCTTCCATGGGGCGCACGGTTTCACCGGTTGCCGGAGTCATTATCGCTACCTCGGAGATTGCAGGTGTTTCCACATTTGATATTGTCAAGCGTAACCTGATCCCGATGGGATCTGCTCAGATTTTCATGCTCATCATTCACTTTGTATAAATATGCTGCTCATAAAAAACGCCTTGGTATTTGCACCTGAAGCACTCGGCCAACAGGACATCCTGGTCGGTGGGGGGAAAATCCTGGCGATGGATGAACAGATAGAACCTCACAGGGCCTTCCAAAACGTGTGGGATGCTGAGGGGAAAATCATGACCCCAGGACTAATCGACCAGCACATTCACATTGCAGGAGCAGGAGGCACGGCAGGTTTTTCTTCTCGCACCCCTGACATCACGGTAGAGGAACTGGTCCGTTGTGGCACGACTACGGCCGTGGGATTACTGGCGACGGATGGTGTTACCCGCACGGTTCAGGCACTTTATGCCAAGGCCAAAGCCCTGGACATGGAGGGCCTTACGGGGTATATGCTCACCAGCCATTTTGACATCCATCCCCAAACCCTGACAGGCAGCATACAAGGAGACATGATGTTTATTGACAAAGTGCTGGGCTGCAAAGTTGCGATAAGTGATGTCCGCTCTGCTTACCCTACCGAACGGGAGTTGTTGCGGCATTTGAAAGATGTGCGGGTTGGCGGACAGCTGGGCAATAAAAAAGGAATTCTACACCTCCACTTAGGGAACCTGACCACCCAGCTGGACATTCTATTCAAAATGGTCAAGGACTATGAATTTCCTATTGAAACGATATCTCCCACCCATGTAGGGCGTACCGAATCGCTATTTGAGCAGTCCCTGGAGTTTGCCAAAATGGGCGGGATCATTGATATCACCACGGGGGCTTCCCAGTATACGCCTCCATGGAAATCTGTGATGTATGCCCTGGAGCAAGGGGTACCCCTGGACCGGCTAACTTTCAGCAGCGATGGGAACACGGCCCTGGCAAAGCGAGATGAGACCGGAAAGCGGATAGGCTCTTACCGGGCCCCATTTGATCGAAACCTTGAACAAGTGATCGCCCTGATTCAACAAGGCAATATGTCCGTCTCAGATGCATTTAGCCTCATCACCATTCATCCTGCTGACAACATGGGAATACCTAATAAAGGCCGCATCCAGGCGGGCTTTGATGCCGATTTTTGCCTGTTCGACGAAGATTTTCAGCTCTTGGATGTCTTTGCGAATGGGCAATTGATGATGGAAAACCAGCAAATGATCGTAAAAGGAACCTTTTCATAAGCACGCAATGATGAAGCACCCCCTACTTTTGACCATTGGGTTCATCCTGTTAGCCAGCCTGACCGGTAGTGCTCAAAGCCTCCGATTGCATAGCTATACACCTGGAGAAGGCCTCACATTTTCCAGTGAAAATGACTATCAGATGACACTGAGGGGATACCTGCAACCCTATTTTGAAGTCAAAAAATACACGGACACCAACGATCCGGACCTTTACCCGCGCTTCAGGATGCGGCGACTTCGACTACGCCTCACAGGCAATGCGCCCAGGCAACGGATCGACTATCGTTTCCAGATTGACCTGAGTGGAACTTCTGAGGTAGGAGAAGGGGAAAGTGATTTTTTGCTGGATGCTTGGGTTGCCTATCAGGTCACCAAGCGTATAAAGATCAGCTTTGGACAGCGTGCAACTCCTACGGATAACCGGGAATTGACCATGGGTTCACAGGCGTTGCAGTTGGTGGAGCGAAGCCGGGTGACCTCTGCATTTGCCAGCATCCGGGAGTTTGGCCTCTTTGCTCAGGGAACCTTCCGCACCTGGAAAGGCTCTTACATTCGCCCTTACCTGACCCTCACCAATGGAGATGGGCTCAATGCATTCCGAGAGGATTACGGAGGCCTGAAAGTAGGCGGCCGCCTGGACTTCCTGCCCTTTGGGCTGTTCACCAATTTTGGTCAGTTTCGGCAGGCTGATGTCATGCGAGAGCGGACGCCAAAGTTGGTATTTGGCGGAAATATGAGCTTTAACCGGGGCATGAGCAGCCGACGAGGCAGGGCCAGTGGCACCATTTTGTACCTCAATGACCTCAACGAAGAATCCCTTCCAGATTACCTGAAATACGGCATTGATTTCCTGTTTAAATACCGGGGCTTTTCAGCTCTTGGGGAGTTTGTCGGAAGTCAGGCATTTGTACCAGACGACATCACCCAACGAATCAGAAATAATGGCACTATCTCTCCCAATTTCCTGGTGGAGGGAGAACAGGATGTCGAGAACTATGTCAAGGGAAGGATGATGCTAGGAACGGGTTTTAACCTGCAAATGGGGTACCTGTTCAAAAATCGGATTTCAGTTGATGCGCGATACACCCACCTCAATGCGGATCAGCATTCTTTCCTGAACAATGGGACCTTTTACAACCGGCCCAATTACTACACCATGGGATGTAGCTATTACCTGATCAAAGGGTATGGTGCCAAAATCCAAGCCTCATTTACCCTGGTAGATGCTGCCGATGGCTCCAATGACATCAACAGCAACCCCATTGAAGGGAATGAATGGATCGGCAGACTCATGGCTTCTTTTGCTTTCTAATCACATTTGACATGAAGCAACCACTTGTATACCTACTGCTTTTGTTGATGGCCTTGCCAGTTCAAGGTCAGCTAACCCCTCAGACCAAAAAGGAAACGGAAAAGTTTTTCCCGGAAATAGACCTGGAGATCAACACCCCTGCTTTCCAAAAGAAAAAAGGCTTTACCAAATATGGGGAGATGATGGGGTTTTTAGACAAATTAGTTAAAGACCATCCCCAGGAAATGGAACTCCAATTTATCGGAGCCAGTCAGAAGGGAAAGAAGATTCCGATGGTCCTGTTGAGCCGGGAAGGCGGAGAAGAAAGCAAGGTTAAAGTATGGATGCAGGGAGGTATCCATGGAAATGAGCCTGCCAGTACTGAAGGACTCTTGTATTTGATGGAGCAGCTGGTGAAGAATGAAAAATACGCGAAGCTGTTAGACCGTTTGGAGATTGCCATCGTGCCCATGGCCAACATTGATGGCTACGAAAAGCAAGATCGTTATGCACAAAATGGGCTTGACCTGAACCGTGACCAAACCAAGTTTACTGCTCCAGAAAGCATTGACCTGAAGCAGGCCTTCAGTGATTTTGGGGCAGAGGTGGCAATGGATTTCCACGAGTACCGACCTTACCGGAGAGATTTTGCGCGGATGAGTACCTATGGCATCACCTCTCGGTTTGATGCGATGTTTCTGTATTCGGGCAACCTGAATGTCCCCCCAAATCTACGCACATTCACCAAAGAAGTATTTGTGAAGGATGCCGAAAAAGCATTAGATGCCCACCAGCTTGCCCACCATGACTACGTATCTACCACCCGCCATTTAGGAGATATTCACTTCAGACAAGGCTCCAGCAGTGCCCGTTCAAGTGCCACTTCCTATGCCCTGACCAATGCCGTCTCCTGTTTGTTTGAAGTGCGGGGCGTTGGAATCGGGCGAACCTCATTCAAACGCCGGGTGTTCACCACCTATTTGCTGGGCAGCTCATTTTTGATGACTGCCTACGACAAGAGGGACCAAGTGAAAAAGGAGATCGAACGGGCAAATTCATCTGAGGGGGAGGCTGTTGTAATCAGTGAGAGAAAGATGTCTCAGGAGACAATTAAGGCAATTGACATTGACAAAACGGAAGAGATTACCCTGGAAGTAACGGTCCAGGATGCCTGGCATGCTGTACCGGTTCTGACACGGCCCCGTCCATCTGCCTACCTGATCCTCGCAACCGAGGCGAAAGCCATCAAAAACCTCAAAGTCCTCGGACTTGAAATGGAAGTATTGGCAAAGGCACAAAAAATGACGGTCGAAACCTATCAGGTAAGCAGCTACCTGAAGTCACCGATGAAGTACGAAGGGGTGCGTCGACAAGAAGTGACCACTTTCATCACGCAGGAGGAAAGAGCATTTCCCGCTGGAACGTACCTCCTCAAGCTTGACCAGCCCAAGGCCAACCTGGCCATCGAAGTATTGGAGCCTGAAGGTGCCAATAGCTTTGTTTCCTTTTCTGTCATCCAAACTGCCAATGGAGACGAGCTCCCCGTCTATCGTTTACCTAAATCCCTGAAGCAGTAACGTCCAACCCATCTGATCATGAAAAAAGTATTTACCTATATCCTGCTGAGTTATTCCATCGTGCTTTTTGGACAGGAAACTGACCCTAAAAACCAGGCGTCCTTTGAGTTGGGAAGCGGGCTG
Organism: Bacteroidota bacterium; assembly: GCA_039024295.1. Lineage (GTDB taxonomy): Bacteria > Bacteroidota > Bacteroidia > J057 > J057 > JBCDIQ01. Next base: position 2,518 of record JBCDIQ010000096.1, on the reverse strand, counting down.
AACTTCAGCCTGGAAAATGGAGCCTACAAGTTCAAACTGGGAGGCATGATTCAGCCCTATATGGCATATGAGAAATTTGAGGACACGCCAGCCGATTACTTCTTCAATGCAAGGCGTTCTTATTTCAATTTTTCGGGAGCCTTGGCAAAAGACAAGGTTGATTTTTTTCTGCAAACAGATTTTAGCCTCGCAGAACCTTTGTTGGATGCCTGGGTGGCCTATCAACCGGTAAAAGAACTCCGTATCATCATGGGCCAGAAACAAACCATCGGCAACAACAGAGAGATGATGATCATGGAAGATCAGCTACAGTTTGCGGGCAGGAGCCTGTTGAGCACGGTATTTAGCAGGAGTGGTCGTGAATTTGGCCTTTTCATAGAAAGCAAATGGGGATCAGATAAATTTGGGGTGGTTCCTCAGATTGCCGTTACCTCTGGGGATGGAAGAAATGCTTTTGGGACGGATTCTCGTGATGTAGATCAGGGAGGATTTAAATATGCAGCCCGCCTCGACCTGTACCCCCTGGGATTCTTTTCGGAGGGCAATGGGATATTGATCGCAGATTTGGCGCATGAGTCCAGTCCCAAACTGGTGTTAGGAGTAGCTGCGAGCTTCAACGATGGTGCCAGCCACTTGGCTGGTGAGGGTACCAGGGAGTTTTTTCTGTACAATGCACTGGGAGACGTACAATTGCCGGATTACCGCCAGTTATATGGAGACCTGCTGTTCAAATATCAGGGAATTTCATTACTGGCCGAATACATGGTCGCTACTGCTACTTCCCTTGAAGGAGCCTTTGTGGATGAGGTGGGGGGGATTGCCCTGGTGCCTACTGAAATCAGTGAATACTTGGCACTTGGAACGGCGGTGAATGTACAGACTGGCTATATGACAAAAGGCGGCTTGGGCGTTGACGTGCGCTATTCGGCCCTCAGTCCGGAATTTGAAACCAATGTCAATTCGCTCGTCCAGGAATCCAGCGCATTCACGGCTGGCGCAGTAAAATATTTCAAAGGCAATGCCTTAAAGTTGCAAATCGCTTACACACTTATAACCCGAGAAAACGCTACGGATCAGGGAATGGGAGAGTTGATGTTACAACTGATTTTTTAAGCTCATGCTCTCGCTACCACGTGAAGGCAGCCTCGCTGTACCATTTGCCCTGAACCTTCATGATGGTTTCCAGGACTTCGCGCACAGCTCCACGTCCTCCGGCCAATTGCGTGACCCAATCGGCGGCCCTCATTGCATCCGACCCGGCATCTGAAGGTGCCACGCTCACGCCTACTCGCTCAAAAAGAGGAATATCCGGCATATCATCCCCCATGTAGAGGACTTCTTCTTGTTTGAGGTTGTGTTGTTGCATAAAATTTTCAAAAGACTTGACCTTGTGGTGGGCATGTACCATGATGTGTGCTACCCCCAACTCTGCCAACCGCTCCTTTACACCGATTCCGCTACCTCCGCTGATTATGCCTATTCGGTACCCTTGCCGCACTGCGTACTGCAGGGCATAGCTGTCCTTGATGTTCATGTTGCGAACAATGCCGGTTTCCAGGGTAAGTACCTGTCCGTCTGTAAGGACACCATCAATGTCAAATAAAAGGGTAGTAAGTGATGCCAGGGGTAGGGAAGAAATAGGTAACTCGCTCATGAACAAAGCCGGAAATATTTTGGTTTCAATATATGAAGCTAGTATTTTTACTCCACAAAAAACGATAAAGATGTCCAAAAAGCACGGAATAATCCGCGGGGATAAGAGTGAACGTAACCTTACGGTGGCCGGCAAGCTGTACCTGCCTGAGATTCTGAAGGGAATGTGGTTTTCGTTCAAGCACATTTTCAAGCCCAAGGTGACGAAAATGTACCCGGAAGCAAAAATTGAACTGGGACCTGAATTCCGTGGACGTCCCGTGCTGGTAGCTGAAAAAGACAAGGAACGATGCGTTGCTTGTGGGTTATGTGCGAGGGCTTGTCCTCCGTTGGCCATCAGCATGCAAGCTGCTGAAGTGGACGATGACCAAAAAGAGCGCTACCCAGAGCGTTTTGAAATTGATATGTTGCGGTGCATCTACTGTGGATTCTGCGAAGAAGTTTGCCCAGAGGAAGCAATTGTGATGAGCCCTGAGTACGATTACAACTTCCAGAACCGGGAAGAGGCAGTATTTGGAAAAGATCGTCTACTGAAAAGCAAAGAGGAACTCAAGCCCAGACTTGACTTCTTGGCGCGCAAACGAAACCAGAACTTTGGCGAGGTATATTCTTTCCAGCATGAGAATAACTACCATACGCTTCGGAATCGGGACGAGTAGTAAATTACAACTACGTGCTTGGAGGAGCTGAGATGATGAAAGTTGGTTTGGCTTTACAAACCTACCTATTCCATAGATTCACATCGGTGAACTGGGTTTGGCGTTAAATTATCGTCATCTTGGTAGTCTGATAAATAACTGGTTATCATTAATACGTACCTTACCGGAAACAAAACCGAATATCTCACGGTAATATTATCATATTG
>JBCDIQ010000095.1:0-16476 GCA_039024295.1 Bacteroidota bacterium | reverse complement strand
TGTTGACTTTCACCCACCAGAAGCCCTACATCCAAGCCCTATTTGCCGCGAATATGATCATGGATGACTCTACCTTTAAGATTTCACAAAAGGCAGATGAAGTCTGGATTTGGCATACCCTCTGTAGTCGTACAGAAGCCACTCCATTAATGGCCAACAGCCAATAGCCATTTCTCCCAGCCAAACATTTTGGAAGCATGTGAAAGGCCTACTCACCGATTTGGTGGTAGGCCTTTTTTAGGTGCCAGGTTTAAGCTTTTAGGTGATAGGGATTTAGCAGGTAGGTTTCCTCGCCTTTTACCTAATAGCTATTACCTAAAGCCTATCCTAAAGATTTTCATACAAAAAATCCGTCATCTTCTTGTACAGGTGGAAACGGGTATAGCCGCCATAGATGCCGTGATTCTTATTGGGGTAGAAGAACAGGTCAAACTGTTTGTTGGCGTTCACCAATGCATCTACCCATTCCACGGTATTTTGGAAATGTACATTGTCATCAGCCGTTCCGTGGATGAGGAGGTAATGGCCTTGAAGGTCAGCTGCAAAATTGATAGGAGAATTGTCGTCATATCCTTTTGCATTCTCTTGAGGGGTTTTCAGGTAGCGTTCTGTGTAAATGGTGTCGTAAAAACGCCAGTTGGTCACGGGAGCTACTGCCATACCTGCTTTGAAGATGCCATTACCCTTGGTCATACATAATGAAGTTAGGTACCCACCATAGCTCCATCCCCAGATGCCAATTCGAGTGGCATCCACAAAAGGAAGTTTTTGCAAATACCGCGCAGCTTCTACCTGATCGATGGTTTCGTATTTGCCTAAATCAGCATAAGTGACCTTCTGGAATTCTGAGCCTTGACCGCCTGTACCGCGGTTATCTACCACTGTTACAATGTATCCGTTTTGGGCCAGCATCTGGAACCACATATAATTGAAGCTTCCCCAGCGGTTGAGCACCTGCTGGGAACCAGGGCCTCCATAAACAAACATCAAGACCGGGTATTCACGCTTTTCATCAAAGTTGGAGGGCTTGATCATGTAGGCGTTTAATGCCACAGAATCGCGGGTCTTGAAGCTGAAAAACTCAGGATCGCTCATGTTGAGTTGCCCCAGACGCCCGTTTAGGCGATCATTGACCTCTAATGCCTTTATTACTTCTCCTTTTTTGTTCTTGAGAACTGTTTTCCCTGGAGACTTCAAGGTGCTGTAACTGTCCACAAAAAACTGGAAACCGGAACTGAAGGTAATTTGATGAATACCAGGTTCTTCAGTCAGGCGCTTTTTCCCTTTACCATTCAGGTTGAGGCTGTACAGGTGGCGCTCCATTGGGGAAACCTCAGTGGACATATAATAAAGGGTATTGTTGGCTTCATCAACTGCGACTAGGGCATCACCTGAGGTACTGCTCACCTCAAAGGTGCCTTGGGTAAGTTGCTTTTTCATTTCGCCATCCCGTCCATAGCGGTATATGTGGCGGTAGCCGTCTCGATCACTCAGCCAAAGGAAATCGGATGATTCTTTCAGGAAAAACCAGGTGTCATCAGATACATCAATATAGGTGTCAGATTTTTCTGAGAGAATAACGGTGGAACTACCTGATTCTGGATCTGCGATCAGTAAATCTAGCTGGTTCTGCAGGCGGTTGAGTCGGAGCAATGCCAACTTGTTATCCGGTGTCCAGGTCATTCGCGCAATGTACTGGTCGGTTTCCGTTCCAATATCAACCTTTAGGGTTTTCTGGGTGGTCAAGTCAAAGATGTGAATGGTCACCACCGAATTTTTTTCGCCGGCCTTAGGATACTTAAACTGATAGTCCTGCGGGTACAAGCTTCCGTACATGGTCATGTCAAACTGGGGCACTTCACTTTCATCAAACCTGAAAAAAGCCAGTCGCCGATTATCTGGAGACCATGCAAATGCCTTCACAAAGGCCAGTTCTTCTTCGTATACCCAATCGGTACTGCCATTTATAATTTTGTTGGTTTCCCCATCTTTTGTGACCTGTATCATTTTGTCGTTCACGAGGTCATGGAAATACACATTATTCTCAAATGTGTAGGCAACTTTTTTGCTGTTGGGGGAGAAGGTAGCGTTACTGACTGCCTGCTGGTCATGTAACCCTATAACTTCCTGACTTTTAACGTCATAGACATAGGTGGGTTCACGGGAAGAATAGCGATAGATGGGGGTCCCAGCTCCTTTCAGCAAAACCTTTTGCTCATTGTCATTGAACTCATACCCCCGGATTTGATTGGCAATTTTGGGGTTGGAAAACTCCACCTTGGCCAAGTTCAGGATTTGGTCGATCTTTTTTTCATCTTCAATGCTATTCTTCCAGATAATTGGGGCATCATTTTCTGGATTGGGTTCCAGGGTGGTGTAAAATCGGTCATCATTCATCCAACTGAAGGAAGAGGGAGCACCCGGGATATACTTATACCTGAGCCATATATCTTCAAGGGTAATCTTGCCAACCTCGGCGGAATTTTGTCCTAAAATTTGATGCGTGACTCCAATGAGAAACGCGCTCAGCAACAGGATTCTGTAGGAAAACATCATAGTAGCAGGTTTAGCTTGGTAACGGAGAGCGAAGTAACGAAAATCTATTCAGCTTCACACCTCCTGTTTTTTGAAGTATTTATGTACAAATTGCTTATATAGGGCGCGTGTTTTTCTCATCTGGAGGAAATCCTTAAAATTTTTCCAGCGGTTATCTTTTGCCGTTGGCGTCTTTTTGGCAGGAGCTTCCGGTTCGTATAGCATGCCGGTACACAAACATATTTTTCGTTCAGTTCGCGTAAGTACATCATAGTTGGGACAACTGCTACATCCCTTCCAGAAGGATTCATCGTCTGTCAGCTCGGAAAATGTAACCGGCTTGTAGCCTAGGTCTGAATTTATTTTCATGACGGCCAAGCTCGTTGTAATCCCAAAGATTTTGGCCTGAGGATATTTTTCCCGGGAGAGTTCAAAAGCCCTTCTTTTGATTCGCTTGGCTAAGCCTGACTTTCTGTAAGTAGAATTTACAATCAAGCCCGAGTTTGCCACATATCGATCATGCCCCCATGTCTCGATGTAGCAAAAGCCTGCCAGATTTTTGCCCTCCAGCGCGATGATGGCTTTACCTTGTTCTATTTTTTGACGAATATAGGCAGGCTCCCTTTTGGCGATACCCGTACCCCTTGCCTTAGCAGCATCCTCAATCATGGTACACACTTGCTCGGCATAGGACAAATGATCAACGGTGGCAACTTCAACCGTGAATTCCATTAGGCAAAGTTATCCTTCGTATTAATTGTTTGCAATATCGGCTGAGAATATTAAATTTAGTATACCCATAAAAAAAGTTAAATACTATGACACTTACGTTTGAAGAACTTCGAAAATTAAAAGATCAGCTTCCTGACGGAAGTATGCATCGAATCGCAGAAAAGTTAGACACTTCAGTTGAAACAGTTAGAAATTATTTTGGTGGTGCCAATTTTGAACGCGGTCAAACGGTAGGTATTCATTTTGAACCAGGTCCTGGTGGGGGAATTGTACGTCTAGACGACACACGGATTTTTGATATGGCACAAGAAATTCTGAAAGAAACACACGATAACTGATTTCACCCGCGACTGCAACACAACTCTCAAAGCCCCCTTCACAGGGGGCTTTCGTCTTTTTTTAGTGTCCATCAACAGAAGCAACCCCCTCAATATTTGCATGATTTTTGCTCCTAAACTCTAGCTGTTGTAATTTCAGTTTTAACCCTTTGCTCCTCTTGTATGTCCTCTTTCTCTACCTCTCTCTTGCGGATTTTTATTGGAACTTTTTTACTGGTTTCTGGCTCCTTGGCTCAAACCGGAACCCAAAGCAGTCCCATTTCTCGCATCATTAGCCATAGTTCCGAAAAATGGTGTCAAGGTTGCGACCAGGAATTTGCCAGAGGAAATTTCCGGTTGGTTATAGCAGATGGAAGTCCTCAGCTAGAGATGGTCGGACTTCAGTTTTTGCCCAATTTACTGACAAAAAATAAAGATCAGCTCTTGGTGCGGATATGGGAAAATGCGCCCAATGTCTGTTCTCCTAACAGCATACCTGCGGCTTATCCACTTACCCGTAAAGAGATTCATAGCCAGCTGACCGCTCAGCATGAAGTGCTATTGACAATGCGGTTACAACAGGCCCTGCTGCGGGCATACAAGAGAGGGTTATTTCGGATTATGCCACGGTTGACGGAAGAGGAAGCGGAAAATTACCTCGGTCAGGTGAATGAAAGCCTCTCAGAAACCTCTGCCACTCCCCAGGAATTGTTAGATGCCGTTACTGCATCATGGGAAAGCACCTTGGAGAAGCGGCTCGCTGAAGCAAGCCGGAAAGTAAGGCTTCAGGTTGCAGATGAAGCGACCCGAAAAGATTTTCTCCGACAAGAAGCCCGAATCAAAAAGAAGCGGAAGCGGTTCAAGCGGTTTTTAAAAGGGAAACAACGATTTTCCACAGGTTCCCAGCCCATTCCCTGGCACTTGGATTTTAAGCTCGATGGGATTACATCTCTCCAACGCTTTCAAATAGAGGTACAGAAAAAGGGAAGAAGCTGTCTAAAAGCCAATTTTGACCAGGTAGAGAGCTTTTTCCCAAAGGAATTATGTGCCATCGATGCTGGGCAGTGTGATACCATGGATCGGATGATTTATTTTTTCACCCACAGCAAGGCACAACCTCCCAAGGGTATTCCATCATATAGACCCAAGCCCAAACGGAAGCAGGTTAAAACGTTTGGCCTATTTTTCGAAAAGAATAAAAGTGTTTATGACACCACTGACCTCCAGCCCATACTGGCCTTCTTGTCTGATAGCAGCTATATCATACGCCGGGCCAGGGTGCAGGCCTATGCCTCGGTGGAAGGAACAGAAGAGATTAACCTGAGGCTCCAACAAGAACGAGCCGAGGTATTGATCCGGCTGTTACAGGAAAGACAAAGATCAGATACCATTGAAACTGAGATCATCACTGGAGAAAATTGGCCCTTGTTCCGAAAACAGTTGGGTTCCAAAGGGCTGAGTAAAACGCCTTACGCAGCATGGAAAGACATGGAAGAGGCAAAACTCCGGGAGTTGCTTACCGACAGTTTGAACTTGCTGAGCCTGGAGCCATTCCTGGCCAAACAACGTAAAGCAGTGCTCAAACTTGCTGTTGAGGAAACATTAACGCCAGAAAGGAAATGGGAAATTGTCGAGGAAGACTTTTGGCGTCTGCGCAGGATGCTGAGAGACGGAGAACCTGACAAGGCCCAGAAAGCCGTTCAGTACTTGATAGGTATGCAACGGTATGTCCGGTCGGCGGTTAGAGCGGGAGAGTTGAATGCTGATGCCCCAATATTTGATCAGGTCATGGATTTAAGAAATGACCAACTGGACCTTGCCGGATTTTACGACTTCAGACGAGATCAAGCCCGGGGCCTATCTCCCGTTGGCCTTTCAGAGCGAGAGATCATTCTCCGGGCTTACCAGGCTTCCAGTCGCCAAATTTGGGAAGCCTTTCAGCAGGAAAACGCCAAAAACCGGAAAAGCAGCATTAACAATGGTCTACAAGTACAGCTGTATGCTTATAACCGCATGTTGAAAGGCGAGCTGACAGATTCCCTGTTTTGTGAACTGTTTTATCCCAACCGAAAGCCATTTTGGCCCCTCCTTATGAACCGTTTATATTTCGAACGGACCAAGGGCAATTCTTTGGTTTCAGGTTCCCCTTGTCCCATAGAGTGGGTGGCTACTCGCGGCAATACTGTTGCAGATAGCAAGAATGACCTGTACTACAATTTGTTAAAATCTCGTGTCCAGGATGAGGAGGTTCAGAGCAAGCTGTTCCGTGCATTTGACCTGGTTGCTTTCCTTACTGTTTCCGTAGATAATTGGAAAGCAGATCGACCATTATTGTATGATGAGGAGGTTACCCAAACACATATGGGGGCATTTTTAGCTGAACTGGGTAAGCTACGGGTTCCACTTTGTAAAAAAACCTTAAACCAGCTTTCCCTAGACTTTCACCGGAAATCCAGCTATTACTACGCCTCAAAGGATAAGTTGCTGCCGGATGGACGCCTGAATCATCAGCCGATCGAGTCTGCAGAGTTTATCCGGGATTATTACCTGGATCGTCCTGCGAGTTCAGAAGAGAACTATTTAGCGGCGCAGCACTTGGTGTCCCTTCATGCGCAGTACCCTGATAGCAGGTTCCTCAGGTGGGCCCGGGACCTGCTCATCGCAGAGCAGGATTTGGTAGGAGCGTCTGAAGAAAGCAGGGCTTTATTTTTTCTGTTAGATGCGTTGGATACCCGTTATCCTGCTACCGTTCTCCGCAAGGCGGAGCAGCGCATGGAGGGTAAGGCTTGGTGTGAGTTCATGGCTCGTTGGGGATTTGTGCTAGGAATTTATGAAGAGGGCTTACCAGATGCTGAGCTTCAAGTTTTGCGGAAGAAGTACTGCCAGAGCTGCAAGTAGATATGCATTCGGCTGGGTGTTTTTTGCAGATTAGGTATTCAATATCTAATCTGCAATAGAGGGGTTGGATAGGGAAAGAAGCTGAAGCTTATCCTGGCGAAAAGACTAATCAATCTCTTTGACAGTTTCGGCTAAATTATTGCAACAGGGTTGCGCTGAGATTAGTATATACAGTATCTTTGCCCCCCATAATAACGCCAGACTAATTTTTGTGAAAGCTTTACTTGACAGAATTAAGCCCGACCACCTTGGAATCATCAGTGCATCTCTTTGCTTGATTCACTGTATTTTATTGCCTTTCCTTTTTGGTATGTATGTTGACCACCATCATGACGGACATACCCACATTCCTGGCGTTGGAATAGATTCTTTCTTTCTTGGGCTTGGCACCGTGGCGGTTTATTTCTCTAGTAAACACACTTCTGTTGCCTGGATCCGTTATTTAATGTGGGCTAGCTTGGGTTTGCTGGCATTTGCGATCTTTATGGAATCAACATCTGAAATCTTCGCATATGTATTGTATGCTGCCTCTTTCTTATTGGTGATTGCCCACGTGATCAATTTGAGAAAAGGCCAGAAAGTGCAGGAAGACTGTTCCTGCTAGGCAGATTTTTCACATACATACTTTTATAATTACCCGATGAAGAGATTTTTCATATGGGTTTGTCTCCTGCTGGCAGGAAATGTCACTTACAGCCAAGAATCATTTACCAGTCAGGTTTTGGCTGCCTACCTTCAGGGAGATGTAGGTAAATGGGAACAATTGCTCTCATCCCAGCAACAGCAAACCTTAACAGATGAACGTAAGTTCGAGTTGCTTTCGGCTCAATATGGCTTGATAGGCTTGTATTTGGATGAGGAAATTCAGCAAGGCAAGAAAGCAGAAAAATTGATTGAATCTGCCACCGAAATTGCAATATCCCTTAAAGAAAAGTCCCAATATCAAGCGTCTGCATATGCCATATTGGGTGCATTAACCGGTCTCAAAATCAGCATCAGTCCTTGGAAAGGTATATACCTTGGGAAGAAAAGCAACGAATACATTGACCTGGGAAAAGAAGCAGGGCCAGTAAACCCTTTGGTGTGGATGGAAAAAGGAAATGTAGCCATGTACTCCCCTGCGCTTTTTGGTGGGAGTATAGAACTGGCCATTAAATGCTACGAAAAAGCAATTAGCTTATTTGAAGCTGACCTCCCTACCCATCGAAAAACCTGGCAGTATTTTCATACAATGGCTTCGCTCGGGCAGGCATACACTGCACTTGGGAAAAAGGAAGAGGCCAAGCAGATTTATCAAAAAGCTTTGGAGCTAGAACCGAAATTCTCTTTGGTAAAAGATCGGCTACTTCCTGCACTTTTGAAGAATGGAAACGAAACCGCAAACTAATTCTGAGCAGAATACAAAGCGCTCGCTTTATGAGCATGTTGGAGGAAATCAGATCTGGGTTTCCTGCCAAAGCCAATTGAGAACGAAAAATAACGTTGGTCAATAATTTCCACCATAATTCGGCAAATAGAAATTTCGCGGATCTAGCAACACAGAATACATTAGCCTTATCTCGTACCAACCGAATCCCAATTCCCAAACCTAAAAGCTAACCCCCAAAACCTAATGCCTACTCCTTCACCCACATCTTAAATCCTGGTCCCTGGATGCTGAATTGATAGGCCTGGTCGCCAGCAAGTTTTTCAGGAACTTCCTCATCCGTTACCCCATTCACATGGTCCACAGCATCATTATTGCCGATGAGTTTCCAGGTGCCTTCAGGCAAGTACACATTGTCCCAATCGTGCGGTTCACTGCCGGTATTGATCAAGACAAATACTTTTCCATCAACAATGTATCCCAATTGGTAAGGATTAACCGTGTCAACCCAGCGATAAAATCCATCTGGGGCAGGCGTTGACCGTCTAAAGACTTTTCCCTGTTCGCTCAACCGGAAATGATTTAGCCCTTGGAAAAAGGCGTACATGCTTTTGTGGTCACCGTAACCAACCTCATCCTCTGCAGTTGCGCCCACATGCTCCCAATGGAATTCATTAGGCTTGGCCATGTTGTAGGTATCCCTTTTCCCATGCAGGTAAACCTTTAGCCCCGCATTGGTGGTTTTTACTGTTTCCTTCAGTTCAGCTTGTCCTTTAGAACGCATGATCTCCACGCCTCCATGTGCCACGATGGGGCCTAAGCCAGTATATAGCATCAGGGCGGCCAGTTTGTATCGTTCTTCCTCTACGCCTTCCCAGGCGTTCCAGTCTTCTTTGGCAAAACGGTCTGCTAAGGTCCAGTTGTCATGAATGTCGATGTAGCTGATACCGCTTACAGGCGTTTTGTCATCTGGGAACCGATTAGAAAGGGCCATTTTTACCTTTTCCTTCTGATGAAAATTTGCGCCGGCGTAGCCCCGGTCTTTTCCTTTGGTCTGGGGATTTCCTGGAGGTCCTTGCACGGCATTGCGGAAGTCGTCCTGGAAAAAGCAGATAGGAGAATTGTGTTTGTACCAGTCCCAGGAAGGATTCGATTCATAAGCAGGATCATTCGAGGCAATCCAGGGCTCCCCGTAAATGATGATGTCAGGCCCGACTGCTTCGCGAAGCCCCAGCAAGGTTTGCCGGTCAATTTGCCCCGCCAGGTCCACCCGGAATCCGTCTATGCCAAACTCATCTATGTAATCTTTACATTGGTCAATTAACCACCGCTGAACCATGGGACGGTTTTCCGTTTTGACCTCATTGCCATACTCACCGATATGGTCCAGGTCCTTGGTCCGGTAATAGTACTGCTTGTCCAGCACATTCCAGTGGAAGAAATACGGATTTTCCTTGCCATCCATGTTCTCGGCAGAATGGTTGGGCACAATGTCAATGATGACCGCTATCCCCTTTTCATGGAAAGCTGTCACCAAGTCCCGGAATTGCTCCCGTTCACTGCCATATTCGGTACCTTTGACCCGAAACCTGTTTTCAACCGCCAGGGCGTGTGAAGTTCGATACCCCCACTGATAGTTTTCCGTATTGATGCCATGTTTCTTCATGAAGGGATCATTTTCGAATGACTCCTTCCAATCATCATCGTGGTAGTGCAAAAATTCCTGAACTGGCATCAGGTGTACCACATTGATGCCCAGATTGACCAGGTAATCAAACCCGATAGGTTCGCCCTTTGAGTTGGTCAAGCCTGGTGTCATCATGGCCTTGAAGGTGCCTTTCTCTCCCTCGGGAACAGGGAGCTGTCGGGTAAAGTCCTGTACATGCACTTCGTAGGCGATCACATCTTCCAAGGGAGGAATCCCGTCCTTTAGCGGAGGAGCAGGCACTGTTTTTTTACATACTCGGCTGCGTCCCCAGCATTCTACATTTGCTCGGGAATAAGGGTCAGAGATATGAACGGGCACCGTTTCGTAAAAATGATTTCCCGGGTCTTTGGCTCCATGTACCGTAAAATCATAATACTTCCCTTCCAGGTTTTGAGGCACAATCACTTCCCAGGTTCCCGTGCTGTCTTGCTCCATGTCGAAGAACTGTGTGTTGAATTCATCTTCGGGACCATCATAGAGATACAGCCGGATGCGTTCTGCACGTGGCGCAAAAATGCGAAAGGCCGTATGCTCCCTATCCTCGCCAATATTCGCCCCCAGTGGTTTATGCGTGTAAAGCTGGGAAAACCAGGCGTCGAATGAAACCACCGTTCTGAGTTTACGCTCAGGGATTTCCAGGAAGTACACCCTGCGAATATCCAGCGGTTGAGCAGACACAATGAGCACGCGGTCGTCGAGGTTGGGCATCACCCGGGCAATGGAGATTTCCTCTCCCGTACCGTTTGTGAGTTTCCAAGAATCGACATCGAGTGAAGCAGGTTGGCCATGCGTATAGGCCCAAATGGTTCCCGAAGGATTGATTTCAGCGGTTAACATAGGAGGGGTAATATCTTTCATGAAAACCAAATTGGTGCCTTTTTCATTGGGCGCACCAGCAGGAGGGCTAAGCCATTCTCCCTTTCCACGACGAAATTTGAATTCTGATTGAGGAGGAATTTTGTCAAATTCTGGATTGTAAACAGCCAGAATGTGTGGATTCTTTTTTGATAAGGTCCATGTAGGGTCAGCCATGTCCTGGCTCCATTGTCGGAATGAACCCGTGAGGACGATTTTGCCTTCCCCTTTTGGATACAGGGCTTCATCAAAAATGAAAAAAGTGGTGTCTTGTCTGTGGCTAAACCCCTGTAGTCTTTCCTCTTTTGAAAAGGATTGCCCTTTACCTAGGTGAGGCAGAAGAAATATCCAGACGAATAGAAGGGATATGCGAATGTTCATGAGAAAGGATGTTGCAACTCCCCGAAACTGCTGATTTATTAGAAAAATTGAAAGCACCCGGTAAGATTTTACTGGGAAAAGGCCTAAGCTCTGCGATCCTGCTACTTCTTTTATTTAAAAATTCGCTTAAAAAAGCCCCCCGACTTCTTTTGCGCTTTCTGAAGAGTTGCTTGAACCTGTTCGACGGAATCTTCCAGTGCCGTGGTCAACATGGGATCATCTACTTTTTCGGCCAATTCTAAAGCCGACTGGTAAACCTCCAGAGCAGAACTGGGGTCTTTTTGATTGAGAAAAATAGCTCCTAAATGCTGGTATACCTGAACTTGCTCAGCAGGCACGGAGGGAGTTACCTGATCGTACCAGTTAATCGACTTTTGGTACGCCTGTATACAAAGGGGAATTTTACCGATCCGTTCCAATCGATCTCCCAGTTTCCAGAGCGTCCGCGCTGCTGACAAGGTTGATGCTTCAGACTCATACGTCTTGGCAGCTTTTTTTAAGTACTGGAGTTCTTCGTCTTGCTGTCCGAGTGTTCTGTAACAAGTGGCAAGCTCGGCATAGGTATCTGCCATGGCAGTTCCATCCTCAAGAAGTTCAAATTTTTCCAGGGCCACCTCTAGGTAATCTATTGCTTCATCTGGTAATGAACTTGCCTGGTAGGCCCGGGCAGTGGCAAGGGAAACTTTCGGAACCAGCTCATCATCAGGTGCTTCGTCCAGCAAGCTCAGTGATTGTTGAAAAAAGTACAGAGCGTCTGCTGGATGCTCCATAGCGGCAAATACCTGTCCATTTCTGAAGTAGAGTTCCGCTAATTCTGTGGGGCTAATGCTATCTTTCAGAACTTTAGCTCCTTGTTGTAACTGGGCTAGCGCATCCGTAAGCTGACCTGCTTCAATCAGTAAAGCACTTTTGGCTAACAATTTCTGAATAGCACTTTCTCCTTCTTCGATTTCAAGGACCAGATTTGCTTGTCGCAGGTCATCAATTGTATCAATTGTGCCCTCCTGGTAGATTTTTCGCAAGGCCTCCTCCTGAAGGAAGTGATAGGTGCCGTGTGCAAGGCGCCACAAGGTTGGACACTGCTGTTCCAATTTTTCATAGGTGTACGCATCCACCCAGAAACAAAAAATGACGGGGAATTTATCTGCCCAGGTGCTGCATTCGGCCTCTAGTTGTCCCAAAAGAGCAACTTCATCATTCACCAGCTCAGCCATGAGGGGCATCTCCAGCCTGAGTACATGGACCACTTGAAAAGGGCCAGAAGGTTTAGGCAGTACTTCCTCCAACAGTTCGGTAAACCCTTCGAATTCCTGGTGGAGTAAATCCAAGAACAAATGTTGAACGTCTGGGAATGCCTCCATGAATCGATTTAACTGTTTGCGAGTAATTTCGGGATGGTCACTTCGCAACAGGAGGAGGGCAGGGGTTTCCCGGTCATTCAAAAGCCCTGAAATAGCTTCCAGGGTTTGTTCATTTTGTTGAATCTGCTCAGAAAATGGGTTCACGATTTATGGGGTTGTTGCGATCAAATTAGGGATAAATATGTGAATTTTCGCGAAAAACCTTTTACCTTAGCTTTATTCTTCTGAACATTTTTTAGTACTAAGCAAAGACAAACTACACGCATGGCAGAAGTGATTAAAATGCCCCTGTTAAGTGATACCATGACAGAAGGGGTAATCGCCGCCTGGCACAAACAGGTGGGAGATGAAGTTGAAAACAGCGAGCTGCTCGCAGAAATTGAAACCGATAAAGCCACCATGGATTTTGAGTCTCCTTTTGACGGAGTACTCTTGCACATTGGGGTGAAGGAGGGAGATGGAATTCCAGTGGGCAGCTTATTGGCCATTATTGGAGAAAAGGACGAAGATATCTCGGGCATCCTTGCGGCCGAAAGCGGTGGTGGAGCACCTGCAACGGAAGCAGCCGTAGCACCTGCTCCAGAACCTGAAGTGGTTGCAGCACCTGCTAGCAATGGCAGCAGTGCAGCACAAGCAGTCACTGTAGCACCGGCAGCTCCTGTTACATCAAGAGGCGGTCGTATCAAAGCATCTCCACTTGCAAAGGCCATGGCAAAAGCCCAAGGGATAGACATTGCCCATGTGCAGGGCACAGGCGAAAATGGCCGGATCGTTAAACGTGACATCGAAAACTTCCAGCCTGCGGCTCAACCTGCGGTTGCCGCACCAGTTGAAGTGCCGGTTGCACCCACACAAGATCCTGCTCCGGTAACAGTAGCTGCTCCTACAGGTGCAAACTACGAGGAAACTGGTGTTTCCCAGATGCGCAAAGCCATCGCCCGCCGACTTGCAGAAAGCAAATTCTCCGCACCTCACTTTTACCTCACCATGGAGATTGACATGGAGCGTGCCATTGCTGCCCGTAAGCAGCTCAACGAGGTATCTCCAGTCAAAATTTCCTTCAATGACCTGGTGATCAAAGCATCTGCGATTGCCCTTCGTCAGCACCCGGCAGTAAATTCTTCCTGGCTAGGAGATAAGATTCGTACCAATCACGACATTAACGTAGGCGTAGCTGTGGCGGTAGATGAAGGACTGCTGGTACCGGTGGTTCATCATGCAGATAACAAAGGCTTGTCCACTATTTCCCAGGAAGTACGAGAAATGGCAGGAAAGGCACGTGACAAAAAGCTACAGCCCTCAGAGTGGGAAGGCAACACCTTCACGGTTTCTAACCTGGGCATGTTCGGCATTGAGGAGTTTACCGCCATCATCAATCCACCTGATGCTTGTATCATGGCCGTAGGAGCCATTGTACAAAAACCCGTGGTAAAAGATGGCGAGATCGTTGTTGGTAACCGCATGAAAGTGACACTTTCCTGTGATCACCGGGTAGTGGATGGAGCGGTAGGCTCTGCCTTCCTCAAAACCTTTAAGGAGCTCATGGAAGAGCCGATGAAGTTGATGTTGTAACCACAATTGCTGTTTATATTTCTAACAGTGACACATCCTGCGGGATGTGTCTTTTTTATTGCTCAATATTCTGAATCTCCTTTGGCCATCCAACCAAATAGGTGAGTTCCATCCCCAAGCTATTTTTTAAATACCCGCTCTTCCATTCATATGCCTCATCTTCTTTTGCAAGTGCCAGCAATTCCTCTGCTCGGTACATTTTTAGCACCGAAGCAGTTCCGTCCCACCAGGTCATCAGGGGAATTGCCGGAATCAGGTAGGTGAAGAAAAGCCGCCAGCCGCGCAATGGTCGAATAAATGGGGTCAAAGCCCATACCATCAGGGGGATTGCCAGAATAGCACCCAGTAAGGGGGCCCAGCCTCTCTTGGCTCCTTCAAAAATGCCAATGGGCTGACCTGATGCCTGGGCATTTGCCAGAATTTGCCTCACCTCCTCTTCTGTAAAATGATGAATGGAGGAGAACATGGTTGTTACCCCCGGAAAGGTCATATCAGGTGAAGTCACATCCACAGAAGATGATTCATACCTGAGCTTTTCATGCTGATTTTTGAGGTAAACTCCTGCTTCTTGGTTAGGGAACTTGTCTGTGAGTAAGACTTCTACCGGAGCTCCGGTTGGTGAATGAAAGTGCGAGTACAGCCCTGGCAGAGGCCCACCTCCCCCAGAACACAAATCTGTAATTTTGTTGGTACCACTTCGGCTTAGCATTTCATTGACCATAGGAATAACGGGTGTGTAAACCCCTAATTGGATCATGGCAAACCGGAGAAAATCTGTACTCCCACTGCGAATCAGGTCTGGAAATCCGGGTAAGTCTTCCCATTCAAATATTCGGATGCGCGGGAGGGTGAAAAGGGTCATAAAAAATGGTTACAGTTGATAAGCTCCTATTGATAACAGCCCTTCCAGCCATTCGTTTTCAATACATACAATTTTATTTTCTCCTTGCTACCGGGAAACTTGAAATATCTTTGAAATTGAAACCCAATTTTCTCTAGCAGCCTGCAGGAACCCGTATTTTGCTCAGTAGTTATGGCACTAATCCGCTGTTGGTTGTATTCATGTATGGCAAGGTCTACCATCGAGCAAGCCCCAAAGGTTGCATATCCGTTGCCTTCATATTCTGGCAGCAGTGCATAGCCAATGTCCATCCCTTCCACCCCTTCCCGATCGTGGAGGCTGCACGTACCTATGGGCTCATGGGTTGATCGCTTAATGATGAGATGGTTTACAAATCCTTTCCGTTGGATGTCTGGGTGCATTTTTTGCTGGATGTAGGCCTCTGCATCCGCTAATGTGCGGACCTTTCGGTCTCCGATATAGGTCAGCCATTTTTGGGTATTCATCAACTCTCGAAGAAAAGCTGCATCTTCAACGGTGATCAACCTGAGGTACACATCTGCTTGGGGGAAGTCCATGCCCCAAGATAGAAAATGATCCAGAGACCAGGACCTTTAGGTCATTTATGAGTTCCTCCAATACCACTTGGCTCAAATGATGTCCGCTACAAAAACGATCTTGGCTAAAGCCTATAAATTGAACCATCATGCATGTTTTCTCCATAGCTGAGTTTCAGAACCATTATGAAAAGATCCGCAAAAGAACCCTCCGGGCGGTTTCTCTGATTACGGAAGAAACCATTGATTTTACGTTGGATGAGCGAATGTTCTCAATAGGGGATTTAGCGCGACACATTGCCTTGCTTGAACTCCACTTTTATCAACCTTGTCTTCAAAACTTGCCTCCTACTTATACCGGGTGTGATGCCTCTTTTGCATCTTCTCAAAAGGAAATTTTACAGGTGTATCACCAAGCAACACAAGGGATGACAACAATCTTAAAAGACAAATCTGATTCCTTTCTTGAGGAACGATGTCAACTACCCCATGGAACCATTCGGGTAAAAAAATGGCTGAGCCTCATCCTTGAACACGAAATTCACCACAGGGGACAGCTCTATCAACTGCTTTCATTTAAGGGAATAAAAGTTCCTGATATTTTTGGGTTGAGTAGCGAGGAGCTGATTAAGCTGGCTGATTCCAATTCTGATAAAAGAAATTGAAATCCGGGAAAGGCTTTTTTCTCTTGCACCGACTTTCAATAATCATCAAATTTTTCCTGGTAGACATTTGCCTTATCTTCCCTTCCCAATGCCCGGTACAATTCTGCTATTTCCCAGCAGATGTAAAAGCAAAATGGTCCACTTTTCTCGGCCATCAAAAAATAGGTAAGGGCTTCTTCCTTCAGGTTTTCATCACGTAAAATGTAGGCAAGATCTGCTGCGGCTACTTGTTTTTTCTTGCCTTTCATAAGCCCATTTTTTAGGGTATTGATGCCTACTTCAGGTCTTCGATGGGAATAGTAGAAATCATAGGTGCCAGGACAATCGGAAGCGACTGCAGGTACTACCTCCCAAGGAGAGATTTCATATGTCCTGGAAAATATTGGCTTGTGAAGGTTATGGACCACAAAATCAGAGATTCTCTCAGGAAGGATGACGTCCATATATCCAGGTGAAATCTTCCCTTTATGATCAATGATCCAAGCTTTGACGAAAAAATGTTTGGAAGCTGTAGTATCTGTATGAGGCAGGACCTCCAAGTCAGTAGGACGTACTTTCCATTCCCATACACCCCTACTATCTGCATCTACAATTTCAAACACCTTGCAACCTGGGTATGAGCGGAAGGCCTCTACCAAAGGAAGAGATGTTGAACATTGAAACTTGAAGGATTGGGACGGAAAATTTC
>JBCDIQ010000094.1:0-16493 GCA_039024295.1 Bacteroidota bacterium | reverse complement strand
GTAGAAGCGGTAGATATTGTCACCCCTACCCTGGCGCACTATGATTGTGCTTGTAGGGCATTGGATGCGGGAAAACATATTTTCATCGAAAAGCCCCTGACCAACACGCTTGGAGAGGCAGAAGAGTTGTTGGCGAGGGCTACAGAATTAGGGGTAATTGCGCAGGTGGGGCACGTCGAGCGATTCAATCCTGCATTTTTGGCCCTGGATGCCACAGAAATGAACCCCATGTTCATTGAAGGGCACCGTTTGGCACAGTATAACCCCCGTGGCACGGATGTATCTGTTGTTCTCGACCTGATGATTCACGACCTGGATGTGGTTTTGAGTGTGGTCCCCTCCCCGATCAAGGAGATCAGCGCTAGCGGAGTAGTTGTGGTAAGCGAAAGCCCTGACATTGCCAATGCGCGCCTGGAATTCGAAAATGGCTGCGTGGCCAACCTAACGGCAAGCCGAATTTCGATCAAAAACATGCGTCGCCTTCGCATATTCCAGAAAAATGCCTACCTAGCAGTAGACTTCCTGAAGAAACAGACCGAGCGTATCCAGCTGGTTGAAAACGATGGCGGGGAGACGGAACCGGGTAAAATGAAATTTGAAATCAACACTGGAAAAGAGGTGAAGCACATCGTGTTTGAAATGCCACCCGTGCCGGAGGTCAACTCCATTAAACTGGAGCTAGAAGAATTTGCCGCCTCTATCACAAACGGAGCACCTGTCCGAGTTCCTATCTCTGCAGGCTACCGAGCCTTGCAAACTGCACATTTAATTTTGGAGAAAATCGAAGAACGTATGCAGGTCGCCTAGCCTAGTTGGCCGAGCATAATCCCCTGGTGGCAGATATTATTTGGCGAGCTTTTCCTATCTTGCTATATGGCAGGTCGGAAACAGCGCAAATTCATGCAACACCGCATTTGGGTATGGATCGCCCACGTATCTGTCTGGCTGATTGCTTTCCTGATTTTCAGTCCCTGGCCCATTGATGTGATTTCTCTGGGAATGGAGCCCTTTACCCGAATGGAGCTGACCCTTTTCCTGGGGTACGGGTTTGTGCTGAGCATTGTAATGGTGTATACCTATGCCCACTATCGGTTGCCCGTTTTCCTTCGCAAACCCAGCATCTCCACCCTGTTTCTGGTAAACATTGGCTACCTGTTAGGCTTCTCCCTTCTAGAAAGCGGACTGGATTACCTGTTTATCTCCACGTTGTATCCTGATTTAGGCAATAGGATCTTTCAGGAGCTCCATTTCCATTCGTTGAATGCGTTCTGGAACTTCTTCATGGCAAACCTCCTTATCACCTTCCTGATGCTTATGGTGGCCAATTTTTATGGCTTTTCCTATGCCTGGTTCAAGGACCAGAAGGTGAAAAGCGAAATGAAACGCCAAACCCTGGAAGCAGAGCTTTCAGCCCTGAAGCATCAGATCAATCCTCATTTTCTGTTTAACGTGCTGAATGCCTTGTACGGGATGGCCTTTGAAAATGACGATGAGGACACCGCCGAAGGCATTGCGAAGTTATCCCGCATGATGCGCTATGTGCTGTACGAATCCAACGGAGAAGAAGAAAGCCTGAAAAAAGAGGTCGAGTACATCCAGAATTACATTGACCTGCAAAAGCTAAGGGTGCCAGAGTCCGTCGCAATCAACTTCACAGTTGAAGGCAGGCTGGAGGGGCACCGGGTAGCACCCATGATCTTTCTGCCCTTTGTGGAAAATGCCTTTAAATATGGGATCAGCCTGGTAAATGAATCCTTTATTGATATTCGGATGGAAGTAGCACCTACCCAGCTTAGGTTTCGCTGTGTGAATTCCTACCACGCCTCTACCCAGAAGGATACGCTGCACAAAGGTATCGGCCTCAAAAATGTTAAGAAGCGACTTCGATTGTTGTGCCCGGATACCCATTGCCTAGAAGTAACCCAGAATGATTCGGTGTACATCGTAGATTTAGAACTTGAGCTTACAGATCCCCTTGCCAGAAAGTTACCAGCTTTGTTCTCTGGTCCTTTGAAGAAAACCTGATATGAAAGCCATTGCCATAGATGATGAACCGATGGCCCTCAAGGTCATCGAGCGTTTTGCCCAAAAAATCCCTTCCCTAGAGTTGCAGGCGACCTTCCAGAATCCCATTGAGGCCCTTGCCTACCTGCAGCAACATCCCGTGGATTTGTTATTTCTGGACATTCAAATGCCCGACCTCACGGGACTACAGTTCCTTCAGAGCATTTCCCCGGCTCCCATGGTGATTTTCACGACCGCTTATTCGGAGTATGCCCTGGACAGCTATGAATTTGATGCGGTAGACTACCTGCTCAAACCCATTGCCTTCGAACGCTTCCTGAAAGCAGTAAACAAGGCTTCTCGCCTCCACCAGGCCAGCCAGGAAGGCCAAACTGTTACCTCCGCAGGAGACGCAGACGACCCCTTGAGCGAGTCGCTCTTTATCAAATCTGATACCCGGATTTTCAAGGTAGACCGCCAGGATATGCTCTTCATCGAAGGCATGCGCGATTACATTGCCATCCATACGCCTAAGCAGCGGATCATGACGCTGATGAGCCTCAGTAAGATGCTGGATAAACTTCCCCCTACGGAGTTCATCCGGGTACATAAGTCCTATATCGTGGGCGTGCGGCACATCCGGCTGATCCAGCACAACCGCATCTTCATCACCGAACACGAAATCCCCATCAGCAACACCTACAAAGAGGCGTTTTTTGACTTGATAGAGAAGTTGCAATGAGGAGGGCAAGTACAGCGTTATTCAAAGGTGATTTTCCCCAGCTTCATGTTATAATTCTGTTGTCCAGGTCGTACGCTAGTGTCCTCCCACCCTTGCAAGATCATCTCCTTAGCTGAGGTTTGAAAAAGTTTGGTAATGGATACCCCGATTTTATCCTTGTCGTAGTCAAGTACCTGTTGCTCGGTGTATGTTCCATCAGGTGCAATTGCAACCATTCCGAGGTAGGTACCTTTCCCGCCATCACTTATCGTAATATTAATAGCAGCTCTACCACCAATCGTTGGAAGAGAGAAAATTTGAGGATTTTCTCTGTTTTGATAATTTTCCAGTTTATCATTGAAGAAGATGTAGATATCCTCTCCAACAGCGGTTGCAAAAATAGAAGCATATGGACTAACTGGATATAAAGGACTGAAGTTAAAATTTCCGCTCGTATATTGGACTTTAGGAATGGAAATGTTCCATTCTATCTCTCCTTCAGCAGAAATACTTACAATTAGCAAATCATTGTAGTATTCGTATCCCCCTGATCCTTCCTTCCGATTTCTTAAGGTCTCTTCAACACTTATATACCCTAATTCCCCCGTATAATCTTTTTTGTATTTGTACTCTTGCATGATATAGACCATTCCTCCATCAGCTTGGGGAATAACCTGGTAAACATAAGTTTCTGGTTTCTCAGGCGCTTGGGTCTTCTTTTTTAATAAAATCTTTTTTTCTTCTTCATCACAAGTTTCCAAAACGAACGATTTTGATAGCTGGGTATAAAACACCTTAGATATTTTTTGGTCAACTGGATCAACCACAGCTAAATAGACGCCCTTTACATGATTATAACCGGTACTGGAATAAACACCTGTACACTGTATATGATTATCCTCAGTCAAACCCAAAGTAACGTTCCTCAAAAAATCATCATTCTGGTCTAGCACATAGTCGTGATAAACCGTTCCATTATTCCTGTATGCGAAAAGGTGGGTTTGATAAACTGGCTTCCCCTTTTTCCTGGCTTTCTTTTCCTTCCAAATGAGTGCACTCATGTACACATTTCCAGCCTCATCGAGAAGCATGCTGTTTATCCTGCATCTTGAATCCGGATAGGGAAAGGTCACCATTTTATTCCACACACGGTTTGTATTCTCATCTATCACATGGATAGACATGCGTTCATTCTGCTTTTTATCGTAGGGCAACGAATAAGCTATCACATATTGGGACTGGTCTGGGCTATTCCGAAACCAGAGTCCTCCACGCTCGTCACAAGATTTCCCAGAACAAGGCACTTCATCGATGGTGATTTTCTCAGGCGAAGATTTGAGGGTCTGTTTATCTATATTATGTAGGACAATTTCTCGCGTATTTTTTTCAGGGTCTTTAAGTACTTTTATCAGAAATAAGCTTTTATCTATTGCTTTAATTTTCCAGGTTTCCCATTCTCCTGGTTTTGAGTGTATTTCCAGCTCAACACTTTTGGTGTGGTTCAACTGAGGAGAATAATGATCAATTAGGTTTGTATACGGTTCTCCAGTCGCTTTTCCCTTTTTCTTTATGCTTCTTAGGGTATATGTTCCGGTTTCATCTGATAGGATAATCCCTCGGAAACTAGCGTTTTCACCAACGTCATGTGGCGCTCCGGTAAATACCTTGAATGAAGGAGACATTCCTTGACCATGTGCTACGATCAGGCAAAAAAGGAAGACGCCTGTAAAAATGATCCGCTTTCTCATAATGGTAATAAGTAAATGAACGATCGAGGTGTTAAAAAATCACGAATCCGATTTTTGCTCCCATTGGAAGCAAGAACCTGGAAAAAAATTTATCTGATAATACATCATTAGGAAAGCGGTACCCCGCTCCCACAAAAAATTCGTAGCTAATCACCCCAGAAAGTGCTGCTTGCAAGCCGAATACGGCAGATGCTTCATTAAACCTATTGGTAACCCCACTAGATTCATTAAAGACCTTGTGCTTGTACAATATTCCAGCGAAGGTGGAAGCAACAGGGTTATCTCCAAAAAAGTATTTTGGCTGAACCCAAATGCTATAACTTAATTCTGGGTCGACTACCTCTGATTCATCTGCTCGCTCTAAAATCAGGTTAGACGAATAAGAAGGTAAAATCAACCCGACGCCTGCTTCAATTCCAAGGGAATTCCCACGAATGTATTCTACTGTGACTGGGAATTCGCCATTTGCAGCATTGAGGTAATTATACTTGATGATTAAGGAATGTCCATCTACTCCACCTTCATCAAAGTAGGAGGAGATATCTGTGCTGTCAGATTGGGAAAGCAGCAATACTGGAAGAGCCAATAAGCCCCAAAAAATGAGGTTCTTGAACAACATAATTTTAACAGGATTAGGATCAGAAGAAACGCAACTCCCCTCTAAGGGAAGACGATCTTCGCCATTCGGTGCTCTTTCCGGTCTCTTCCAAAAAGAATAAATTCTTTTCCACGAATTTGCTTGGAGCTGGAGGGCCACATCGTCACCCCTGCTTCCCCACTTGTAAACAGTTTTTGCTTGGAAAGCCCCCCCTTTGAATCTATGGTTGCCAGGGTTACAACATGGCTATTTAGCAAGTTGTAAGAGTAAACCTCCGTTTGATCTGGCAGGTAGTTCTTAGCATTATCATTGTAAATCAGGTGGATTTTATCTTCAACTATCGCTAACCCGTACGAACATTTTACGCCGCCATCATTCGTTGTATTCTGCCGTTTGGGTACCCTGGTGGTCCACTCCATTTCTCCTGTGGGCGAAAGGCTAACCACCAATAAATCATTCACCTTATAGAAATAAGTAGTCCTGTTGTCCCCACGCGTAACAGCCGTTGAATAATTTTCCTCACCGATTAACACCACCCCACCGTCTCTTCGGATAACCAGATCATCAACCGTAAGAGAGCTCGTTTGGCTAAATGGTCCTTTCCCTCTTGCCAGGTTTACAACTTCAAAATCAAACCCTAGTGGTTCCGTATTGATTTTGGTTACCTTTTTAGTTGTATAGTCGATTGAAACAAAATAAGTCCCCTTAATGGATATTTTTGCCCCTTTAGAGGCCCCTTTTTCTGCATAAAAGCCCGTACAAGTCACCCCCTGATCTTGCCTAAAGTCAAACTCCATGCATACTGGCAAGATATTTCCCAGCTTAATCGGATAGTCTTTGACGAGTTTACCCTTGCTTACGTAGCTCAGCAGATGATATTGAAAATTCACCACATCTTTCACTTCCTCCCGAAAACCATCTTTATATCTTTTTCCCAGGATATGGGCATTCCCGTTATCGTCAACATCAAATTTCTGGATCACGAATGATTTATCTGAATAGGGAAGTTTTATCTGCTTGCTCCAAAGGGTATTCAGCTCTGAATCGAGCACGTATACTTCGAATCGCTCTTCCTTCTGCCCTTGGTAAGGAGCGTCAACATAAATCATTAGTTTAGAGCTATCCCGGCTGATTTTAATGAGATATTCCCCAGGATTCATCCGGTCTTTTGCTGAATAATCAATTTCACCGACTTTTTTCAGGTCATTATTCAACTTCATGGCCTTTTTATCCACTGACTCAACAAACAAAAATTTCTTCTTCAGTTTTCGGTTCTTAAATGAAGACAGAATGTAGAGCTTGCCCTTGGATTGAAAAACATACTCTAATGCACGGTGCTTGTCTTCTGTTTTCAAGTCCAATCCCATGGATTTGACCAATTTCAAACTATGGTCATAGTAAGATAGCTCATATTGATAAGTAGTGGCTTCTTTCCGTGACCAAGGTCTTCCTGTATTCCTTAGGACGTATAAACCTGAGGCATCTTGCCCCACTACATCTAAAACTCCACTATACCAGGGAGATTCCTCGGCATCAGCAAAAATGATCTCAGCCTTGGAATCTTGGCTTTGTACGTGAAAAAGGACACATAGGACTAACAGCGAAAAAAGAAATGTATGTTTCATGATGAAGGCAGTAGTTGAATATGGTAAAAAATCAGAGATATGGCCAGCAGTTTTTGTACAGGACATTTAACTGATTAAGAAAGGGATTTCAGATAATGTGAAAGTTCAATGGTTCTGTTGATTGGTTACTCCAGTATTCACATATTGATGTCAAGCACGCAACTTTTTCCCAAAAAGGCAACTGGAAACGCTTGAATGATGAAGAATTTAAGGGAAGGTAACTTTGGCCATGCAATGCATTTTGAACCTCTTCCCAAATAAAATCACCTCCTTGTCTGTCTGTTGGTTAGACACACGAAGTTCTATATAAGCTTTCGCTTCTTTACTGTTTATTAGCTCACGCTTGGTTAGCTTCCCTGTTTTATCAATGGTGGCCAAAATTGTAAGCTGGCCCCCTCCCGCAGTATATTGATGAATCTCTTCCCCACTTTCCAATTCCATATTCAAGTGGCTGTCGTTATATAGGATATGTATTTTATCTCCCACTACTACCGGTAAATAAGACGAGAGGGCTACATCTTCATCCAGTGTTTTTTGATTCTTAGAAATTTTTAAGGTCCACTCAATATTTCCATTAGGAGAAAGGCTAATGACCACAATGTCTTTATGGTAATAGTAGGTATGAGAGCTATTTTGGGAAGAATAACTCTTGGAGTAGGATTCTTCGCCTATTAAAACTGTTCCTCCATCTCGCCGGATGATTAAATCTCCCAGGTCAAGCTCGGAAATATCACCTCCTTTTAAATGGCTAGTATTCATTGAAACCGTTCTCACCCGTTTAACTTTTCTGACCTTATGATCAAATCCCAATTGTGCTGCCGCTCGGGTCAAAACTTGCTTGGTTTCCGGGTCAATTACCACATAGTAGGTACCTTTAATGTGGATAGAGGACTCCTTAGAAGCACCCAAATTCGCATAAAACCCAGCACACACAATTTTTTGATCACTGGTAAAATCAAACTCGATGTTAACAGGAAGAATTCCCTGCAACTCAAGAGGATAGTCCTGTACCTGCTTTCCTTCATTCAGGTAGCCCAGGAGATGGTATTGGAAGTTGGGCATTCCATTTGCTTCTTCCCGAAAACTGTCCTTGTATCGTTTTCCAAGGATGTATGCATTCCCATGATCATCCACCTCAAATTTCTGAATGTTAAAAAGCCTATCAGAATAGGGCAGGGTAATCGGTTTCTCCCATAGTTTATTGAGTGATTCATCAAGTACACATACTTCAAATCTCTCTTTTTCCTGCCCTTGATAGAGTGCCTCCATATAGATCATCACTTTTGAGCTATCCCTGCTGATGTTATAGGAAAACTCTCCAGTATTGGCACGACTGTGCTCTGAATAATCAATCTCGCTGATCTTTCGTAGGTCATTATTAAAGGTCATGGAGTGTTTATCCACCGTCTCAACAAACAGGTATTTCTTCTTCTGCTTCTTATTCTTGAAGGAGGAAAATACATGTAAAGCTCCATTAGAATAAAAAATGAACTCCAGCTTTCGGAATTTCTTCTCTGTTTTAAGCTTTAAAGCCAACGAGTTAACCAAGTTCATGCTGTCATCATAATGGACAAGCTCATACTGATGGATGGTGGGGTCTGAAATTGACCATGGCTTACCCATATATTTAAGTGCATACACCCCTGTTGCGTCATAGCCCACTATCTCATGTAGTGTAGCGAATTTAGAAGCCGGCTCTTTCTTTCCAAACAGAACTTCAGGTTTTTTCTCTTGGCTCCAAGATTGAGTTAGAAGGCCAATGATTAGCAATTGAAAAAGAAATGCATGTTTCATCATGAAAGCAGTAGTTGGAGGTTTTGAAGAAGATATGGATTTGGTAAAAAGCCTGAACTAAACATTTAGCTGCTTCAAAAAGGGGAGGAAGGTGAAATGAAATTTTAAGGTTCCGTCGATTGGTTACGATAGTATTCGTTTAAAGCTATGAAGCACGTAATTTTTTATTTAACACGCAATCTGTCAGCCCTGGATTCTATAAGGTTGAAATGGGCTTAAGGAAGTGTAATTTTAGCCAATCTATGGTTTACCTTTTCCCCTGATCGGTAGTTTTCTTTATAAAGATAGTTATCCATGCCGAAAAGGATGACTGTCTTTTCATCTATATGACTTGTAAGGAGAGACTGCATGACTACCCCAGAATCCCTGCAAGATAATAGTTGTTGTCGTGACAAATCCCCGCTTGCGGTTAGGGTTGCCATAACCAACATATGTGATTTTTGCCTTTCTGATAAAGAAATATTGTCCTGCTCGTCAATTAAATGTTCAGGGACATCATTAAATATCAAATGAATTTTATCTGCCACGACCGCCACTGAAAAAGAAATCGGGTAGCCAAAACTTACCTCTACGACCTCTGCCTTAGAAATTTCCCTAACCCATTCTATGTTGTTGTCAGCAGATAAACTTACCGCCATAATATTTTCATACCCATCCTTGTCTTCATAGGTTTCTTGGGCTAGCAACACTATTCCTCCATCCCTCCTGACGACCAATTCATTAAGCCGAAAGAAGGTAAGTTCCATTTCTAGATTTATTCTATCGGTCAATGGCCTCCTCTCTCTATCCCTTTTTACCATATTTCGGACTTTATACTCCCAGCTAATTTTTTCAAAATCAGGTTGTGAGATTTTTCTGGTTTCACTATCAACAGATACATGAAATACCCCTTCAACAGAGATATAATCTTCCGTTGATGATCCTAATTTGCCATAGAAGCCAGCGCATACAATGCCGTGATTTTCAGTAAAATTAAATTCAATATTTAACGGAAGCACCCCTTCAAGCTCTATCGGATAATCTTTCGTTTCGTCTCCTCCCTCTAGATAACTCAGAAAATGGAATTGAAAGTTGGCCTTTTCCCTTAACTCTTCCCTAAGCCCTTCTCTGTATCGCTTGCCCAATATATGGACATTGCCAAAATCATCTACTTCAAATTTCTGAATTTCAAAGAAACGCCGAAAATAGGGCAAGGTGATTGATTTTTTCCAAAGCACTTTGAACGATCTGTCCATTACGCAAATCTCAAAATTCTTGCTTTGTTGGCCTTTCTGGGGAGCCTCGATATAGAACATGATTTTGGAACTGTCCCTGCTAATCTTATAGACAAACTCTTTAGGACTTAAGAGATTTTTATCCGAGTAATCAACCTCAAATACCTTTTGCCTGTCATCATTTAAGGTCATCAATTTTTTATTTATCGACTCCACAAACAGGAATTTCTTCTTTTGCTTTTTGTCCTTGAAAGAAGAAAACAGGTATAGTTTTCCTCCAACTTCAAAAATTAATTCAAATCTTCGATATTTTTTACCAGATTTTAGTTTCAACAATAATGAGTTTGTTCGGTCCATATTCTGGTCATAGTGAACGAGCTCATATCGCAGGTTGAATGGATTCATGTCATCCCATGGTATGCCAGGGGTTTTTACTGCATAAATGCCCGTATCGTCATACCCTACAATTGTGGTGAGGTATCCGAAAAGAGTAGACTTTTCCTTTTTTCCCAAAATGATCTTCTGACTCACTGATCTGGAAGGGAGTAGGAGCAACAGGATACAGGGTAAAAAAATGTATTTCATGACGTAGATAGTAGAGAAGCGGATATTTTTGACCGGACGAATAAGTAGGAACATTAGCGGCTGTTACAGTCTACCAAGGTAAGTTTTGTGAAAATTAAGATAGGCAATGAATCCTGTACCACCGTTATCCGAAGGATGTATATCCCCTCCGGTCACATACCGGAAGTACATGTAAAAACGCAGGGTGAGATTCGAATAGCTAAATCCATAAGGGTCAAAAATCACACATTCTGACTTGGAGAGCTATAAAATAACATTTGCCTACTTCTCAAAGGGATGATTAAAATCATTGAGGCTACTCTTTAGCATAAGCAAACCAGTAGGGTTAGCTTTCATTAAGGCTTGGGTGAATAAAGGTCGAGCTATAACGGCCAAAGAGTTAGTTCTGGAAGTACTAGTCAAAAAAAGGAAGCCCTCGCTTTTGGCGAGGGCTGAGTACTTGTAAAAATGGGTGTAAGGACCCCAATGAAATTTTAGGCTTTCGCTGCCTACGGTCGAGACAGGTCCAGCATATAAACTGAAGGTATTCTTAATTCAAGGGATGATCATTCAGACAGATCAACTCCTGCAATTCTTTGATGGTTCCTAAATTAGTTGACTCGAAAGGGAATTATCTTCAATCATATTAAAGGTAGTTTCTACAGCTGATAGCAGAAAAAAAATGTTCTGAACGGTAGATATTTGTTCTGAACGGTAGCTCAGTTCGAATTTAACACCGCTAAGATGTGGTCTCTCCTTGCTCTGCTAACAGGAATTGTATGTTGCTGAACTCCCAGAGCTGAATTGCTCCAATGAGCTACGTGTTGCACATTGACTGCATAACTCCTATGGGTCTGCAGAAACGTATCGGCTGGCAGCAAATCAAGGAATTCTTTTAGCGAACTGCGTTGGAGGACAATACGTTCATCTGCGAGGTATACCTTTACATATACATGTTCAGATTGCAGGAAAAGGATTTCCGAGATTTTCACCTGAAAGCTACGGGTACCATCGTTGATCTGGATAGCGGGATTATGACGTTTTACCTTCTCTTTATGAGCATGGGTTGCAATTTCTATGGTGGCAAACAAGCTCTCTTTTTGAACCGGCTTGGATAGGTACCCGGCAGGAAAAGTTTCTTTTGCCTTGCTGATGGTTTGCTGATCTAGCTGTGAGGTTAGGAAAATGAACGGTCTAGGGATTGGCTGGTCTTGGATGAATTTGGCGAAGTCAATTCCGGTCTTGGTACCACTTAAGCGAATATCTACGAGGGATATTTCAGGTTCTTGCTTCCTGTAAATGTCTACCGCCTCTTCATAAGAAATGGCCATCCCCACTACCTCATGGCCTTTCCTTTTCAAGTAGCGTGCAAGCATGTCGGCAATCAGTACTTCATCTTCAACTATCAGTATTCGGTAGGTGTTCATGTAAGTGCAGCGTGTTTTTTTCTTGAAAGAAGATGTCAAACAGTGCTCCGTTGTCATTTCTGCTTTTGTACCAGCCATTGAGCTGGCGACTCATGCTATTCAGGAGGTAGGTTCCAAGGCCACCGTCCCGTTTTTCGAGGGTTCCTTTTGGATATCCAGGCCCATTATCTCGGTATAGGAGTAAATAATGGCCCTGATAAGGGATGAGGGAAATATCGATCACCAACGTTTTTGCATCCTTTCGAGCATATTTCAGGCTATTTGAGATCAGCTCATTCAACATGATCCCAATCGGCATCAGGGTCTGCAGGTTAAACTGTTGGTTCTCTGTATGCAAGTTAAAGGCTATTGGTTGGCCCGCTTGGACCATTTCCGCATAATGGTCACATAAGCTTTGCACATAATCCTGTATCCCTAGTAGCTCGTTGTCATTGCTCTGGTACAACAACTCGTGTAAGGCAGCAATGCTGAAAATCCGGTTTGCCATGGCTTCCAATCCTTCCAAGGCTTTGGGATCAGCTATTTCCTCGCTTTGTAAATCCAGCAAACTGATGATTACCTGAAGGTTGTTCTTCACCCGGTGATGAACTTCCCCTTGAAGCATGATTTGTTGCTTAAGGGAAATAGAAAGTTGCTCGTTAAACGTCTTCAGCTCGGCGGCCTGTGACAATGTGACCTTGTTTGCCCTATGAAGCCGGAGGTAATAATAGGAAATGATGAGGGAAAAGATCACGACCAGCAGGCCAACCCCAATTATCCAGTTTCGCCTGATTTTTTCCAGCTGTAGGGCCTGTTCCTGAACCCGTATCAGTTGTGCTTTCTTTTCGTCCTTATACTGTTCCTCTATCTCTGCTACCCGAGACAGATTGGAAGCACGGGCATCTTTCAGTTCCATTTCATAACTCTTTTCAAGGTAGTAAACAGCGGAATCAATATTCCCCAAGGCGTGGTATATTTCTCCTCTGTCCCTGTAGGCAAAAAGAGGTAAGTAACTCCTTTCATGGCCGATGTCCATTGCTTTTCGGCCAGCGATCAAAGAGGAATCATTGTACTTCATTGCCAAGGTGGTCCGGCCATTTTGGAGGTGTAAGCCCGTGAGGTTTATCAGGCTGGCTCCAAAGCCATTGTGATCTTCCAGGCTTCGGAAAATACTTCCAGCGCGCAGAAAATGCTTTTCTGCCTTGGCGTATTCGATATCGAAGTACAACATCCCCAGCAAGAGCTGGCTGGTTCCCTCATGGGCCAGTTGCCCCTTGTCCTGAGCTGCTGCTACAGCCTTCTTAGCGTAGAACCTGGCAGAATCTTCCGTCTGGAAAATCCGATGAAAGGAGGATACCCGGATGTAATACCTTGGAAGCAGGGTACCTATTGCATGGGTTTCAAGGGCATTTTTGGCTAATTGTAAGTGCTTATGGCACTTTTTTTCTAGCTTGAATTTCTCCCTTAACCTGGCCAAGGATAGTTGAGCATTTGCAAATACCTCCCACTGCTGAGCTTGTTTACTATCTTCCGCGATGACCAGTAGTTTCCTGATGGCCAAATCGTCCTGATGGTCTTTTTCCAGGACTTCAGCTTGTCTCAGCCTTACCTGAAGGCCAAATGGGGTTTGGAGTTCATGGGTTCGGTGAAGGTCGGTTAGGAGGGCAGAAAGGATGAGGTTGGCACTGTCGTTGTGAAAGATGTCCACCTGCTTCATGGCCCGTTTGAACTCTTGCTGACGCTGTTTTTCAGAACTGGGTCGTATCTCCGCATGTGCCAACACACACCAGCTAAACAGGCATGTACATAGCATGCCCCTCAGAATGCTGAGGAAAACATCAGACGCCAGAAACCACATGTAATAACCTTCAGATAAAGCTTGACCTTACCAGTAAAAAACGTTAGGATATTGGAAGCATTTTTTACAAGTAGCCATTTCTACACAGATAAGTTATAATATCTTAGGGTAAACCCAAAATAAGACCGACAGCTATCCTTGATGTGCAATGCTAGGTAAGTAGGGCATTCCTTTGGGACGAACAGCCCCATGGAAAAATGAAATGTTGTACATCTTTTTTCTACATATCCTTTTGAAATATGGACTTTCAACCTACCTCCTCGCTGCTCACCGATTTATACCAACTCACCATGGCTCAAGGTTATTTTCGGATGGGAATAGCTGAACGAAATGCCGTTTTTCACCTCTTTTTCAGGAAAAATCCTTTTGGGGGAGGGTACTGCCTGACTGCAGGCCAGGCCGAAGTGATGGAATTTTTATCCAGGTTCCAGGTGACCCCTGAAGAAATCGCCTACCTGAAGCAACTTACCGGCAATGATGGAAACCCCATGTTCACCCAGGATTTTCTAGCCTACCTGGAGCAATTGTCTTTATCCGTGACGGTGCATGCCATGCCTGAGGGCAGCATTGCTTTCCCACATGAGCCCTTGCTACGCGTGGAAGGCCCCTTGATTCAGGCCCAACTATTGGAAACTGCCTTGCTCACACTCATGAACTTTCCCAGCCTGGTTGCTACCAAGGCATCCAGAATCTGCACAGCAGCGCAAGGGGATGCAGTGCTGGAATTTGGCCTCAGGCGGGCCCAGGGCAAAGATGGTGGGTTGACAGCAAGTAGAGCAGCCTTCGTTGGGGGCGCAGGTGCAACATCCAACGTTTGGGCCGGACACACTTTTGGCATCCCCGTGAAAGGTACCCATGCCCACAGCTGGGTGATGTCCTATGATTCAGAAATGGAAGCATTTGAATCCTATGCCCAGGCCTTACCGAACAATGTGGTGCTATTGGTAGACACCTATGACACCCGAATAGGGATCGAACGCGCAATTGAGGTAGGGCAACAGCTTAAATCTAACGGGCATACCCTTGCGGGTATCCGGCTGGACTCGGGAAACCTATTGGAACTGAGCATCATGGCTCGTCAGATGCTCGATGATGCTGAATTTGATCAGGCCGCAATTGTCGCCAGTGATGACCTGGATGAATACAAAATTGAACGTCTCAAGCAAAAAGGGGCGAAAATTGACACATGGGGAGTCGGAACCCGTTTGGCCACGGCTTATGATCAGCCCGCTTTGGGGGGCGTGTACAAACTCGCCGCACTTCAGGATGAAACAGGCACCTGGAAAGGCAAAATCAAGCTTTCAGAAAACCCGGCCAAAACCTCATTCCCGGGAAAATTGCAAGTAAATCGGTTTTATGATTCCCATGGAATGATGCTGGGAGACCAATTGTACGATGAGTGGCATCCTGGTGAAATCCCAGTATTTTCTTCATCACCCCATAGCATCGAACAAGTATTGGTTCCGGCTTTCGTTAACCAAAACGCGGTTATGCCAAAGCGTTCTATCCAAGAAATTCAAGCCTATGCTGCAAAGCAGGTTCATGCTTTACCGGCTGGGGTAGCATCCCTGGTCCCTGATGAACCATATATGGTACATGTTTGCCCCAACCTTAAACACCACCAGCAACAACTGATCAACCAATTATCCCAATGAAACTATCTCATTCCTTTTTTCAGCAAGTGTGCTTCATCTTCTGTTGCTTATGGGGCTTTCATCTGCCGCTGCTCAAGGCCCAGTATGTACTGCCCAAGAATCCAGGTGTGTATTACGTAACAGCTCCCTCCGGACTCAATATGCGTGAAGCTCCTACTCCAACAGCTGTGAAAATCATGAAAATTCCCTACGGAGAGCAGGTAGAACTCCTAAAAGAGGAGGAATATGCGCCCGTTAAGATGGGTTGGATGCAAGGAAACTGGGCAAAAATCAAGGTAGGAGATAACGAAGGCTTTGCTTTTGGGGCTTACTTAATCCCTGTAAAACCTCCCGCACGGACTGAATTAGCAGGTATTTGCAAGGATGATAGTGAGACTGCTGGATTTGGAAAATTATTGTATGCTTACCTTGACTCCACTTTTGCCATCCCTGAAAAAGGGGAAACAATATTTGACCTATCAGAGGGTACCAATCCAGATTCCCTGCCATGTGGGGACTGCCACCTTGTGGTGGTAAGGCTTCAACTTTCTCAAAACGTTGTGTTACTGGAGGAGATTCACTTTGAAAACAGCAGGCTCAGGCTACGTGTTTCTGGAATGGATATCTATGGTGCCTATGCGTTGTTAGAAGCATTGATGTCTACTTGTGAGCGTGCTGCTAAACATCATCAAAACCCGAAACTAAAGGAGGAAGATGGACGGGTTTATGAAATACAGGATCGGGAAATGGGAGGAGAATTCTTTAGAATTCGTCAAATAGATGCTGCGACCGCAGAGATTGTTATGAGTGGATGGTATTAGGCTGCCTCTCTCAGACGTGCCAGCTCCAGGTCTATTTGCTGAACCAAGCTTGTACATACCTGCTCAAACTCCTGAACCAAAGCCCCAATTTTACCTTCATCTTCTCCTTTGGTGGCTTCGTCTTCGAGTTCTTTGAGTATTCGGGTCATAACGGGATTTCCCAGGATATTTACAGAAGACTTATACTTATGGGCTGTTTTTTTAACATTCATGAACTCTTTTTGAGAAAACTGAGTTTTCATATCCTGGATCACTTCAGGGGATTGCTCTGAAATCATCTCCAAGATTTGTTCCATGAACTCTGGGTCATCATCTGAAAGCATTTCAAGCTGAGTGAGGTCTAACTCGATGATGTTGTGGGACTCTAAAGACATAGCTAATAATTCAATTGTTTGTGACGTATACCGGAATCGCTCCTAACATCAAAAAGCAAAACCCTAAATTCAATTTAAAACCAATTTTTGAGAATACTTTACAGCATTGGTATAATCATAGCCTAAAGTGAT
>JBCDIQ010000093.1:0-16542 GCA_039024295.1 Bacteroidota bacterium | reverse complement strand
CGGCAATTGTTCCTCGATAAAGCATATTGTGATGAGCCACTAGCTGAAGAATTATCCAAAGGAGCAAAGGTAGACTTGTTTACTCCAGTCAAGCGCAAAAAAGGACAAGACGACATCGGAGCCAATGGTAGGTTAATTTCTACCTCTGTGAGTCGGGTAAGGCAACCTATTGAGTCGTTTTTAAACTGGATTGACCAAAAAACAGACATCCAATCAGCCTCAAAGGTCAGATCTACCCAAGGACTGATGGTACATGTGTTTGGAAAGCTCGCTGCTGCAATGTTTTTTCTCTGTTTCGACCTCTTTAACTAGCGATTCGCATTATTACTTCAGACCCTTTATTCCGTCCTCAAACTTTCGGATGGATTGCTGTAAGAGAGCTTCAAGGTTTGACTCAAAGAGGTCAGCCAGGAAACAGCAAGAACCAAGGCTCCCGCAAGGACGAAAGTTTCAACACGTAAATTCGCATGATAGGCAAATTGCTCCAACCATTGTTGCATGCCCCACCAGCTAATGGGAACCGCCAACAGAATAGCCAGGAGGATCAACAACAAGGTATCTCTGGACAACAGCCCCAGTAGTTGGAAAGGAGAGGCTCCCAGTATTTTCCGAATACTCATTTCTTTGTTTCTGAGCTGCCCGTTGTAGGCAGATAATCCCAATAGACCAATGCAGGCGATCAGAATCGCCAATGCAGCAAAGGTGGCAAACAGTTCTCCTGACGTATACTCATATTTGTACATACCTTCCCAGTCCTGATCAAACGACCTGTAAGCAAATGGCTGGTCGGGTACGAACCCCTGCCACACCTCGGCCATGGAAGCGAGTGTTTCTGCTTCCCGCCTGGGGCTGATTCGAAGCGCCATCTGCGCCAATCCCGGGTTCCCGATGGCACTGCTGGCGTGGGTGATGGCAAGGGCTCCAATGGCGGTATGCAGAGATTCAAAATGAAAGTTCTGAGCCACTCCAATGATGGTATAGGTGATGGGATTGCCATCATTGTTATGGGTGATCCTTCGGCCCACAGGATCGGTGATTCCCATATCTGCCACAGCGGCCTGGTTCAGGATAATAGATAGAGAATCATTAAACCTCGGATCAAAGGATCGGCCTTCTACAATATCAATTCCCACGGCCTCGGTGAAATATTCATCTGTGGTCATCCCCTGCATCGTGTGCACGGTTTCATCCCCCGGAAATTGAAACATCATACCAAAATAGTAGCCTCCGGGCATGGCCCCGGTATAGCCTGCGGCTTCTACTCCGGGAAGTTTCAACAATTCAGCTCGAAAGGCACCTGCCTGCTGGGCAAGGGAATGCGTTCTTTCAATCACCACCAATTGGTCTTTGGCGAATCCCAGCTCTTTTTCCTGGGTATAATCCATCTGCTGTTGTACCACCAGGGTAGCGATGATCAGGCTAACCGATATGGTAAACTGAAACACCACAAGCCCATTTCGGAGTTTGGTACCTGTTTTGCCCCTGGTAAAACTTCCCTTTAACACATGAGCTGGCCCATAGCCACTCAGGAAAAAGGCGGGGTAGGAACCGGAAAATATTCCCAGGGTTACCGCAAAAGCAATTATCCCCACCCACACTTCCCATTCCATTAGAACTTGCATGCTCAGGGGTAAGTCAAGCCAATTATTGATCAGAGGTAGCAGGAAATACACGCCTCCAAGCGCGATCACCACACTAACGGCAGCAATTACAATTGACTCTGCCAGAAACTGCCATATCAGCTGAGATTTTCGGGAGCCGAGTACCTTCCGCATGCCCACTTCC
Source organism: Bacteroidota bacterium (assembly GCA_039024295.1). Classification (GTDB taxonomy): domain Bacteria; phylum Bacteroidota; class Bacteroidia; order J057; family J057; genus JBCDIQ01. The sequence goes on along the minus strand of JBCDIQ010000093.1, from coordinate 14,757 downwards.
TTTGCCCGCTCTGCAGACCGGGCAGTTGTGAGGTTCATAAAGTTGATGCAGGCAATGAGGAGAATAAAAAGGGCAATACAGAAGAAGAGGTAAACATAGGTTCTGTTGCCATTGGGGTGGATTTCTCCTTGTAAATGAGAATCCAGGTGAATGTTGGCAACGGGCTGTAGGAAATAGTCGTAGCCGTTGCCTGCTTGGTGATAATCATCGTAGCTGACCCCTAATTGCCGCTGAATCTGACCTGCGGCATATTTTTGAACCACCTCTGGCATCTTGACTTCTACCGCAGAAGGTTGAGTTGCCGGTTCGAGCACCAAATAGGTATGGGTGGAGAATGAAATGTAATTTTGGGTATTCCTGATGAAGTTCAGCGTACCCAGGGAGATTAAGACTTCGAAATCCAAGTGAGATTTTTCAGGATAATTTTCACACACCCCAGTCACTTGCAGCAAGCCAAAATTGGATTCAATGACTTTTCCGACTGGGTCTTCGCTTCCGAAATACCTCGAGGCAGCCACTTGCGTAAGCACAACTTTTTGCTGCCCTGTTAGCACATCCTGTTCATTTCCTGTTAGCAGGTGGGCACCAAAAACCTGGAAGAAGTTTGAATCTGCGAATACAGCTTCCTTTTCTTCGAATACCTCTTCTCCTTGCTTAAACACCAGACTTCCGTTCACTGGAAATAAGCGCGTGACAGATTTTACTTCCGGTAGTTCGGCCTGTGCTGCTTCCCCGATAGAATGTGGGATAACCGCATATTCAGTTTGATGGTCAGGGTAAACGCGGTTCAACGCCAACCGATAGAGCCGATCAGCTTGGGGGTGAAACCGGTCGTAGGTCATTTCATGCTGAACAAACAGGAGCAGTAGCAAGCAACAGCTAACCCCTACTGTCAAGCCCGTCAGGTTGATCAAGGTGTAAACTTTGTTTCGTAATAGGTTACGGATGGCAACCCTGAAGGTGTGAGCAAACATGGGTCAAACTTTGGTGCATAAAACTTCATCAAATCACACACCAAACACAATCCTCTGTTTTCCAGCATATTAAAGCACCACCAATCGAAAGCTCGTGCTTTTATGAAACAGGAAGTGTACCAAATTGACACAGTGATTATTGCTTCCCGGCTGATGCTGTTTGAAGGATATGCTCGTAAGCTTCACGTATGATTTCCCCTTTCACCTCCCAATCAAACCAGGATTCAAAGCGGTGGCGCGCACCTTTGGAGAGGGCTTCTAATGATTGAGGTTCAGCATATAACTGATGGACATTTGATCCCAGCTCAAAAACCGTTTCATAATAGGTTTTATAGGGCACAGCCTTTCCACTTTCCTTCGTTACAAACTCCCCGGGGCCAGAATTTTCAAGGCAAACTACCGGCAGGCCATATGACATAGCTTCTGCGACCACCATTCCCGCCCCCTCATGAGAAGGGAATAAAAACACACTCGAACGGCGATATATATCAGCGAGCTTTTCTCTGTCAACCCAGGAAATGATGTTAAGATAAGGCGTGATTTTCAAGCGATCAGCCAATACCTCTAGGTGGGTTTGCTCAGGGCCCTTCCCCACCAACACAAGCTTGACATGTGCCGGGTCAGGATACCCTGCCCGTTGCAGAAAATTTGCAAATGCCTGCAACGTGAGATCAAACCCTTTCATTGGGACAAACCGACCAATGGAAAGGACTTCAAAGGTTGGTTTGGGGCCGCTCCAGGCCCATTCAACATACTCGGTCCCAACTGATGGCATCAACGTTAGCTGCTTTACTGGCGGAAGTACGGTTTCCACTTCCGAATTCATTGCAAAAACTACGTCGGCTTCCTGTGCTGTTCGTTTCAATGCAGAGCTGTTCCAAAAAAGATTTTTTACGAGCCAGTTCAGACGGTTTTTCATGTAGGCCTTTGTTCCGTACGAAGGCTTTAAAAAATCTTCAGGAATCAACGGATGGTGACCAACAGGTCCCCAAACAAACGGCCTGCCCAATTTCCATAAAAAGCTGGGAGCCCAGTCATTGTGAAAATTCAGGTTATGGGCAATATCAAATGCCCAACCTTGCTTGCGAATAAATGCGGGAAGGGTTCGCTGCCACAAGAAGAAATACAACCGGGAACCTTTGACACCGCGTTTCCAAAACCTTAGGTGTTTGGGGAGATCGTACCCAACAAACTGAATATTTTCTGCCTCAGGAACCTCATGCAAGGCGAGGTACTTCTGAATCTGGGGAAGGTTATTTTCCCGGGTGATAGCGATAACCTTATTAAACCTTGCAATTTGCCGAATGAAATTCCATCCCATGCCTTCTTCTGACCCCCGAAAAGGATCAACTGCATAAGCCGATATTAGGATGGTAGACATAGAAGCATCGTGTTCTGACGGGTAATCAGGGGAGCAAATATATGGAAATCTTTCAGGGCCATGAAATGAAGTTTTACGCATACTTAGGAGCTCTTATCAATTAAGAATCTGTGGAGCGTGTCGAGTTGACATAGCCCTTTTCAATCAAATTAAGGGTCGCCTCCAGGTGAAGGTTATTAATGCAATGGTATTGGTTGCCAGGATAAGCCTGATCTAGTTTTTTAAATACCTCCTGGTACGCCTGGGTAAGCTCGATAATCGCAGATTCACTTAGTTCTTGTTTCCTGGCGAGAATCACTTCTGGATCGGCAAAAAGGAGAAAGTTAAGACCGGGTTTGGTTACAAAACGAAATCCCGCATGAAGGAGCCATTTAGGTAGCTTCAGGTTGTTTCTTCGCCCATCAGCCATGAAATCGAAGTAATATCGATCGTATAAAATCACCGAGTTTTTTCTACGGTATTTAATTCGAACCCACCATTGGCCAATCTGATAATCGCAATAGTAATACGCGAATCGCATAAGGGAAGAGATGAAGCTGTTGTTTTGGCCAGTCCTGGGCAGTCGTTCGGCGGCCCGTTTTTCAGCCTCTTTTGCTCCGTATTTGAGGGCACTCAGGATGGGCAAAATCCCTGGCCGCTGCCTAAGGACAGTTACCTCCCGTCGGTATTTTTCTTCCAATAGCTTTCGGGTGTGCTCAAGCACGGTGGATTTACCCGCACCATCAACTCCACTGAAGGTGATGAGGGGAGCAGGCGGAAATACTGCATCCAGGCGCGAGTACCAACTGCTTTTCCATCCGGGAATACCTTTATTTTCAGGAAGCCTTTTGCATGCCTGCAAAAGATTTTTTTGGCAGGGCCGAAGGTCAAATACATCTACCTCTTTCTTCCCCGAAAGGTACCTTTTCACAAACCAATTTTGTACTTCTTGCTGGGTAGCCTCTGGTAAAGACTGAAAATGGAATTGGTATTTTGCAGGAACCTCTGCTTTATTTAGCCCGAAAAACAAAAATATGTAGGCAAAACTGTAGGTTACAGGAGGCACCTTTACCCGGTGATCATTTGGCCGTACCGCCCTTAACACCTCCTCAATGTTCATGAACACAACCCCTTTCCATTTGAAGGCATAGATCAGGTCCAATTCCAGGTAGGAGCCATCCCGGAAATATAGTTCACAAAATAGGGCAAAGGAGGTCTGCCTGAAGACCACATGGTCTACGTAAGGAGAAGATCCACACATCCTCCGCCAATGAGGCAGTTCGGTCTTGTCCACTATTAAATCAATGTCAGACGTTGCCGGAATTTCGTCTAGGTGCTGGTAAAAATATTTTAAAAATCCATATCTAAGGCTGTATAGCTTAGGAAAGAGCTCTCGGATAAAGGTGTGTCGGTACGAGGTTTTTGTGGTTTGCATGAGATACTGCGCTTAAACGTGTGCAGGTACAGACATGGAGTGAGAAAATGACTGAGAAGAGGGGGTTTGGCTGATAAGTGCTTCATTCCATAAAGCAAGCGACCGTGACATCTGGCTGGCAGAAGTGGGTGCTTCGAGGTATTTTTTCACATAGTAACTGACCACGTAGAGCAAGTAGAGCTGTTCATAGGTGGCTGCATCTCCTCCAAAATAAGTGATCAGGGACTGTGTTTCAGGTAAGGCCAACATGCGGTTCAGCCGACTTTGTACGCTCCTATATCCCTCTCCCTTCAGCAGAGATCCTGATTGATAACAGAAATGAAAGGCATCGTACAACAGGGGAAGCTCAAATCTGGACAGCTCCCAGTCTATGAGGTGAAGCCTCCCAGCAGAAACGTACATGTTCCATGGGGTAAAATCACCATGCCCCAGTGATACCTGGATGGGAAGCTCGGTATCAATCGATTGAAGTAGGTCAGTTAACAAATGGTACAACTCCTGGAACGGGCCTTGTAGCTCAAATTCCTGGCGACTTATGTGGTAGAGATTTGCTTGCAGTTCCTGATAAAAAGCGGTAGCTCCAATGGGAAGGGTTTTTACAAATGGGGTATAAAGCTGCCGCAAAGCTTCTATGTGTAGGGTAGAAATCCCTTCCTGTTGCTTCGCATTTGGTGGGCGATTTGTTGCCTGGAGAAGCAAATAAGGCTGATCAACAACCACTTGCTTGGGCAGGGCCACTCGGCTAAATGACTGCCTTGAGAGCGTCTTTAGCATAGCTTTCTCCTGTTCTACGAGGGCAGATGCAGCAGTAGAATGTGCGACTTTGAGAAAGTACTGAACCGATCTTTTGGTAGAAAAGGCCACCACACTTTTTCGGTTCACGCCTGCTGTTCCCAAAAATATGGCGTATTCATCTGCGCCCAGTTCCTCTTTCCAAGCTTCAATTTTCAATTGTTTTTCATATCCAATCCTGAAATTGCCCTTTCTCATTAACTCTCCCATGCCACATCCAAACGCTGCATAGGTTACTGCCTGATAAAGCCGCGCTTTCCAGGTAGCCTCATGATACATGGACAAAAACACAGGACGCGACTGTCCTTTGGGATATACCCATCGCAGGGTTCCATCGGGGTTACAGATGTAATCAAATTCCCGAAGGGACATCCCAGAAGCATCTTTTTTTCCATTGAAAAAATGAACATCAGCTTTTGTGGCTGCTGGCCCTTGTAAGGTCAACACCTGTTTCAATATTTGTTGATCAGTCGTATTCATGGCACGGTAGAAGTTGAAAGTCGAGGAGGAACAGCAGGAAAGGAGGTCCATCTGGCACCTCGTTCGGGTTTATGCTCAGCATGGACCACCAACCCAAACACGATGAACAGCCAGAACAGAATGCCGTAATTGGCATCACCAAAAATGCCAAACTCAGTCAGAGAGTTGATGAATATTGGGAAGAACACAGCTGCCATTACCGTCTTGGTATAGGGGTCTTCATGACGGTAATGGGATCGCCATACCAGAACCATTTGAACAAGAATGGAGAAGAACCCCACCAGCCCCAGGTTCATGACGACCTGGATAAACGTGTTATGAGCCATCCCCCCGGGGAAGTTGATACTTTCAAATCGATCGGTATAAGCAATCCGCATAAAACCAAAGCCCAGAAAAGGTTCTTTGGGCAAATTCGTGGTCAACAAGTCCTTCCAAAATGGCCCACGGCCAGTCATGCTCATCACCTCATCCATGTCTCCTTCTTTGAGGAATACCTGGTTAAACACGATCGGGGCAAGTATAGCCCCTGCCACCAAGGTGCCGGTGATTAACCGTTTGTTTCCCGAAGTCAACACCATGTAAAAGGTTACCAGGAATAGCCCGATCTGGGAAGAACGGGAGCCCGTCTCAATCATCATCCACACGATAAGCAAAAAGCCAATCAGGTACCCTTTTTTGAATCCGTTGTGCTTGACCTCTGCGTACATCCCGGCAATCCCAACCGCCCCCAGCATACCCAGCTCATTCGGGTTGATGATGTACCCTCCCAATCTTGCAACGTTCCCACCATGAGTAAGTCTTAAATAGGACTCGGGGTCTTCAAACATGCCAATCAGGAACCAAATGGCCACAATCACAGTCGAGGAATACAGCAATTTCCCAAGCCCTATTTTTTTGGTGTAGTAAGGGTTCTGGTTGTATGCGAGGTAGGCCTTCCAAAAGAAAAATACGAAGGCTACACATTCCAGGTCCATCGCCCATTGCTTGGCGCTGTAGGGAACATTTGTAGACCAAATGAACGACCAAAGCCCAAGCAGGAGGTAGAGAAAATAAAAGTTCATCGACAGGATGCTCCGGTAGTAAAACCGGAAGCCATTACCTTGCACCCTCAGATAACGATACAGCAGATAGCTGACACCCGTCCATAAAAACCGCGTTCCCGCCTTGATAACCGCAGAAATAGACTTCTCCTCTACCAATTCAAAGTAGGTGACGATCCTGAAAAACATGATCACCGTGAAGAGGAAAATGATTCCGTTACTGATGCGGGTGGCTGGTTTCAAGAAGCAATCTTGGGTTTTGACGTTGAAGATTGATCTGAAGCAGGTTGTTTGTTCACTTCCGGAGGAGTCGGAGCATGTAGCATCTTGGGAGAAGCGGAGGGATCATTTTGGTACAGGTGAACGAACCGCTGCGCAATGCTTTCCCAGGTAAAATCCTCCTGGACCATTTGCTTTGCGTGAATCCCCATGAGGTGATGCTCTTTCGCCAGGTAAAGGCGCTCAGCTTTGTTGAAACTGTTGGTCAGTTCAATGACGTCCAATTGAGGCAATACAATTCCTGCATCTCGCTTCTGAATGACCGATCCCAAATTAGTGTACTCACTGATGATGGAAGGCTTTCCCAGCCCTGCGGCTTCAAGCACACTACAGGGCATGCCTTCATATCGGGAAGGATGAATAAACCAATCGCTGTGGTACAGCAGGTTAAGCTTTTCCTCCCCAAATACACTTCCATGAAAGGTGACTCGCTCACGGACCTTTAGCTTCTTTGCCAATCTGGTGAGGGGTTTCCGGTCCTCTCCATCTCCGATGAGCCATAAAGCTCCCCTTCCGCCTTCCAGGCAATAACGGGCAAATCCCTTCAGCAAGAGGTCAAGCCCTTTGTGCTCCATCGAAAGTCTCCCGCAGAAGCTGAAAATGGGCCGTTCTGAATGTATGTCTTGTGGCCAGGGTATCCAGGAAAGTTCTTCGAAGTTCTGTCCATTGGGAATGATCACTTTCTGTGCACCTGGCAACCACCTGTCAAAAGCGTGGAACTGGATAGGCCCCAGAAAATGAAGTGCATGAGCCCCCAGGACCAGGGGTTTTTCGAATTGTTGGAAGTAAAACCGCTTTTTCCATCCTCCACGATCGATGGCTCCTGGACTGAATCCTCCATGCGGACTGTACACATAGGGGATGCCCTGTTTTCGGAGCTGCTTAGCAACTGCCGAAAATTCTGGAATGAAACATCCATGTATGTGTACCATTGCAGCCGCTCTGGACAACCATGAGATCTCAGATTTTATTCCCTTGGCAACCCGAAAGCGATTTCGATTTGTCTGAAACAGTTTAAGTTTATAGGGCCTTTTTGCAAGAAATTGATTGGGATTGGAAGTAATCCCCCAAATCTCTACCTCATGCCCCAATTCTGCTTGCTTGGTGGCCAGGTTATGTGCTACGCGGTTCACGCCGTTGGCACGATCTAGCCTGGCTTTTCCCAAAATCAAATGAACGATTTTCATAGCATTCTACAGTTTATGCCTCCTGCCTCAAAGCAGGAAGTCGTTTTTTTAATGAAATCAGATAACATAGGTGGACGACCAGTTGAGCTGTTCCCATTCCGTAAATCACCCCCATCAATCCAAATTGCCCCACCATCGGATATGCAGCAATTACACTGAATGCCGTACTCAGGACATAAGCCAAGAAAATGGGGAAGGTATATTCTACACTCCGGAGGTAATACCGGAAGATGAATCCTGTAAACGTAAGGATATAGAGCAGACAGAATCCTCTCACCAGATAAGCGTAAGAGGCATGTTCAGCACCGTAACACCACCCTAAAAGCCAAGGGGCAGCAACTCCAACAATCAGCAACAATCCTCCCAAAACCCCTCCTAATTTGAAGGTGGCCTGTTTGAGGTACGCCTGAAGTCCGGCTATACCACCTTCTGCCATGCTGGCAGCAGCACGGACCGGCACAAAGTTTTCCATGGCAAGGAACAGCACATGTGCCACTCCCATCAGGTTCTGAACCATCCGAAGGGCTCCTACCGCACCAGTTCCGCTGAGCGTTCCCGCTGCGATGATGAAGAAGTTACCTGAGAAAAACTGGAGGATGGAGGTTCCCACCAACCACCTGCCAAAGACCCAATGCCTTTTGAACTGATGGGTGAACTTCTTTTTTGAAACGGTGGTAAGGCGAGATGCTGCCCAGCCCAATAAGCTTGAACTTCCATAAGCACCACAAAATCCCAAGAAGACAGCTTCTAGGGTTAATTCACCTGCTATCCAGCATATACCGATAAATGCCAGCAAGCCAAGGTAGGCAACCAGATCAACCAGCAATGCCCACAGCACTTGGCTCCGGATAAAAAAATACCTCCGCAGGTATTCCTGGATCAGGTATACGATTACCGCAAGTGGCAGATAGGTCAGCAGATAGTCTGGTAAAGGCCCCCCATTCCACCAAGGTGCAGTAGCAATGGCAAGCATGGCAAGTCCGCCCCCTGCAAGAGATAAACAAGCGTTTATCGTCCAGGTTGCCCGCCAATAGGCTGGTTGATTCTCTGGTGATTCTTTTGGTCCCAGGCTCATCATGGGCGCAAGCACCAACGTCTGCTGGATTCCTCCGACAAAGGTCATTCCCATCCAAACCAAGGCGTATATACCGTACGCTTCTAACCCCAACGCACGGGTAAGCAAAATTCCCAAAAGGAAATTGGAGCCACTCACAAGTGCCTGATCCGCCAGAGTCATGTAGGTGTCACGCTGGACGCCGCATATGTGGGATAGCCATTTCACTTGGTAAACAGAAGCTTGATTTTTTGCATGACAAATTTCCGCCGACTTCCCTTACCAATTCTTGGCAGTTGGCCGGGCTCTATGTAGTAGGACCTCTCCTCTTTTTGAAGCCTGTTGGTGTTGAACACAATGTACGTTTGGGGTACCTGAAAATCCTCTACGGTTCGCTCCACATCCTTCAAGGACCCAAAGCCCGTCTTATCGGCACGTGCAATCACCAGGTTCAACGGGGACTTTTTCATGAGGCTGATGGCATCATGGGTGCCTTGCATGACGGGACAGATGACAATGATGATATCGTATACCTGTTGTAGCTCGTCCAGCATGGTTGGCAATTTCCGATCAAGCAGTACGCTTGTCGGGATTTCTCCAATGAAATCCCCTGTACTGAGGAAATCCAGGTTGTCAAACGGACTTGCCTGAATGGCATTTTCAACTGCTATCCCCTTTTTAATGACTTGGTTCAGTCCGGTGAAATGGGGCAGCCCAAAGGGTTTATGGACTTTGGGATGATACAAATCAGCATCAATGAGCAAAACCCGCTTTCCCATACTGCTCATGGCCTTCGCCAGGTTGCTGCCAATTAGGGTCTTCCCAACGTTTCGCTCACAGGAGGCAATGCTGATCAACCTACTGGCGTGGAGCAATTCAATTTTAGCAGTCAGGTTGATGAAATCCTGGTGCACATAAAACAGGTCTTCAGGCACATGCCCTATCGTTCCCAGCACCCTCAACTGCAAGTGATCTTCAATGTCGGCGACCGTGACCACTGCAGCTTTCATGTAATTGATGAAGAAGACAATCGCCAACCCAATAATGAGGCCCACCATGCCTGCAACAGCTAAGATGAACGTTTTTTGAGGACGTTTGGCATCCCTTGGGACGCTTGCATGCTCAAGAATTTTATGAAATGAAATCGCAGAGGCAGAGCTAATGGCTGCTTCCGTACGCTTTTCCATCAAAAAATTATAGGCCTGTTCTTTGGTCCGGAAGGTCCGCTCCAGGATGAGCAGGTTGCGCTCCACTCCCGGCAACTGAGACATTTGCCCTTTAGACTGCTGTAATTCGCCTGTCAGTTGGGCCATTTTTTCCCGGTTGGTGTTCAAGCTGTTTTGAATGCCTTCAATCAGAGATTGGTGGGTTCGCTCTATTTCTGCTTTCAGCCCGATGACCTTAGGATGCAGTTCGGTGTATTTTTGTAACAGAGTTTTTAGCTGGTTCTTCTGCTCATGTATCTTGTAAATGGCTTCGCTAAACGTACGGTCGTTCATAGACTCAAAATCAGACAACGCCTCAGCCCCCCACTTATCGGCAGTCACATATTCAGATAAGTTCTGTAGCTCCGTTTGCTGAAGTTCCAACTCCATCAGTTGTCGCTCAAGGTTCGCCATCGTTTTGAGCTCACTCTCGGTTGACATGGTGAGGTTCATGACCTCCTGGTTGGTCTTGAACCGTTCGAGTGCTTCCTCGGCAGCTTTCAACTCTGCCCGAATGTCATTGATCTGATCATCGATGAATCCAAGGGCTTGATTGGCCGACATGGTTCGACTCTGAACAAAGTCATCCAGGTATGCCTGGGCCAATGCATTGGCAAAGTCAGCTGCCTTTTGCGGGACTTCATGCAGGGCATAAATCTTGACAATGGAGATTTCCGGATCCAGCATCTTCACCAATAAGTTGGTACCAAGGCCTCCTGCATAAGTCGCAGCCCGCTGGTCGGCTGACCACCATTCAAATGCATAGTTATCTGGACGAAGGGAAGTCGGGTTTTGCGAGACGTAGGCTTCGTTCGGACAAACCGAGAAAGATATTTCTGGCCCTTTCAGGGTCTCTCCCATTTTTCCCTGAAAAGAAATGGGGATTTCGTCTTTCAGGTAGGTACAGGTCAGGGTACCATCATCGGCAAGGGTGAGGTTATAGGACCGGTTTCGGGCATTTTCGGTACCTGATATGTTGCTGATTAAAAATGGAGTACTGTTGTAGAGTTCACGTTTGTTCCCGCGGATGTAACGAAAATACAGCACCGTATCTCCCATGGCTTCGACGGCCTTCTGGATCATGTACCGTGACATGATCACCTCGACTTCCGTTTTTAGCATATCCGTTTGTGAAAAAGGCTGAAACTCTTTCAAAAATTCGGATGCCCCACTGAACTTATCGTTGATTTTAATAGAAGCTCCTGCCTGAAAGATGGGCACCGCATAATATACTTGCACTGCGCCCAGGGAAATGGCAATGGCCATACATACTATGATAATTGGCAGCCCACGCAAAAGCGGGCGCACAATTTTCATAATTTCCCCAGAATCATTCATGGCAGAGCTAGCGGTTAATAATGGTTAATAAGAACGCAACCGAAGTGATGATTCCCCCTGCAATGCTAACCACAGGCACCCCGATGGACCCCAGGAATTTAGCGCGCCTTTCCGGCACATAAATCACATCATTTTTCTGTAGGATAAGCTTTTTATCGTACAAGGTTTCCACATCTGTCAGGTCGACGGGAATCTCGTTCAGGGTGCTGTCCGCAGTTTGGCGGATGATGGTGAGACGGGTTTTATCAGCAAAATCGGTGAAGCCATTGGCCTCTCCGATCACCTCTAGCAGTGACTTTCGCTGGCGGTCGAGCTCATAGTTCCCGGGATTTCTTACCTCGCCCATAATGGTTACCTGGTGGTTGAGCACACGGGTGTACACAATGGGATCGCGGATGTATTTGCTGTAAAGTTGGGTCAGGTACAGGTTCGCTTCACGCGCACTGAGGCCGGCTAATTTAACCGTGCCCAGCATAGGGATAGATACCTCTCCATTCTGGTCAATCACGAGGTACTTCCCGAACTCTTCGTTGGAACTGTATACACTAAAAGTAGATCCAATGCCCAATTCATCGTTTCCCCACACACTGAGGGTCACCCGATCGTCTGGCTGGATCAAATGCTCATTTATCTGAACTGGAAATGTTCTTAACTGAAGTGCTTGCAAGTTTTCGCCCTCCTTGTGCTGAAAAAGCCACTGAGGGGTACATGCCTGAAACAGACAAGAAACCAATCCTATAAGACATATACCTATTTTCCGGTTCGAAACCCCGTTCATGCAACAACGATTATTACTGGTAAGAAAAATAGCGAACCTGTTATTACTACAAAGATTCAATTATTTTTCTACTGACTATTACAAGGTTAATTGCATTTGATTTAATAAACCAAGCATATTCGCCTTGATTCTGTCACGTGTTGCAAAAGGTAAAAATCAGCCATTTCTCTTTGCCCAACCTTTCGATAAAGGGTAAAGAAATGGGGGTGGAAGGTTTTGAATACTAGATTGACAACCTCACCCTTCATCAATTTATCAGTCAGATTGAAAGCGGTGGGGGCTCTTCTATCGAGGTAGGTCCTCTGAAAATGAAGCCAAGAATATCTCTGAATAATTTTTCACGGTGGCATGCTATCTCTTCTTCAAGTAGCTGACGGTATTTGTGGCTTGAAAACCTGCTCCTATCTCGGGAAGTGATTCTGCTCATTCGACTTCCAACATACTGCTGGAGCATTTCCAGGTCACCACCGATATCAGAAAGTGCTTTTTCCTGCTCTATGACAATCAGGTGCCAGGCCTTACCGCAAGCCCTTAGGTGTTTCATTCTAAGAAATTCACTTTCTAATAGTTGTTCGAGTTGCTCCATCAAAAAGATGGTTTTCCACGAAGTGAAATCTTCCTGCCGGGAGTATTCGGTGAATGCTCGCTTGCACTTTGGGCAAAAAGGAGGTACAGGGTTGCTGCTCATTTTTCCAAATGATTAAAAGGTGTAACAGAATGACAGCTAGAAAAGACTGCTACCAGCCATAAATTTGGCTTGGTAGCACTAATCAAAGGACAATTAGCAGCGAGAAGAAATTTCGGGCTTGGAAATAAGCAGAGAATATCCTACATTCATTCTCCGAAATCAAAGCTTTCTCGCTTCGGTTTCACTCACATAAAGGAGCTCTTGGTCTTGCCGGACGGAGCTCCATCTTTTTGTTTTAAGGTGGGGAGTTATTCATGAAATAAAAATTATTTGAAACTTTTGTTTAATCTTTTGTAAAGGAATAAATTAATTCTCGAATTGAATAGGTCTGCTTTAAAATATAACTAATACAAAACTAATCAGCAACTATTAACTGGTAATTAATTGCCTTTTTACCTGCTTTTTAACATATTTTTGATTTATCAATTAAAAAGCCAACAAAGAGTAATTCTGCCCCGTAAACAAAACTTTATCCCGAACTAAAATCCCTCCCATTCTACCTAAATTTGGTTACAATCTCCCCAATAGCTCCGCTTTCTTATCCTCATACTCCAGTAGCGATAGCTTGCCATCATTGTAGCGGATATATAACTGATCAATGGTGTACAGCACCTGGTCCCTCAAGTTGAGCCAGTCTAATTCGTTTGTCGCAAATCCTTCGTAAGTCTTTTCTATCAATTGTTCCGCATAGGGATCAAAGGCTGCCAAGCCATCTAATACCTTTTTTAAAGTGGTGGCTACCTGGTCACTTTTGGTGTCCATCCGGTGGGGAACGAATTGACCTTTTTGGTTAACAAACACCGTAAGCTTATCCTCATCCTGCTGCACCTCCTTTACATCTTCCAATAAGAATTCCCCTTTGTCATGGTAACACCGATCCTCTGTGAAGAGAATGGCCTCACTGCTGAACAAACCTTCATTCAGATGAATGGCCAGCACATCATTAGGGGAACCGATTCGGGTATCCTTCATGAGGAGCTTGCCCAACTTAACAGCTGGTAAATTAGGTGCGGCATACAACCCGGCACGCTCATCGAGTGGAAAATGTTGCTGAAGGTAGGCAGCGTACATAGGCGTGGGTCAAAGGGTTAAAAATATCAGGAAGATGCCTTTTCGTAGGCACCAAGGATTTTCCGAACCAAAGGGTGGCGAACCACATCCTGGGCAGTCAGGCGCACAAACCCTATTCCCTTAATGTCCTTGAGCAGGTGGAGGGCATGTACCAAACCAGACCGCTGATTGTAGGGTAGGTCCACCTGAGAATCATCTCCCGTGATAATCATGCGGGAATATTCCCCCATACGGGTCAGGAACATCTTGAGCTGCATCTCGGTGGCATTCTGGGCTTCATCCAAAATTACAAATGCCTTATTTAGGGTTCGCCCGCGCATGTACGCAAGCGGTGCAATTTCGATGATATTGTTGTCCAGGTAATGCTTGAGCTTCTCGCTGTGGAGCATGTCTTCCAGGGCATCGTATAACGGCCGCAGGTAAGGGTCCACCTTGTCCTTGAGGTCACCGGGAAGGAACCCCAGGCTTTCGCCAGCTTCTACCGCAGGGCGGCAGAGAATGATTTTTTTGACATTCTTCTCTTTGAGGGCTTTTACGGCCAAGGCAACAGCAATGTAGGTTTTACCCGTGCCAGCAGGTCCGGTGGCAAATACAATGTCGTTTTCAGAAGCCGCCTGAACAATTTCTCGTTGCCCAGTATTCCGGGGGCGTATTAGGAGCCCACTACTGCCGTGTACCAAAACAGGATCATCCCCAGAAGTTGTGGCCTTCAATCGGTCGCTAGGCTTCGCCGTGGGAGAAAGGATGGCATTAAACTGATTTTGGGTGATGTTGCCCCGTTTTCGGATTTCGGTGAATAAGGAAGCAAGGATGCCTTTTAACTTTTCCACCCGGGCTTCTTCGCCCCAAAGCCGTAGTTCGTCTCCGCGAGCCAAGACCTTTACCTCTGGGAATTCTTGCTTGATCTGATGGAGCCGAAGGTCATTTACCCCGTAAATCTCCAATGGATTGATTCCCTCTAGAAAAAATGTATGTTGGGTCAATATGTGTGGTGTTTGATGCTATTGACTACTGCACATGAATTTAGGTAAAATTAATTAATTTTGCTTCAACTTTGCCATTGGCAGCAATCAAGG
>JBCDIQ010000092.1:0-16579 GCA_039024295.1 Bacteroidota bacterium | reverse complement strand
GAAATTTTCCTCTTTTGCAATTTCAAGTTCACCAGATTCTTTTAAGGAATTAATAATGGTAAAAAATTCGGCTGGTTTAGGAGTTGGTCCCATTTCTTGCTTAATGTACTTAAAGTCAGTAACAGGCGTTCCATATTTTGCAAAGTGGATATTGTCAATATAGTATAAAGCTTTATTGAGCTTTATTGCTCCATAATGAGGATCATTTTGAAGTTTAGTTGATACATACAGTATTAGTTCTTCTGTCTTGCCCGCCATCATAATGCTAATTTACATCCACTAATGACTATTAAATTTAGCTTTTTGTGTTCTTATTTCCAAGCCACTCCTAAAAGGATACGAAAATAAGCAGCTAGGGATTAGACCAGTAACATTAAATTTCTCCCTTCAAACCTCCTCCACCCGCTGCCCAAACACCTCTTTCAATGCTGGGGCTACTTCTGCCCATCTGTCCAGGTACAGTTGGGGCGTACGTTGCGTGAATCCTTCCAGGCTTCTCAGGGAATACCCATAAGTGATATCAGCATCTGGGTAGAGATATGACAAATAAAACACACTGGAGGAGAAGGGAGAAAAGACATATTTGACCTTGCCCGCCCACGCCTGAAAAAGCACTTCTATGCTGAGGGATTGGAACTCTGGGCTGTCTAAAAAAGTAGCGGCAAGCCCTTTCTGATCAAAATATTGCTGTATCCTGGTAAGTACAGCCGGACTTTGTCTGGGGTGGGGTTTGATGAGGAATTGCACCTGCTCAGGAGCAGTAATTTTCTCCAAACATCGATCAAAAAAATGTGGCCAGAAGGCTTCATCTACTAGGAATTCCTCTAAAGACTGTAAGCATAAAAGTGCGGCTTTACCCGTTACCAACTGCGCGGCAGCACCTACCTGCGAATAGATTTCTGGAAATCTCTTGGCGGCCATGCGAAAAGCTTCTGGCGACACATAGGATTGAATAAATGCCGGATTTTTTCCCTGCTTTTCCAGAAATGGTCCAAAAGCATCTGCAAACAGACACAAAAAAGGATAGGCGGATTTCTCTCCCTTCAGGATATCCAGGTAATCTCCCAAACCATGCTCGATGTGGTGAATCACAGCCTGCGGCAAAAGAGCTTCCAAGGGCCGATTGAGGTGAAGTACGGGTTGCCGAAATACCTGAACCTCATCCCAGGATTGGGTAAGTTCAGGAATTGCTGAGGTCAAACGTTGCTGGGCTTCCTTGTCCTCAGCTGCAAGTTTAAATTGGTGCAAAAAATCGTATACCTGCTTGAAGCCTGGCCGAGTTTTGAGGCGGCGTGTCCACTGTTTTCTGGTGCTTGGAACGGCAGAAGCCCCTTCGACTTTTGTGGAGCTGAAGTCATACAGCTGAAACTCGGAATGAAGCTGGGCAGCCTGCTTGATGGCAGCCTGTTGAGAGGGCTTGAGTGCGAGCGCATCTATCACCAACAGGTCCCTATCTCCCGTTTGGAAGGTACTATGGGCATAAACCGATTGATAGAGGGCAGAAATATTGGCAGAACAAACAAAAATGCGCAGGCGGCTCATGTGACAGAATTGGGCCACAAGTTAGGCGATTTCTACAAAACATTGCCTAACTTGCCGCTCGTTTCAGCAATCGACAATTTCCATTCAGTAGTTTCATGCAAACAGCTCTGCGCACCCATAATTGCGGTGAACTCCGTGCCGAACATATTGGTCAGACCGTTACCCTCTGTGGCTGGGTACAAAAAACCCGTGACCTGGGATATATCCTCTTCCTCGATTTACGGGACAGATATGGCATTACCCAGGTGTCTATTAAGTCAGATGTGCTTCCCGAGATTTATGCCCAAGCACAGGCATTTGGCCGTGAGTTTGTCCTGGCGGTAACGGGGGAAGTGGTAGAACGGGAAAGCAAGAATGACAAAATTCCTACTGGACACATTGAAATCATTCCAGCTAGCATTTACCTGCTGAACGCGGCGGAACTACCGCCCTTCAAAATCGAGAATGACACGGACGGAGGCGAGGAATTGCGGATGGAGTACCGTTACCTGGACATTCGCAGGCCCAAGATGGCCGAGAACCTCATGTTGCGCGCCAAAACCATGAGGGCAGTACGGGAATACCTCGACAGCATGAGCTTTGTGGAGGTAGAAACGCCATTTTTCATCAAGTCAACGCCAGAAGGTGCGCGTGACTTTGTGGTGCCTTCTCGCTTGCATCACGGCAGCTTTTATGCCCTGCCGCAGTCGCCTCAAATCCTGAAGCAGTTGCTTATGGTAGCGGGAATGGACCGCTATTACCAGATCGTGAAATGCTTTCGGGACGAGGACTTCCGGGGTGACCGCCAGCCGGAGTTTACCCAGGTAGACTGTGAGATGTCATTTGTGAACCAGGAAGATGTGCTGCGCACCTTTGGCGGCATGGTGAAACATGTATTCCGGGAAACCATCGGCGTGGAGCTGCCTGAGCTGCCACGCATGACCTATGCGGATGCCATTCGCCTGTATGGATCTGATAAGCCAGATTTACGGTTTGGTTCTCCCATAGTAGACTTAAATGAGCATGTTGCTGGGACTGAGTTTGGGGTATTTAATAGTATTATCGATGGAAAAGGGTTGATTGCTGGAATTGTGGCGCCTGGATGCGCTTCCTACACCCGCAAGCAGCTCGACAAGCTCATCAAGTGGGTCAAAGACCCCAAGATCGGCGGCACAGGTCTGGTGTATGTCAAATACAACGAAGATGGCACCGTCAAGTCTTCGGTAGATAAATTCTTTACCCCTGAGCATCTGAAGAAAATCGGTGAGGCCGCAGAGGCGAAACCCGGAGACTTGCTCTTGATCGTAGCGGATAAGCTGGTGGGCAAGGCCCGCAAAGTGCTGGGAAACCTTCGCCTTCACATGGCCAAGCAGGAAAACTGGATTGACCCGAATAAATGGTCTGTATTCTTCGTGGTGGATTTCCCGCTCTTTGAGGAAGATGAGGAGACTGGCAAGCTGACGTTTGCCCACCACCCGTTTTGTATGCCACGCCCCGAAGATTTGCAGTACCTCGAAAGTGACCCTCGCCGCGTGGTGGCCCAGAGCTACGACATGGTGATGAACGGCAGCGAAATCATGAGTGGAAGTGTGCGTATCCATGACCGGGAAGTTCAGGGCAAAATCTTTGACATACTTGGGCTTTCGGAAGAAGAAAAAGAAGCCAAATTTGGCTTTATGTTGCGCGCATTCGAATATGGAGCTCCTCCTCACGGTGGATGTGCATTTGGCCTCGACCGTTGGGTTATGCTCATGGCAGGCGAAAGCAGCATCCGGGATGTGATCCCTTTCCCAAAAACGGCTGGTGGCCGCGACCTGATGATGGATGCGCCCGCAGGCGTACCAGATGATGCGTTAGCGGATCTGGGGATTAGGTTGCGGTAGGGATTCCGGCAACACCAGCGTAAACACCGTCCCTTTTTCAGGTTCCGTTTCAAGCTTGATGGCACCCTCGTGCAACTGCATGATTTGTCGGGAGAGGCTCAGCCCAATACCAGAGCCTTTCTTCTTGGTGGTGAAAAATGGAATGAATACTTGTTGCCGAAACTCCGCCGGGATACCTGCTCCATTGTCTTTTACACGAATGGCGACCTTGCCTGCTTCCAGATTCGAAGCTTCCAGGGTTAAGGTGGGTTTGGCTCGACCTTCGAGAGCCTCCATTCCATTTTTGATGAGATTAATCAGGACTTGCTCCAACAGCTCGCGGTCGGCACGGACAAATAGGGCTTCTCCTACCTCCATTTTCAATTTAATGTTGCGTTTGCGCAGTTCGGGTTGGAAAAGGGTTTGCAGGCTTTCCATCATTTCCTCAACCGAAACCTGGGTGAATTCCGGCTGCTGAATATTGGTCAGGCTGCGGTACGCCCGAACAAAATGGAGCATGCCTTTGCTTCTATTTTGCACCGTTCGAATCCCCTGGTGAATGTCTTCTATGTCCTCTTCATCGAGCGAGTCAATGGAAACAGGAGCTCCTGTTTCATCTTCCAGGAGGTCATTGATGGCACCAGTAAGGGAAATAATGGGCGTAACCGAGTTCATGATTTCATGCGTTAGGACGCGGATCAACTTCTGCCAGGTGTCTACTTCCTGTTTCTCCAGCTCTGACTGAATATTCTGAAGCGAAACGAGTTTGTAAGCCTCTTCCTGCAATTTGAAGGTGGTGCATTGAAGGCTCAACTGTAGGAGGTCTTGCTGGACCTGGATTTCAACCAGTTTTTTCTCTCCAGGACGAATAGCCTGAATGGCTGTGTACAGTTTTGGGTGTGTACGCTCCAGTCCTGAAAGGGTATTGAGGTAGGGTCTGCGGAGGAGGTCTCCTGCGGCATCATTCATCAGTTCGATCTCCCCATCTAGTTTGAAACACAGCAGCGCCACTTTTACGTGCTGAACGACTGTTTGGAGGTACTGGTAGTGAGATTCTTTTTCTGCCCGGAGGTTCTGATAAGCATGCACAATGGAATTGAAGGCATCGCGCAGGCTGTCATGTGTCCCCCCTCTTCCCAGTGAGGTGAAGTTCTGCGTGAAGTCCTGGTATTTTATCGCATACAAAAAGCTGGTCAGGTCCCGGTTGGTTTTCTCAACATAACGAACCAACTCAATGATTAACCCTGCGACGGCCACCCCAGCAAACACCACTGCCATGAACCAGCCTCTTTCTTCCAGGGTAAGCAAGGTATAGGCAAGTACCAGGCAAGCCAGCCCCAAAAGTACGGACCTTGCGGCCACATTGATCCGAAATCTTCGCGTAAACATGTCCCAAGATACGGATTATGGGGAAAGGGAAAGGCAACCGGTAGCTTCGAATCAACTTTAGACAACTTTTACATAATGGCAATTTTTCCACCTGAAACTCCAAAAATCAGGTTCATTGTATGTTTACCTTCATTCCAGCGGCCTCCACCAAATCAACCGCCCGTCCCTGATTGCAGGCAATTTCCAACAGTCCATGACTTCCATGGATCGCCAGCAATTCGCCTTTAGCCACCTCATTGTAACTCTTTACCAGTCTGTTGAGGCTGTTTCCTTTCCAGGTGACAGATTCAAGCTCGAGAGAAGCATCAAGCGGTAATTTCAAATTCGTGATGAGGTTGCCGAAATGGTCAATGTGGAGAACGTTAAGGTCAAAAACTCCTGGCGCTGTAGGCACTAGAAATGGAGATGTCGGAGCCGACCAGGAATGCACAGGACCAAGTTGTGTGTATAGAAAACCCGCTGCCAAATGTGCTGCAGTTGGCGCGAATATATCTCTCCCGTGAAAGGTTTGACTGATGCCAGATAACATCACCTTTGGATTTTCAACCCTCAGAATGAATCGGGGTCGCTCTTCGCTGAGTACGAAGTCCAACAGGCCATTATCAGGGGCAATGAATACATACTTCTCAGTTTGAACTGCGAGAATGGGACGGTCACCGCCCACACCCGGATCGACCACGCAGCAGAAAATGGTGTCTTTCGGGAAGAATTTGTAACTGTTCCACAACACAAACTGCGCAGCGGAAATAGACTGAGGAGGCAGGTCGTGGGTCAGGTCAATGACATGGGCGCCTGGACATATCCCCTGAATTACTCCTTTCATGGTGCCAATGAATCCATCTTTTTGGCCAAAATCTGTGAGCAGGACGATGGAAGGTATACTCATTTGAAGTGGAATAATGTATGTTGGACATCCTCAATGTACACAATTCAAAGAAACCCCCTCTGCCTGAATCTTCGGAAAAGGTTCGAAGTCATTGGGACATTCAAACCCTCCCTTCGGACATCCTACCTGTTGTAATTGATCAGGCTATTCTATGTTTGTGATACCCCAAAAGCTTGTACGTCATTTCGCCTTGGGCGAATAAACCCTTTTCCATTATTCATCGGATTCCCTCCGGTTTTCGGAATCTCTTGACTACAAGCAAACAGATCATGGAAGAAAAATGCCCCTGTTGTGTCCTGATTGTGGAGGATAATCCTATCATTGCTGCACACCTGTTCCAAAAAATAGAGCAATTGGGCTGCTCAGTAACCGGGGTTGTCACATCCGGGAAGGAGGCCCTGAGAACGATCGGGGATAACCCGCCCGATGCCCTGATTGTCAATGTTCACCTCGAAGGCAGGATGACGGGCATTCAGCTAATCCGTCGAGTTCGGATAAAATCGGAACTTCCCGTTGTACTTTTTTCCGGTGTGCGGGAATCTGAGATTCCCACCCCTTTGGTCCGCCAACCCAATGTCACCTTCCTTCCCAAACCGTTTTTATCTTATCAATTGAAAACAAGCTTGATGAATGCCATGGCATTTGGAATTAAGTGTTAACGATTAATCAATTGATAGCTACACTCCAAACAATCCCAAGCACGGATTAAGCCCCATGCGATAGGTGGCTATCAGGCCAAGGTGACTGCCCCTCGTGTTTCTGGCATGGGTACGCACATAAGAACAGCCTTTATCGCATAATTGAGGCGGGCCTTCACTTTGTTTTTAGGGAACTTAATCGGTAATTTACCGTTAAAACCTGGGCAAGCAGATACGCAAGTTTTTTACTTGAAAGCCTATTCTCCAATCACTTGACATGAGCGATACTGCGCATCAACATACCCCAACCGACTCCACGGTGGCAACCCCTGAATCTTCTCCAGAACCGAAAAAAAAGTCCTCATACAAGATTCCCCGAATGATTTTTTGGGGACTTATTGTTGTGGTGTTCCTTGCTGTAGCCGGGTTCGTGGTGCTGACAATCCAGGCGATTCCTGCTCTTAACCAAATAGAAAACCCTCAGTCGGATCTCTCCACTCAGTTGATTTCGGCTGACGGAGCGGTACTACAGAATTATTATTCAGATAAGAACCGGGTCAATGTTCAGCTACATGAGGTTTCTCCCCATGTGATCGATGCACTGATCGCCACAGAGGACATTCGGTTTTACCAACATCCGGGCTTTGATCCTAAAAATGCAGTAAGCCTTCTTTATCGAAACATTATTAAAGGCATTAGGAGTGGTGGAAGTACCATTACCATGCAGCTTGCCCGTAACCTGTTCAATGCTATTGGCATGAAGCAGACTGCCACCAGGAAGATAAAGGAAATCATTGTCTCGTTCATTCTAGAGCGCAAATTCACCAAAGAAGAAATACTGACCGCTTACCTGAACACAGTAAATATCTACAGCAATGCGTATGGGATTGAGATGGCATCCCAGCGTTTATTTGGTAAAAGTTCCCGTGACCTGGACTTGCATGAATCAGCCCTAATTGTTGGTATGTTAAAGGGGCAGGGAGATTACAACCCTTACAAAAAGCCTGAAAAGACCAAGGAACGACGCAATTTGGTGTTCAAACAAATGATAAAATATGGATTGCTTGATTCCACCACGACCAATATTGATAGCCTAAAGGCATTGGAGCTAGGGGTGGAGCAAACCCAGACTCAGAGTCACCTCGCAGGGCTTGCCCCTTATTTTCGTGAGCATGTGCGCCAATACCTGAAAGCATGGGGAAAAAAGCGGGGGTATGATTTGTACACGGATGGATTAAAAGTGTACACTACTCTGGATTCTCGCATGCAATATCATGCAGAAGAAGCAGTGAAGGAGCACCTGACGAGCCTGCAAAAGGAGTTTGATAAGCATATCAAGGGCCGGGAACCCTACAAACGTAATCCCTCCATTCTGGAACCCCTTAAAACAGGTTCTAATCGGTATAAAAATGCCATTAAGGCCGGTAAGTCAAAGGCAGAAATCAAGAAGGAATTCGACACCAAGGTCAAGATGAACCTCTTCACCTGGCAGGGGGAGAGGGACACGCTGCTCAGCCCCATGGATTCTATCAAGCATTATGCTCGGTTCCTGGAAGTGGGTTTTGTGTCCATTGATCCAGTATCAGGGTATGTGAAGGCATGGGTTGGGGGGATTAATTATCGCCACTTCATGTATGACCATGTGGCCAAAGGAGAACGTCAGGTAGGTTCTACCTTTAAGCCTTTCGTTTACACCGCAGCCATTGATCATGCAGGATACCAGCCGTGTGACCTCCTGTTAAATCAGCCGGTATTTTTCGAAGATAAGGATACCAAGGTGGTGTGGGCACCTAAAAATGCGGATGGGAAGGTCGGAGGAAAAATGACCCTGAGACACGGGTTGGCCACCTCTACCAATATGATCACGGCTCGCTTAATGAAGGAACTGGGCCCCAACCGTGTGGCCAAGACTGCCTACGAGATGGGCATCAAGACAAAGCTGGAAGAAGTACCTTCCCTCTGTCTGGGCACTACTGACTTAAACGTGCTCGAGATAACCGGAGCATATGGAACATTTGCCAATGAAGGCACCTGGGTTGAACCAATATTCATCACTCGGATTGAAGACCGTAACGGAAATGTATTGGAAGAATTTGTTCCCAAAACCCGCCGTGCGCTGAGCAAGGAAAAAGCCTACCTCATGGTAGAGCTGTTGAAAGGCGTTGTGGACGAGCCCGGTGGTACGGCTGGTCGACTTCGTTATAAGTATGGCTTCAACAATGAAATAGCCGGTAAAACCGGTACTACTCAGAACCATTCGGATGGATGGTTCATTGGTGTGACGCCTAACCTGGTATCCGGGGTTTGGGTAGGCGCAGCCTCCCGTCAGATGCGCTTCCGCAGCATCAAGCTCGGGCAGGGGGCACATATGGCACTACCAGTTTGGGCACTGTACATGAAGCGGGTATATGAAGATCCGGCAATTGGTATTCCCAAAGAGCGATTTGAAAAGCCGGAAGGGATGAAGCTGGAGCTGACCTGCGTAAGGGAAGAAGGCGAAGAAAATCCCCTGGACGACAAGCTGAATCAGAACTCAAAACCTACAGACGATTGGTACCAATATGAAAACTAGGGCACTAAAGGAACGGGAAGTACTGTTCGAAACGGTGCGCAGCCTGCCTTTGGAACCCGGGGTATATCGATTTTTAAATGCCAAAGGCAAAATCATCTACATCGGCAAGGCCAAATCCCTCCGAAAAAGGGTGAGCAGTTATTTTGCCAATTCTCGGCCTCATAGTTACCGTATCCGACACATGGTGGACAACATCGTTGATGTACGCTACACCATTACTAATAGCGAAATAGAAGCCCTCCTCCTAGAAAACAACCTGATCAAGCGGCACCAGCCGAGGTACAACATTTTGCTGAAAGATGGGAAGACCTATCCCTACATTTGTGTAAAAAACGAGCGGTTTCCCCGTGTGTTTAGCACGCGTACAAAAGACGCTGATGGCTCTCTGTATTTTGGGCCATACCCTAGCGTCACCACCATGAAATCTATCCTGAATTTGATTAGGGGATTTATCTCGTTGAGAACCTGTAATTATCATCTTTCTGATGCGAATATTGCCGCCGGAAAATTCAAGGTCTGCCTGGAATACCAGATCGGAAACTGTGCGGCACCATGTGTCGGGAAGCAGTCCGAAGAAGATTACAATGCGGGCATTGACCAGGTAAAGCATATCCTGAAAGGAAACATGGCACCGGTCATTCGTGAATTAGAGCAACGGATGAAGGATGCCGCTGCGGAATTCAAATTTGAACAAGCAGAATATTACCGCAAGAAAATCGAGAAGGTCAAAGAATATCGTCGGAAGAATACGGTCGTTTCGGGCAAGATTGGGGACCTAGAAGTACTTTCTGTGGTGTGTGAGGCCCACTTGGCCATCGTTTATCACTTCAAGGTGCAGAATGGCGCAATCGTACAGACCCATGCCTATGAAATGAAGCGTGCCAATCAAGAAGAGGAGGGGGAAATCCTGACTGCGGCCCTGTCTCGTTTGATGAGTGAAGATGAAGATTTATTTGAAGAATTTGTGGTCAATGTGGAGCTACCCGATCCACCAGAAGAATTCACGTTTACCCTCCCCAAAATTGGCGATAAAAAGCACCTCGTGGAATTGGCAGAGAAAAACTGCAAGACCTTATTAACGGAAAAACTCTACGAACAAACCTTTAAGAAGCGAAAAACGCAGGGTGAAGTGGGCATGGAAGAATTGCAGGAAGCCCTTCATTTGGACACTTTGCCTGATCATATCGAGTGCATCGATAACTCCAACTTCCAGGGGAATTTCCCTGTTGCTTCTCTGGTCGTATTTAAAAATGGAAAACCTTCCAAAAGGGACTACCGAAAGTTCAATATCAAAACGGTAGAGGGGCCGAATGACTTCGCTTCAATGGAGGAGGTGGTCTACCGTCGATTTAAGCGATTGATCGAAGAAGATAAGCCATTTCCTAAACTGCTCGTGGTGGATGGAGGCAAAGGGCAATTGAGCAGTGCTGCGAAATCGCTTAAGAAGCTCAATGTATTTGACAAGGTGCCCCTGATTGGTATTGCCAAACGATTGGAAGAAATTTATGTGCCGGGAGATTCTATTCCCCTTCACCTGGATAAAAAAAGTGCAGGTCTGTACCTGATTCAGCAGCTTCGCAATGAAGCCCACCGATTTGCCATCACCTTCCACCGCGATAAGCGGAGCAAGGGAGCCAACCAACGCTCAGGCCTAACGGCCGTCAAGGGTATAGGAGAAGAATCCGCCAAGAAGATTCTTCAGACATTTAAATCGCTCAAAAAGCTCAAAGCTGCTTCACCGGAGGAGTTGGAAGCCAAGCTTGGGACTCACAAAGCAAAACTAATTCAGGAAGCGATTCAGGCTGGTGTGATCTGATTTATCTTGCTCCATTTTTCCCCACCATGATGGTCAGCGATTCACTCCGCTGATAATCCGATAACAAATGCACCCGCTGAGTAGTATGGCCATCGTAAATGGTGACCGCAGTTGTATTGGGGGTAATCATGCCCACATTATCTGCATAAATCATGAGCTGATTTTCTACGCCTTCGGGCAAGCTTAAATGAACATGCTTGGTATGAGACCTTAACTGATAGGACTTCAGGACACACTCGTCGTTGAGGTAAAGAGATACCACATCTCCATCAATGCGATTGTTGTCCCATAGGTACACATCAATTTCAGTCCCTTTGACAGTGATTTGCTGTTGCTTGATCACTTCTCTGCCCATGGCAAGTTCTCCCTTATTGGGGGAGTCGTATGCTGATTCTGCATATGAAGCATGTGGAAGCCGCGGACCATCAGCCTGTGAACTATTCCGATTGAGCCTTGCCAGTGCCGGGCGGTTTCTTCTATCGGTTTTGCGGAAGGCCGGATTAAGTTTTGCCAGAAAAATATTGATTTGACCAAACTCACGGACGCGGGCCTGCCCAAATGACACCTGCTGTCCCCCGTTGAAATATCCCGTGACAAACACATTTCTGCTTGGGTCCAGGGCGAGGCCATAGCTGATTTCATATCGATTGCCTGAGCTGCTTTCTGCCCATAGGTATTCTCCTCGAGAATTGATCTTGGCGATAAATAAATTTTTGTCCCACCAACTTCCCTCTTCGGGATTGCTGGGCTGCTGGAAGCCTTTTGTGCTAACCTTGTGATTGCCCAGCCAGGT
Source organism: Bacteroidota bacterium (assembly GCA_039024295.1). Classification (GTDB taxonomy): domain Bacteria; phylum Bacteroidota; class Bacteroidia; order J057; family J057; genus JBCDIQ01. The sequence goes on along the minus strand of JBCDIQ010000092.1, from coordinate 5,102 downwards.
ATCCTCAGAAATGTGTCCGGTCAGGTACAGGTTTCCACTTCTGTCAAAGTCCAGGTCATGGGTACCGGTTCCCCCTTCGGGTACAGGGCTGGGGGCATGCCAGAGGAAGTTCCCTTTATGGTCCATCAGGCTTACATTGATGAACCGTTCCTGGGGAGAACTGGCTTTCAGCACTTTCGAGTGCTTTCGGGAGTCGTACAACGAAGCACCCCCAATACAGGCAAACCCCACGCCTAGCCTGTGTCCGGACAATGCCAGCCGTGGCTGTGAGCTAGGGCTAAATCGAGCAGATATTCTGCTATGCCATGAATACCTGCCACCGACGTCAAACTGTAGGACGAGTCCTTCAGGTTGAAAGTTGTTTCCATCAAGGTGTATATCGTATCCGTGATAGGCCCCTCTTACAGTAGCTGAAACAAACATATGACGCTTGTTCACCTTGAGGTCATGAAAATGAACTTTGCTGGTAGCACTACCCAAAAATGTCGCTTGTTTGAACCGACCATTCAGGTCATAAGCCACTATAGAACCGACCGTTGTGTAATCTTGGATTTGTCCTGCTACTGGGTGGAATATTCGCTTGCTATAATCAGAAGACCGGTAAACAACTGCCTCTCCTGCTTCAATTTCAGAATAACCCGCCACATATACTCGGTCATTGGAAACGCTAATAGCTTCTCCAGAATTTTGGCCATGGGGAGTACCTCCCTTTACGACCCATTTTAACCGTCCGCCTGCATCATACTTTGCGATGAACATCATGCCTGGGGAACTGCCCTCCATTCGGCTGTTGTTGCCGTCTGTGGAGCTGAACATGGTGCGTTCTGAGAAGCGTCCTGTCACATATACGTTTCCATAGGAGTCGGTACAAATTGCCTTTCCTTCGGCATATCTGCCGGTTGCATAGTTGACCCACATAAGGCGTCCGGCAGAATTGTACCGTGCGATGAACATATGGTCATCTCGCTTGATGTTGCTGGAAAGATGAAATGTGCGCCCACTGTTTACCTCCTCCTGAAACCGTACCGGGCGGTGAATAAATCCTGTTACATATATATTCCCTCTTACATCTGTGCATACTGCACTGCCAACGTTTACCTGGTCTTCACTGCCGGCAGTTTGTACCCATTCCCAATCTTGGGCACAGGTATATTGGATCGGTAAAAGGCTAACAAAGAAGGTTAACAACCAAAATCTCATCTTTTCAGGGGTTTTGTAACAGAACTTAGACTAGATTAAAAATACTTAAAAAGCACGTTAAATCTGCCTGTAAATGAGCTATGGAGTTACATATCACATATCGTACCGAAATCAAATAATGTGGTCACGTAAGGCCTTGATAACAGCTTCAGATTTTGAGTTGACCTGAAGTTTTCGATAAATCTTTTTAATGTGAAACCGTACGGTGTCCTCGCTTACACACAGGGCATCCGCAATCATTTTATAGCTCTTGCCATTACACAATTGCTCGAGTACCTCCTTTTCTCTCCGGGTAAGAGAAGGCTTGGGGGTTTGAAGCCGATTGAAAGACCCCACTACCATACGAGCAATATTTGAACTCATGGGTGCCCCTCCTTTGTGGACTTCCAGGATGGCGTCTAGCAGTTTTGTGGGAGAGGTATTCTTGGTCAGGTACCCACAAGCACCAGCTTGCAAGGAGTCAAATACATATTTATCGTCACTATGGACAGTAATCATCAGCACATCAACTTCCGGTTGCAGTGTTTTTAATTGCTGGACGCATTCTACCCCTGTCATACCTGGTAATTCTATGTCCATCAATACCACTTCTGCAGGTTGCTTTTGCAGCCCTTTCAATGCGGTTTCCGCCCTGTCATAGACACCTACGCACTCGCAATGTTCTGAATTATCAAGTATGAACTCAAAAGCCTCCTGTAGATCCTGGTTATCTTCTACAATTGCAACTTTAATCATATAAATAGGTGAATTATTCCAAAAATGACATAAAAAATACTAAATTTTTTCCAAAATATACAGGAAATGTTCACACAATTCACCACCTTCACAGCTTAATTGGCCCTAAAGTTGTGTACCCAGGAACTATGCGGCACCCCTTTCTACTCATTGCCCTACTTTGGCTACTGCCTGGCTATGCCCAGTACAGTGTTTCTCCCCCCCAAGAGTTGGTTCATTACGACCTAAATCAGATTTCAGACGCTACTATCGGATTGCAAAAGTTTTACCATGAACTGGTCAGACTTGAACGGGGGGAGCGTCAAAAGGTAACCATTGTCCATATTGGAGATTCTCATCTGCAGGCGGGATTTCTCGGGGGCCGACTAAGGATGGAGTTGCAAAAACGGTTTGGAAATGCAGGTAGGGGATTGGTTTTTCCTTATCGCCTGGCACAAACCAACAGCCCCTTAGATATTCGAGCTGAAAGCAGCAGCCGGTGGAATTCCACCCGGTTAATCAAAAGTAACGGTCCTTTTCGGTCCGGGATCAGTGGGCATGCCATTCAAACCCAACAGCCTGACTTTTTCCTGGAGCTTTTTTTGCGAGAAAATGAGGAAGGACTTGATTATTCTTTTGATAAAGTAACGCTGTTTCATAGCAAAGGACCGGGTGCCTTTGCTTGTAACCTGACGCCTGCTCCTGAAACCCCTCGGTCGGGAGGAGTTACCAAGGTTGTGACTCGAGCCAAGCATCACTTGGTGAGTCCGGGTGAAAACTTGAGTGCAATTGCCAAGGAACACGGCTGTACCGTTTCCCAAGTCCGATTCTGGAACCAGATAAAAGGCGACCTTATTTTTCCGGGACAATTACTGATCATACGGTATCGGGAGAGAATCTTTGTACCGAACAGGTCTCGGGGGGTCGAGTTTTCTTTCGACAATACCCAGGTACCCCAAAGCAATCAGGCGACTTCGGTTTTCTTTACACAAACGAGTGATCGCCTGTACCTGAAAGGGCATCAGACCCAAAATAGCCAGCATGAGTTTACCCTGTATGGGCTTAACTTGGAAAATACCCGGCAGTCTGGCATCCTATATCACATGATTGGCATCAATGGGGCACAGTTTCGGCATTTTGAGCGAGGTCAGCAAAACCTGATGGAGCAACTCAAAGAGCTCAATCCTGATCTGGTAATTATTTCCCTTGGCACCAATGAAGCAATGAATTCCCGTTTTTCTGCTGTAACATTTTACAAGCAAGTGGATCAACTCGTCCAGCAAATGCGCTGGAACGCCAGCCTTGCAAATATATTGGTCACTACTCCTCCAGATGCTAAGGCCTCCGGATCCTATGTTAGCAGAAACATGAGCTCAATAAGATCAACCCTTACAGGCTATGCCCGTAACCATGGGTTAGCCTTTTGGGATTTTTATCAGGTGATGGGAGGTGCTGGTGGCATTCAAAACTGGGCCACGGGTGGGCTTGCTCAGCAAGATTTAATACATTTGAATAAAACGGGCTATGAGTTGCAAGCTACCTTGCTATTTGATGCGCTAATGAATGGATACCAGGCTTACAGATCACATAAACCTTGAAGCCCTAACTGGTTTATTCCAGTACCAGCAGGAGGCCCCATTGCTGTTTACCAGTGGTGCCTTTTTGATCCTGTTCATTGCATTTTATTCCTTTTATATCCTCGTAGCTGACCAGCAGAGGCTCAGAACTATTTGGGTGATCTGTTTCTCTTTGTTTTTTTACTATAAATGCAGTGGGTTTTATTTCGTCCTGCTAATCTTCTCAACAGGGATTGATTTTGCCTCCGGGTACATGATTGCCTATTCTGCCCATAAAGGGTGGAGGAGGTTCTACCTGATGGTGAGTATAGGCACCAATTTGGGATTGCTTGCCTATTTCAAATACACGAATTTTTTTCTGTCTACCTGGAGTGACCTGATGGCAAACCCCTATGATCCTGTGGCGATCTTCCTTCCGGTGGGCATCTCTTTTTATACCTTCCAGACGATGAGTTACACCATCGATATATACCGAAGGAAAATTGAACCGGTAGACAGTGTGCTGGACTTTGCTTTTTTTGTCAGCTTTTTTCCTCAACTGGTTGCAGGCCCCATCGTGCGGGCAGCAGATTTTTTGCCCCAAATCAGAAGGAAATTAAGGGTTACTGAAGCTGAACTAGGTATGGCCTTTTGGCTCATTTGTGGGGGATTGTTTAAAAAAGCAGTGATCTCGGATTATATCGGGGTGAATTTTGTAGATCGTGTATTTGAAAACCCCATGGCCTACGATGGTTCGGTAAATCTGTTAGGCGTTTATGGCTATGCCCTTCAGATTTACTGTGATTTTTCTGGTTACTCAGATATGGCCATTGGATTAGGGCTGCTGATGGGGTTTCGCCTACCTGAGAATTTCCGTTCTCCCTACAAGTCTTCCAGCATCCAGGAATTTTGGCGCAGGTGGCATATTTCACTTTCCTCCTGGCTTCGGGACTATCTGTACATCTCTATGGGAGGAAATCGCAAAGGAAAACTTAGAACGTATCTCCACTTGATGTTGACCATGTTACTGGGAGGGCTATGGCATGGGGCAAACTGGAAATTTGTGGTTTGGGGAGGAATGCATGGAGCCATGCTGGCAATTGAAAGGCTCTTCAAAGAAATCCGAAAAGGAACCACCCGAAAAGAAAAACGTTCAAAGGCTTATCAACAGCCTTCGCTTTTAGGACAATATGTGGTGGTAGAAACCATACCGGCGCAGCCTGTCCGGGAAAAGAAAGAAGAACCACCCATCAGGAGCCCCCTTAGCTTCTCCAGGATACTGGGCATCCTGTTTACCTTCCATTTTGTTTGTTTGTGCTGGATATATTTTCGGGCAGAATCTTTTGACATGGCCAATGCCATGATTCTAAGAATCGTGCAAGTATTTGATCTTAAGCAAGCGGGAGATTTTGTCTTTAACCCCCTTAACATAAAAATCTTCCTTTTGATAGCCCTGGGCTATTTCCTCCATTTTCTTCCTGAAAAATGGGACCGTTTGGTGCAGGAAAGGTTTACCCGTACCTCTCTGACCATGAAAGCAGCCATTCTGGCTTTCTTTTTCTGGTTGACTGTTCAGGTCCGATTTGAGGATGTAGTCCCCTTCATTTACTTCCAATTTTGATGTAAGCTTTT
>JBCDIQ010000091.1:0-16581 GCA_039024295.1 Bacteroidota bacterium | reverse complement strand
GTATACCGGGCTTGGGTTTTTGGAGACAATGGTGTGTACCGTGGCTATTTATATCAACTTTCCGATTCATCGGTACAACTGGTTTCCTCCCCCAATATTTATTCAAAGAACCTGAAGGTAAGCACTTATGCTGTACAAAGTATCGCAGAAATACGATTTCGAAGGCTGGGCAGTGTAGATCGGGGTACGATCATTGGTGGTTTGGCAGGAGTTGGGCTTGGGGTAGCCATCGGATTTTTAAGTGGTGACCAGCAAAATTGTGTGGCATGTTTCACCGCTGAGGCAAAAGCAATCTTTTTAGGGCTTACCTTGCCCGTGCCAACGGCGGTCTTAGGAGGACTCATTGGCGCCAAACGCCGTCCAGTAGTGCTTAGAAGGGATATCAATGTTTACGGGACAAAGAGGAAAGAGCTCAAGCGATATTTATTGAGGCAAGGCGTTCGTTGGTAAAAGGCGGAAATTATCCTCATGTTATCGGAAAAATAACCAGGCAATCAAGAGAGAAACCACCACAATGAGCAATGCCAATCTCCACTTGACCCTTTTAGGCAACATCCGCCAGCCAAACCGCATCATAAACAGCAAAAAGGGCTCACTTTGTTTCTTTTCTTTATCCAGTTCCCGCAAGTAGGTGGCGGGTTTATGAACCCTCAGGTGTTCTTTTTGGAGAAATTGGAGGAGTTCCTCCTTGAGAAGTTTTTGAGGGTGAATGCCCTCAGAGAAAGCTTGTTTGCTGCTCGGAAAGCACACCAGGCTGCTAAAGAGAGATTCTTGCCATTCGCATTCTTTTCCAATCACAGTTACCACAGATAATTCCTCATCCAGTGTTTTGGCCAATAATTCATCCAGGACAGGGTCATCTTCCACTTCTTTTGATAAAAAGTTCGGACTCAGCAGCAGCAACGCAGTTTGAGCATTTGCCAGTGCTTGAGGAATCTTTTGGGGAAAGGTAACGGGGACAATTTCCGTTTGCTTCAATACCTCCTGGCAAATGGATTTAAGTTGCTCAAATTGATCAATATCTCTGGGGTGATATGCAAGAATTAATTTCACTGGCGAGGATGAAAACGTGAATGAACCTCTCGCAGGTATTGCTGGTCCATGTGGAGGTAAATCTCTGTGGTGGTGATAGAAGCATGTCCGAGCATGTCCTGAACGGCCCTTAAATCTGCCCCTCCTTCGATTAGGTGGGTAGCAAAGGAATGGCGAAAACTATGAGGGCTAATGGAGGCCTTCAGGCCTGCTTGCATTGCCATTCGCTTGACCAACTGAAAAATTGCTACCCGGCTGAGCTTTTTACCCAACCGGCTTAAGAAAACGAATTCCTCATGGCCTGGCTTCGGAGGGACCTTGGCCCTAGAATGCACCAGGTAACGCTCCAGGGCTTCCTGCGCAGGATTCCCGAGTGGAATCAGACGCTCTTTTTTTCCTTTTCCAACAACACGGAGATAGCCTTCTTCGAGAAAAAGCCCGGGCAAGCCAAGGTGGGTTAATTCTGTGACCCTGAGCCCACATCCATAAAGTACTTCAATGATTGCCCGATCTCGGAATGCGTCTGGAGGAAGTGCATCGAGCAGCATCTGAATTTCTTCTGGCTTCATCACATTGGGTAGCTTTCGTCCTAGCTTAGGGGTATCCAGCAATTCAGATGGATTGTGGGCTACGAGTCCCTCAGCAGTCAGAAAGCCGTGATACGTTCGAATGGCCGACAGAGAACGGGCAATGCTGGGTGCGGCCAGCAGGCAGTCTTCTTGTAAAAACCGGAGAAATGCCCTGATATCTTCACGATCCACGATTGAAGGGCTTGTTAATTCCAGCCCTGCTTCCATAAAGTGAGCATACCGCTCAAGATCTCTCTGATACCCTATGAGTGTGTGAGGGCTTAACCCTCTTTCAAGCCTTAGGTAAATTTCGTACTCCTTCCACGCTGCCTGCCAGTCGATCATGCCCTAAAATACAGTTTATCTGGGGAAAATGCCTTTTTGAACATGCAATTCTCTCATAGATTTGTAGAAACCCAATACCGTAGCCCATAAGAGAAACCTGTAGAATTGGCATCTTTGGATCAGGGAATATTGGCGACATATTCAGTCCAATGAGCGGCTATACAAGCTGGAAAGCCTCACAGCAGCAGAGTTGATGGCGTTAAGGTAGCTTTGAGTCGTACCTGATCAAATTGATGATACGTTGCTCATGCCAATCCTTTCCAAGGCTTAGCTGAAAACTTAACGCTAACTTAATCCAATTGTACAAATGGGCAGGTTAACTTTGGGCAAGAGTTCCAAAATCATGAAAAACCGCATAGCAACCCTTTTATTCCTATTCATTTGCTTGACAGGAATGGCAATCGCCCAGGAAGCAAGTGATCGATCCAGGTTAATCATTGAGTCAATTTCAGGTCCAACTCCTTGGTCAAATCTTGATCTCAATAACAGCAAAGACCAATTCCAATTCGCCATTGTTACCGATCGGACCGGGGGCGTAAGGCCTGGAGTTTTTCCAAAGGCAATCCAAAAGCTCAACCTGCTCCAGCCAGAGTTTGTCATGAGTGTGGGCGACCTTATCCAGGGATATACCGAAGATACGGTTGAACTCAACCGTCAATGGAGAGAGTTCATCGGTTTCATTGACAATTTAAGCGTCCCCTTTTTCTATGTGCCGGGCAACCATGACATGACCAATAAGGTTATGTATGATTTATGGATGGAGAAATTCGGACGGGATTACTACCATTTTGTTTACAAGGATGTTCTGTTCCTCTGCCTCAACAGCGAAGACCAATATCGCGGAGCAAGCAAAGGGACCATCGGCGATCAGCAGTTTGAGTGGGTAAAGAAAACGCTGGCTGCAAATGCCGGCGTCAAGCATACCCTCGTCTTTTTGCATCAGCCGTTATGGTTGCAAGAGGAGGAAACCCTGAATTGGCCTGCAGTAGAAAAATTACTGAAAAATCGGCCCCATACGGTTTTTTGTGGGCATCGCCACCACTACGTAAAGTACGAGCGCAACAATGGCAACTACTTCATGCTGGCGACTACCGGAGGAGGAAGTGGCCTCCGGGGGACAACTTTTGGGGAGTTCGATCACGTGGTGTGGGTTACCATGACCAGTGAAGGGCCCATCATTGCCAATTTGCTACTCCAAGGCATCTGGGACGAAAACGTGAACACCGCAGAGCAGGTCGCGCATGTTGACAGCCTACTCGGACGAAATCCTGTTACGTTTGAGCCGTTATTGGTGGATGGGCCCGACTTTGAGGAGGGCACAATCCCCTTCAAGATCACCAATGATGAAGATGTTCCGCTCACAGTAAGATTAGCGGAGCATTTCAGTTGGGATTTGAACGGAAAATTTGACAGAAATGAAATAACCATAGGTCCCAATTCAGTGGAAAAGGTCAACCTACAGTTAGCTACCCGAAAAAAGCGAGTCCTCGATAAGCTGAGGCCTTTTCGCACTTCCATTCATCTTTCAGCCGCAGCAGATGGCTTTGATGAATTGGAAGTCCCTATGACCCTCAATGTGAAGCCCATTCAGCGTCAAGTCATTTCGGAAATCACCCGTAAAGTTAAGGTGGACGGTAAACTGAAGGAATGGGACGAATTGCCTATGCAGGTGGTTCATGAGGCTTCTGCTGAGGACCTTCAGGTAAACTTTCAGGTAGCTTATGATGATGAATTTGTATACTTCGCGGCCAAGGTTCAGGATGATACACTTAATAAGGATACCACCACGGCAGTTTGGCGACAGGATAACCTGGCATGGGTGGTGGATGCACATCCTATGTCAACAAGCCTGCTCAACAAAGGGCGAAGCTATTACCGGGACGAATTGGCCATTCGGATGTCACCGTCTACTGCAACGCTCCCCACACAGACCTATCATCCAGAACGTATACCAGAGGGTGCTTTGAGGAGTTATGTGGCAACAGAAAATGGCTATAACGTAGAAATTGCCATTCCACGGGCAGTTCTGGAAGAACAACAGGGCGGTGAACTCCGCCATTTGCGTTTCAACGTCATTGTAGATGACTACGATTCCCGCCAAAATGGCAATACCAGACTCAGCCTTTACCCAGATTGGTGGAAGGATGAGAGCTTTGCAGGCTCAGGCTTGGTTTTCTTGAAGTAGGGAGACCCTGCTTTTTAATCAAAGCGTAGGTTGAGCTTGCCGAAACCCGAAGCCCAATGATCCGCCCTTCTACCTTAAACTCGCCCATCGACAAGCTCTTGGCTCGATAATACTGCGTAGGTTGAGCCTGTCGAAACCCGAAGCCAAACAATACGGTTCCTCCAACTCTCCCTCGCCCATCGACAAGCTCTAGGCTCGATAATACTGCGTAGGTTGAGCCTGTCGAGACCCGAAGCCAAACAATTATTCATCTCTCAGATGGCCTTAAACCAACCCATATGCATTTTTTTGAATTTGTAAATAGTTGCAGTCAAGTGTAAATTATCGCTCAACGGATAGCAATCTATTACACTCACATTAACCCCACGCATCATGAGCAAAATGACTCGAAAAGAATTTTTGAAAAAAGGTGCGTTAGCAACCGCTGCTGGCGCCTTTGTGACTGCTTGTGCCTCTGGTGAAAATCAGGCTTCTGCACAAGAGGCCAATATCAATATGAACCAAACCTTTGAGTGGAAATGTGTCACCACATGGCCCCCAAACTTCCCGGTATTTGGTGAGGGTGCCAACAAAATGGCAGAATGGGTGAAGAAAATGTCAGGTGGCAGGCTTGATATCACTGTGTATGGTGGTGGAGAATTGGTTCCCCCATTGGAAGCATTCGACACCGTAAGCCAGGGCGCTGCGGAAATGGGAACAGGTGCAGCCTATTATTGGGCCGGAAAAGCCCCTGCTGCTCAGTTCTTTGCTTCTGTGCCTTTTGGGATGAATGCCCAACAGATGAATGCGTGGATTCTGAGTGGCGGTGGTTTGGCCCTTTGGGAAGAGGTGTATGCCCCTTTTAACCTGATGCCCCTACCCGCAGGGAATAGCGGCATTCAGATGGGTGGCTGGTTCAACAAAGAAATCAATACCCTGGCTGATTTTAAGGGCCTAAAGATGCGTATCCCAGGGCTTGGTGGCAAAGTGCTCAACAAAGTTGGCGGGACAGCCATTAATGTTGCAGGTGGTGAAATCTACACCAACCTGGAAACGGGTGTTATTGATGCCACGGAATGGGTAGGCCCTTACCACGATTATAAAATGGGCTTCGCAGATATTGCCAAGTACTACTACTCACCAGGATGGCATGAGCCGGGTACCCAGCTAGAGGCCTTCATCAACAAAGATGCCTATGCTTCCTTGCCAGAAGACCTGCAAGAAATCCTTCGGGTAGGCATTCACTACATGAATATCTGGACGCTTGCCGAGTTTGAAGCCAAAAACAACGACTTTCTTCAAAAGCTCAAAACGGAGAAAAATGTGGAAATGCGGCAATTCAGTCCTGAGATTCTCAATGAGCTTCGAAATGCCACCAAGGAAGTAATTGCGGATGTTACGGCTTCCGATCCGATGAGCAAAAAAGTTTATGATGCGTATTCTGCCTTCCAAACCAAGATGATTGATTGGTCTACGGTTACGGAAAAGGCATTTTATAACACGATTCAGGCTACGTGATGGCCGAATTTGGATAAGTAATTGAGTAATCCCTCGGAGCTATCCTGGGGATTTTTATATAAACACATTGATAATCCCCGGAAAAAGAATCACCAAGGCCAAAAAGAAAACCTGAATAGCCAAAAAGGGAATGATACCTCTGTATAAATGCTGGGTGGTAACCTCTGGAGGAGCCACACCCCGGAGGTAAAAGAGGGAAAATCCAAAAGGAGGAGAGAGAAAACTCGTTTGCAAGTTCAACGCAATCAACACCCCAATCCAGATAAGGTCAATGTTGTAGGTTTTGTCAAAAATGGGCGCAACAACCGGTACGATGATGAAAATAATTTCGATGAAATCTATGAAGAAACCTGCGATGAAAATGGTGATCATCACAATGAGCAGAAACATCTCGAATGAAAGGGCCGAATTTTCAATCAACCCAATCAAATAGCGATCTCCCCCCATTGCCCTGAAAACCAAAGAGAAAGCCGTAGCCCCGATCAGGATCATGAACACCATGCTGGTCAGGTGGGTTGTTTCCCGCATAACGCCTTTCAGTACATCCAAGGTGAATTTCTTTTCTGTCAAGGTTAAAATAGTTGCGCCAATTGCTCCCACTGCAGCAGCCTCGGTAATAGAAGCTATCCCTGTAAAAATGGAGCCTAAAACGGCCACAATGAGTGATAGCGGTAACAATAGTGCACGAATTACCCGTTTGCCAAAGCCCTTACCTTTGAATGCTTCAATCTCTTCGGCGGGCATGGCTGGAGTAGATTCTGGACGGATCTGCGCCATTACCAGAATATAGGCCAAATAGCACCCGACAAGTAGGAAACCCGGCAGGAAAGATGCCTTGAACAAGTCTCCAACAGAAACGTTCAGGACATCTCCCAAAAGTACCAGAACGATGGAAGGCGGTATGATTTGTCCCAAGGTGCCAGAAGAGGCAATGGTTCCAGTTGCCAACTCTGGGCTGTAGCCACGCTTGAGCATCACCGGCAAGCTGATAAGTCCCATCGTGATAACGGTCGCGCCTACAATTCCGGTGGATGCGGCCAGCAATGCGCCTACCAACACCACCGAAATCGCCAAGCCGCCCCGATATTTCCCAAACAACATGGCCATGGTCTCTAGCAGGCGTTCTGCCAGGCCAGATTTTTCCAGCATGATCCCCATGTACACAAATAGCGGTACTGCCATGAGAATAGGATTGCTCATCACGCCCCAAATGCGGGATGGCAATAGGTTAAAATCCTTGGGCCCCAAGAAAATGGTCCCGAAAATGATGGCCACCCCTCCCAATGTATAAGCCACTGGAAAGCCCGCAAGTATCAGGATAAAAACGGCTAGAAATAGTAGGAGAGCTTCCATGGGGAGATGAGCGCTTAGGGGTGTGGCTTATAAAGGTGAGGTGGAAGGACGCCCCACAATTATTAATATCGATTTTATGCCCATAGAAATCGCCTGTAGCAGCAGGAGCGACATACCGATAGCAATCGAGAATTTAATGGGATAAAAGGCAGGAAGGCCGCTTGGGTCGGGAGAGCTTTCTCCAATTCGATAGGAACGCATGGCAAATTCCCATCCTGCCTGAATAAGAATAACACAAAAGGGAAGGAGGAAAAGGACAACCCCTGCAAGATTTACCCAAGCCTTTCCCTTTTCCGTTAGCTTGGCATAAATTACATCTACTCGAACATGGCGGTCATGTTTAAGGGCGTAAGCCGCTCCCAGCAGAAATACCAGGGAATACATATGCCATTCCAGCTCACTCACCCAGATACGGGTATTGTTGAGAAAATACCTCATGAGCACATCCACCCCAATAAGCATTACCAGCAAGGTGGTAAGCCAGGAAACTGATCTTCCAACATATTCATTTAAGGTGTCAATGTATCGTGCAATGGTGGCGAGTGCGGCGAACATTAAGGGGGTTAATTTTGAGAATACATGTGTTGTTGCCACTGTTTATCAGTGAAGGCTGCTATTTGTAAAAGAGCAGTTTTGGCTTCTGGTAAAAAGGCGGCAAACAATTGCCAAACGTGAAACATCCCGTCGAATATTTCAAGCTGAACATGGCGATTAACTGCTTCTAACTGTTCTGCTAATTGCCGGGAATCGTCCAGCAGGACCTCCTCAGTCCCAACTTGAATAAGGCTAGGCGGAAAATCGGAAAAATTCCCCAAAAGAGGGGAAACCATCGGATCATCAGTAGGGATATCTCCTCGGTAAAGAATCCCCAGCCTTTCCAGTATGTAGCTGTTCAGCACAGGATCAATCTTGTTCTTTTGCTCAATAGATGGACTGGTACCCCTCAGGTCTGTCCATGGGGACATCAAAATAGTTGCTGCGGGCATGCTAAGCATTCGCTCTTTCAGGGCTTGAAGTAATGCGCAGATAAGTCCTCCACCTGCAGAGTCCCCTGCAAGGATTATTTGGTGTGGCAGGTAGTTTTTTAGTACGCCTTTATAGGCAGCGATGGCATCTTCAATGGCTGCCGGGCAAGGGTGCTCAGGTGCCAGACGGTAATCTACCAGTAATACTTGGCATGTATTGTATTTAGCCAGCCTTGCCCCGAGGCCAAGGTAACCCTTCAAGGTCCCCAGGCAGTACCCGCCACCATGGAAAAATACCATGAGGCGCTCAGGCTTGCTCTCAGGCATATTCAACCAAGCTACTGGGACATCATTTAGGGAGTCATAACGAACTTTAAGCTTGGAAGGAACAGGAAGCTGCTGGCAAGCCTGGTCAAATGACTGTCGAATCTGTTCAATGGAATAGGGATTGTTCTTATCCAGCCCCTGGTGGTGGCGGGTGAAGAACTTCATGGTAGTTTTGACAAAGTATGATTGAAGGCTGCTCATGAGGTAGAGGTAAGGCTAAATCCTGGTAAATTATTCACCCAGTCCCTCGCTTCTTGAACATCCGGCACAACGGTGTAGGGAGAGGGTTGTTTCTGCAAGGAAAAAATCGCCCTAAGAATCCCACGCATAATGGAAGATGGGATCACATAAGCTATCCCCGATAAATAGTTGACCATTATTTCCTGGTGATTTTCCATCCAGTCGGCCTGTTTTTTGATCATAGCGGGTGGAAGGACTTTGGCATGAGTCGCATCAAATATGATCGAAAAGGGCACTTTTGGATGATATAAGGCAGTCATTTCTTCAAGGTAAAGGTCAAAATTGGCAACATCTGCCTTTTGACCCGTAAAAGTACCTATGACCAACGGCCATTCGGCTTTCTCAAATATTACGAATTTTTCCATGATGTCATAAATTGGGAGGTAAATACCTGGGTATTTGGTTCTAAACCAGCGGGAAGGGTACAGGGTTATCAGATAGATTTCTGGGGATATATGATTTTACGATATTTGCCACATGCAACAGCCGCCTGTTTGGTATTTGAGTGATTTGGATGGGACCTTGCTGAATGATAAAGCAGAAATCCCAGGATGGTCCCGTGCGACTTTGGTCAGGTTGTTAAATCAGGGAGTCCCTTTTTCTGTGGCAACGGCCAGGGGAATTCAAGGTATGCAGCTGATGCTGGGGGAGTTGCCTTTTTTTCTTCCTGTTATTGGGGGGAATGGTGCTTTTATTTCGGATTATCAAACCGGACAGCACCTCAAACTGTGCACCATGCCCTGGGAACTCTGTGAGGAATTGCTGGAGGTATTCCGGTACCACAACCTCCAACCAGTCGTTTCCTTGCTTGAAAATGGAGAAGACCGATTGTTGTATCCTGACCGTCAAAATGAGGTATTGGCGCGATTGGTTCATGAGAAATTGATCCAAAAGGATAGGAGATTGCGCCCAATGGGTGAATGGAAGTCTTGGAAATCCTGCCCCATCACTTCCTTTAGCCTGATTGAAAAAGAAGCTGTGGTTTTGGACCTTAAAGTGGAGCTTGAAGAGAAATTCGGCGAATACCTACAGATTCATCTATACGAGGATACCTATTACCCGGGTTGGTTTATGTTCAGTGCAATAGACCGGGCAGCAACAAAGGGGAATGCAGCGAGGTGGTTAGCTGAATACCTGGGGTGGGAGTCAAGCGAACTGATCGTATTTGGGGATAATCTAAATGACATCAGCCTGTTTGAAGCGGCAAGTGAATCAGTTGCAGTAGCCAATGCAAAGGAACCCTTAAAAGCGATCGCCAATCACATAATTGGTACCAATGAATCAGAAGCGGTTATATCCTTTGTGGAAGACCATGTAAAAAGCAGGTACGGCATCTAGAATATCCGTTTCTAAAGTGAATGAGAATGCGTACTTTTGCCACCTGAAAACGAATAATATATCTCCATGAGCTTCAAATGTGGAATCGTAGGCCTGCCCAATGTTGGAAAGTCTACCTTGTTTAATTCCCTGTCCAACAGTGCCAAAGCGGAATCTGCCAATTATCCATTTTGCACCATTGAGCCGAATGTAGGCATGATCCCGGTGCCTGACCCCAGGCTAGACGTATTGACTGAACTGGTCAGTCCACAGAACGTGGTGCCTACAGTGGTAAAAATTGTAGACATCGCCGGGCTGGTCCGCGGAGCGAGCAAAGGAGAAGGACTCGGAAATAAGTTCTTGGGCAATATCCGCGAATGCGAAGCCATCATCCATATCCTTCGCTGCTTTGAAGATGAAAACATCATTCACGTGGAAGGAGGCGTTGACCCGATACGGGACAAAGAAATCATCGATACCGAGCTTCAGCTATCAGACCTGGAAGCCTTGCAACGCAAGCGCGAGCGCACCCAAAAAATGACCAAAGGGGGCAACAAAGAGGCCATGAAGCAGGTGGAAGTCATCGACCGGTTCATTGCCCACGTGGAGCAAGGAAAGAATATCCGCACCATGGAGACCACCGAGGATGAAATGGAGCTCATGAAGGAGGTGGGCCTCCTGACTGCCAAAAAGGTGCTATATGTCTGCAACGTAGATGAAGCGGGGCTACCTGATGGAAATGAATATGTGGACACCGTACGCGAGGCCATTAAAGATGAAGACGCGGAATTGATGATTATCTCCGCCGCATTTGAGGAGCAACTCACCGATTTTGAAGACCCTGAAGAAAAACTCGAATTGCTCGAAACTGTAGGCCTTGAAGAGCCAGGACTTAACGTACTGATCCGCAAGGCGTACAACTTGCTAGGATTACAAACCTATTTCACAGCAGGAGAGAAGGAGGTACGCGCCTGGACCATCAAGGAAGGGACCAAGGCCCCTCAAGCGGCCGGCGTGATCCATACCGATTTTGAGCGGGGATTTATTCGTGCTGAAGTCATTAAATACGAAGATTACAAAGCCTTGAAAACGGAAGCTGCTGTAAAAGAAGCCGGAAAACTCGCCATTGAAGGAAAGGAATACGTGGTAGATGATGGCGATGTGATGCATTTTAGATTCAATGTTTAGACAATCAAATTGGTTAGGTTTTCGGTTTACGGTTCTCAGTTTACAGTAACTTAATAGATAACCATCGACCTAAAATCTAATACCTAAAACCTAATGCCCAACACCTAAAAATCACACAATACTATGGATATTTCTGTACAAGAACTTAAAGAGCGCATTGACAATGGCACCGAGCCTGTCATGATTGATGTACGCAACCCGGATGAGTGGGAGCGCCAGCACCTGCCACAAGTAAAAAAGGTTTCCCTGCCTACTTTCAGTGCACCTGAAGTGCAGGAGGAAATTAAAGCATATGGTGACCAAGAAGTGGTATTCATCTGTCGATCAGGGGGAAGAAGCGGACAGGCTACCCGATTTGCGACCCAGCAACTAGGGCTTAAAAATGCACGCAACATGACAGGCGGTATGCTGGCCTGGAAAGAGCACATTGACCCTACCTTCGACGTGAGCTGATGGTAAGCTCCGTTACACACATTCGGGTAAAGTATGCCGATACCGACCAAATGGGACAAGTTTACCATGGTCGGTTTACCGAATATCTAGAAGTGGGTCGTACTGACCTTGTGAGGAAAATGGGCTTACCCTATAAATCGGTCGAAGAAAACGGAATTTTAATGCCGGTAGCTGAGCTTCGGATGAAATATCGATGGCCGGCATTTTATGATGAACTGCTAGCAGTTCATACCCGCGTTGAAACCTGGCCCACTGCGATCTTTCACTTTTTGTACGAAATCAGAAATGAATCTGACAAATTACTGGTGGAAGCGGAAGTAAAGCTAGCATTTATTGACAAGGAAACCCGCAAGGTATGCCGTGCGCCAGATTTTATTTTGGATGCGTTGAAAACAGGATGGCAGTCGGGTGCGTAGGTTGAGAAAGGATTGACCTTAACCACGATGGATTTGAAGGGATGGTATCGAAAATTGGAGCATCTTGTCAAACGGCTGCTGGGCCGTGTATTTTTGGTGTTGAGAAAAATTCACTTGCCTGGCTTTAAAGGGATCAGCTTGTATGAGGTACTGAAATTTTTTGTTGAGGGTCTTTCAGATGGCAAGTTCTCGCTTATCGCAGCGGCAATGGCTTACAACTTCTTTTTTTCGCTGTTCCCTGCCATCATTCTCATGTTCACGGTCCTCGCTTGGCTACCTGTTCCCGACCTACAGGACAGGATTCTGGAGTTTTTTGCCAATTTTATCCCAGAAAGTGGCATGGTGTTGATCCGAGAAATCGTTTCCGAATCTTTGAAAAAAATGGGCATTGGGGTAATTGGTTTGAACGTATTTTTGGCCCTAAGATGGGCTGTGCGCGGATTTACCACCATGACCCGTGCATTCAGTAAAGACGTAGAGGCGTTCCGAAAAAGAAACCTGTTTCAGACCTATGGGGTGGCCCTGTTGCTCTTCCTGGTATTGGCGGGCTTATTCATTGCTGCTATCAGTGTCCTGGTTATCGGGGAGTACATGGTCCATTTCCTAGAGTCCAGCGGCTGGATTTCTCAGGGATTTGACCTATTTCTGCTTAAAGGATTTAATTATGTGATTTCTCTTGTCCTGATGATTTTCAGTATTTCTGCCATCTATCATTTTGGGCCTTCCAGCCAGAAACGGTGGAAATTTTTTACCCCCGGCTCATTTGTGGCCAGTATCCTCACCATGCTGACCATTATAGGCTTTAGCTTCTTTTTTTCGAATTTCAGTGATTTCAATAAACTCTATGGAAGCTTAGCAGCCATCATTTTATTGATGCTGTGGTTTTACTATATCTCCATTGTCTTGTTATTGGGCTTTGAGCTAAACGCAGCCATTGACATTGCTGCTCATCAACAGAAGAAGGAGCTTCAGCCGGCAAACGACCCAAACAACCTCGAAAGGCAAGCACCTGTAGGATTTGATCAACCTTGATGCTCATAAACCTTGACGCACATCAACCTTGACAGGGTTCAAAACCCTGTCAAGGTTAGTCGTTCAGTCACTTCACCACCTTTTGCCTGGCTACAACCTGCCCCTTCAGTTCAGCACCTAGCACATAAATGCCTACAGGTAGTTGCTCAATTGAGACATCAATTTTAGCTTGGCGGTTAACGGCTTTCCGCATCACCTCTTTGCCAGAAAGGTCAAATAGCACCACTTCATCCGGAAGTTTATTAGCAAATCGGATATGAAGTGTTTGAGTAGCACGATCTTGTGTCACAGTCCAATTCAACAGAATATTTCCAGGACTTTCATTGCTCGCTAACCAATAATCTGCGCATCCCAAACTCTCACGGCAATAGTACAAAAGCTCATGGTATCCCCCGCTGAAGGGAGTAGCCTCTTGAAATGCTACAGGACCAAACAGCCCATAGGGAGAACCGATTCCTTCTGCATGAAAACTGACCCCACCTTTGGCATAGAAAAAGAAAAACAAACTATCCAACCCCTTGATGGAAGACAACTTTGAGGTAACCATCCCGGCATTTCGGAAGGTCGCGCCATAATTCCATGCGGTTAAGCCATTGCAGAGCGAAAAAGAATCCAAAACCTGGACGGAAAAATCATAAATAAGTGCTTCTTGATTCAGGTCACAGGAATTCCCATTAAAGCTACTTGGGCCATTAATGAAGGAAATTGCATACACTTTCCTTGAGGCTGTATCTTCCCTAATGAGTGCTTCTAATTCACGTTTTCCTACCCTGTAGAATGGCGCAGTGGGATTTGACTGATTACCATCTCTAGGTAATAGGATTTGGTTAAAAAGCTTTTTGTAGGTCAATCCATTAACAATGGTATCACCACCAATCGTCGTTTCATAAGAGGTGCTAAAATTCCCATTATCGCGATATACAATCCAGTGGGCATCCTCATGTAATAAGGGCAAGTAAGGCCTTAATGGATACTTTGTAGTATCTGGCTCATACAACGAATAGAGTTTATCTCCCACACTGTCCCGCCAATATGCTACCAGTCTGGGAAGGACATCGGTTCCTATTTCATCAATTTTGTGTAACAGAAAGCCTGTTGTCCCTCCTACTCCTTCAAAATAGCTGTAAGGGGTATTTTTAAATATGCCTCCCACATCATACCGCCAGTGAGGACTTGTTCCAATTCGGTAGTTGAGTCCAAGGACCCGAAAAACTGAATCTAGCGCAATACTAGAAATAGTATCTCTTTGGGGATCAGTTCGCCAGTTACCATAGGCAATTGAATCGCCTATCTCCAAAGAAAAGTCATACCAAACGTACTCCACACCTTTCTGGCAATATAAATGCTGTATGTAAGACCAGCCGTCATTCATGTCGTACAGAAAGATCGCATACACCTTTCGGGACACGCTATCTTCCCTCACAAATGCTTCCAACTGTGGCTCGGAAGTCAATAGGTATTTATTCAGGCTATCAACTTGATCAAAGAAAACTTCAGCTTCTCTGCACCATACTTTTTTATAGGTGAGGCCATTTATGACAGTATCTCCCTTCAAGGTAGTTTCCAGAAGTTGGCCATAGACGTTCAGTTCCAGCCAATGTGCATCTTCATGCAGCATCTTCACATAGGGCCGCTGGGAATAGATAGGACTGAGAAAAAGAAGGAGAATTATACAAACAGAAAAGTTTTTCATGTGTGTGCGTTTTGACATAGAAAGACTTGAAAGCAGGGAAAAAGCTAGATTCTTACTCCGGGGTCATCTGAGGATTTTTTGCCTAGCCACTACTTGCCCTTTCAGCTCAGCACTTAATACATACATTCCGGCAGGTAGTTGTCCAATTGAGACATCAATTTCAACCTGGCGGTTAACTGCTTTCCGCATTACTTCCTTGCCAGAAAGGTCAAAGAGCACCACTTGATCGGAAATCTTGTCAGCAAATCGAATGTGAATCGTTTGGGTGGTATAGTCCTGGGAAACTTTCCAATTCAGGTAAGAAGGAATTGGCCCCTCATTATTCAGCAGCCATATTTCAGGACAACCCCCAAGGCTCTCGCGGCAGTAGTATTTTAGTGTTCTCGAATATAGACTCCATTTAATCCTATTTTCCAAGAGTCCATAGGTGGATCCAATACCTTCTACATGCACACGGTCATTAATCTCAGCGTAAAAGTATTCATCTGGCTGAAGGGTGAAATAGAAAAATTGTAAGGAGTCAATCCCAACAATTGAGGGGGTTCCCGTAACAGCTTCTCCTGCAGGGCGGTATTCACGGTCATACTGAAAAATAGGTTGGCTTTGACAATGGACAAGCTCATCGAGGACTTGGGTGCTAAAGTCAAACAGCAATACTTCTTGGTTCGGTGAACAAAGCGAGTTATGAAAAATGTTGGGGTCATTATTCAAATACACTGCATACACTTTTCTCGCTGCACTATCCTCTCGAATTAGGGCTTCTTGCTGCCTTTTTCCTGACCGAATAAAGGGGGGCTCTCCGCTATTAGAATTTACTGGTTCAACCTTTTGGTTAAATACCTTCTTGTACGTTTTTCCGTTTAAGATTGAGTCACCTTCGAGCGTGGTTTCATAGAAAAAGTTCGGAGATACCTCAACGATCCAATGTGCATCTTCATGAACCAATGGTACATATGGACGAACAGGGGGAGGGGTAGTTGGGCTGATAAACTTCTCCATGCACCCAGATGAGCTATCTCGACAATACAAGGCCAGTCCGGTCTCGTCAGTTCTACCTAAGTATCCACGGTATGAAACCAGGAAACCAGAATACCTGCCAATTCCTTCCCAGTAAGTTAGTGGATAACTGGCCGATGGTGGGCCAATGGTAAACTTTCTTTTAGGAGTGGTGAACGTCTCGACAGGCCCATATATTCCTTTAAAAGTAGAATCTAGGCTTATCCCCCCTAATGTGTCTTGAGATTGATACCCGCAGTAGCTAAGCGTATCCCCAATTTTCAGGGAAAAGTCGTTCCATAAAATTTCTGTATTACCGCCACATCCGAATCCAGGATTAGACAAAGGCCCACTTTGGGCGTTTATGGTATACACTTTTCTGTTAATGCTATCCTCTCTAGCAAACCCATGCAAGTACTTATTGCCATACCGCAAATACCGGGTCCTCGTGTCTCTGTAGTCCCTACAAGCCATCACTGACTGGACGTAGACCTTTTGGTAGGTAGTCCCATTAAAGGTGGTATCACCATTTAGGGTTATTTCAAATGGAAAAGTTTCGCCGTCAAAACCATAAACCGTGGTCACCCAATGGGCATCTTCTCGTAGCATGGGTTCATAGGGCCGTTGGGCATGGGCTATCAGCACCGTTAGCAAGAGAAAGCAGAAGGTGTAGAATTGTTTCATAGGGGTGTGTTATTCAGGTAGTGAAATTCGCTCATAGTGATTCTCATAACCCTGGCAGATCAAGAGAAACGGCAGGTGTACTGAGGGGCTAATTTTTTAGTAAATACCAGTAGCGGAAGGGAGGACAAGAACGATCCGTTAAGATTAGATAAATTGAATTATCAAGTTAAGGGACACATTCATATATCGAATAAAATAGATATATGGTACCTTCTTTTAAAGAAAAAAGGCACAAGATGAATAAATGTGAAATATTGCTTAGCTCCTAGTTTTGATTGCCCCGATCATT
>JBCDIQ010000090.1:0-16706 GCA_039024295.1 Bacteroidota bacterium | reverse complement strand
TTTATAGTATTCATCCCAGGCAACCCGTGCATCCGAAGGCAGATAGGATAATGCCCATTGGCTGAACTGGTAGTTTGAAGAGTCGGTTAGGTGGTAGTTGGTGAACATCAGGGGCGTGGTACAAATAAAATAAGCCCCATCTCCATAAGGAATCTTGAGGAAGTTTACCCGATTGTCAGGGTTATAGCCCAAAACAGTAGAGTAAGAAGAATCAAACTCACTGATGTAATCGCGGAGTTCAGGCCCATCTCCCCATTCAAATTCAGTCGCAGAAAGTGCTGGATTTACCAGTTGGGCAGCCCCGGAATCTATTGCAAAGTTCCATCGGAAAGTCTTTGCACGAAATTCCAGGGACTCTTCCAGGTCTTGCGAAAATTTTCGTGCCGCTATGAACAGGTAATTTCCCTCATTGACAAATTCATTCATCGCCTCTATTTCATAATCATCTGGCTCAAACGCATCATTGATGACCACAAGGGCGTCAAAATCAGTTATTTCTTCCCCGTAGAAAAGGTCAAACATGGAAGACTGGGTTTCCTGGATTTCTTCATCGGGAAAAAGAGCCGGAAGTAACTCGTAGGTGATATATCCGCCAAAAGGTTGTTTGCTGTAACGGGAATAATTCTCCTTCCACTGGATCGGCTCAGGATAAAGCGATTGCACCCCTACATAGATGGCAAATAATGCCACCAGCATGATGTAATAATATGTGCGACGATCTTTCACAAGCGCATTTTTGACCTGAATGATTTAAATAACCGCTCCATATGGGCAAATCCATCCTTATCTATGGGAACATCTCCGTACCAAGCCCATTCATACTGTCGGGTGAGATCGGAGAATTCCTCGTACAGGTGCTTAGCACGAAGTTCCGTTAAGTAATCGTGGTTGGTTTTGTATTTTTTCCAGTCAATATGTCCCTGTTCGGTAAGTTCTTTCAACACTTCGAGGTATAACACCCGAGTCGCACGTCTGTAGTCCTGATCCCGTAAGCATACCGATAGCAGGGCCCGAAAATCCATCTGTGTAATGTCTTCTGGACTTTGAAGGTTGACTTCTCCTAATTTCTGGCTCTTTCTCCCCATGATCCAGTCTGGCTTTAGCCTCAGAATACCGAATAAAATCAACCCCAAGGCCACGATTACCAATACCCACATCACTACCTTCCAGAAAGTAAGGTTTCCAAGGGTTCGGGTAAACAATGCCTCTTGGATGGATCGCCAAACGCGCTCCCACCAGCTCAACAGGGGCGCTCGTTCCTGCCTTTCATAAAAGAAATCCTTATCCCGCATAAAAACATCTCGTGCGGTGCTGTCATATCCCCTAACTTCTAACTGGGTACTGTCCAGCATGACCGCAGGAACTTCTTGGCCTTTTGTCATCAGAACAGAAAGCACCAGAAAAAGGAAGGTCAATATGTTTTTGGGGAAGCTAATAGCTAAGAGGAGGTGATAGGTGTTAGGTATTTGTGCCGATTTGGTCGATGAGGTGACTGTTTCCTTCTGTGTCATCTTCCTTGAGCAGGCTGAAGTACTGTAAGTTGATTGGAACCATGTAAACGACTTGCAGCAATCCGCTCAAAAAGCTAACAATACTTCCTGAAATGATCAGGTACCATTTATTTTCAATCAGGCTGCTGCCCTCTCCCAAGTAGCTCACCGTAGAAACCGGAATTTGCACCAGCCAAGTTGCTATCATAAGGAGCAAGTAGAAGACGATGATAAGCCCAAACGTTTGCCACCAATGTCCTTTAATGAGGGAGAAGCTCCTGCTGATGGCTTGCATAAGGCCTATATCTTCATTCATGGTAATTAGGAGAACAAAACACAAAGCTACCATGAGGTAAACCATAAGCACCACCAGACCGATGAATAAAAAGCCTCCTACCACAGGCAAAAAAGCCATGCCCATGCCGGCGATAAATGCACCTACGATGTATATCAAGCCGACAATAAACATTAACCCAATCAACCTGCCAAAGACGGGCAAGTAAGAGCGTAGGGTGTTTTCTTGAAGTTGGGCAGGGGTAGGAACTGTTGAGCCAAGCTGTTTATACAGGATCATGAATACATTTATGACCACGACTGTCATCACATAACCAAAGATGGCCACGCCCGTCATCCCGGCAAATTCCCATCCAATGACCCGCTGAGAGAACTCCTGCATGGCCACGGGGTCAGAAAAAAGGTCCACCAGTGCCTGCGGATTGTTGAAATCTATTCCAAGACGGGCCTGGAAAAGCCCTGAAAACATTCCTACAATCAAATAAAGAGGGCCAAGATAGGTCAAGGCGGCCATGAACAATGGACGCCAGTTTTGTGCGATAAATGCAAGGCTGTCCTGGATCAGGTCCCCCAGGTCACGCTTTCGACTTAATTTAACGGGTTGAGACAGGTTCATGTAGTCTTTGTTCTCTTGCAACCAAGATGGGATACAAAATATAGTACCAGAAAATAAATGCCAGCGAAGATACGATGATCAGGAGCTTGTACACGATATGCATTTCAGAAAGTCGGGTGACAAAAGATTCGAGAAATGCCGCCATGATAAATACAGGTATGAGGCCAATGATGATTTTAACCCCATTTTTCGCAGCTTCTTGAATGGCAAATTTTCGGCTAAAGGTGCCAGGAAACAGGATGCTATTTCCCAGCATCATGCCCGCACCTCCAGCAATTACAATAGCTGAGATTTCAAGGGTGCCGTGAATGTAAATAATGGGCAATGCTTCTGAAAGCACCTCCTCCCGGTAGAATAACGTGAGAAAACTCCCGAGCATGACCCCATTAACAAACATGATGTACATGGTGCCCAGGGAGAAAAATATGCCTAACGCAAATGCAACGAAGGACACACGTATGTTGTTAAACCCAATCATCAAAAACATAGAAAGGGACGAATCTCCTTTGTAGACAGCTGTCGGGTCGTCATTGTCAATATTCTGAAGCGTCATGTTGACATAAGAATCCGAAAGGATGTCTCGGATATAGGTCTCTTCATTGAGGGCGGATAAGGTGCCGATCAAAAAGGAAAAGGTGAACACCACAAAAGCATAGAACAATTGCCTTTGAGATTTTTGCAGGATCAAGGGAAGTTCTGTAACCCAAAAATCCATCAAACGGTTTCGCTTTTGCTTTTTGCTTTTGTAAATCTCCAGGTGAGTACGTGCTGCCAGGCCATTGAGGTATTTGACCGTTTTGCTTTTAGGATAAAAGGTCCGGGCATAGGCAAGGTCATCTGTAAGCTGAATGTACAGTTCAGCCATCCTGTCAGGGTCTAATGAAACCTGAGAGGCATCTTTGTACAGGCTACGTTCGTATTCTTGCCACTTATCTTTGTTCTTCCGCAAAAAGGCCGGCTCTCTCATGCAAATATCAGGGCTTTTCTATTATTACAATTTATATATGTAACTTGTTGGCAAACTGAATCGAAGGTAGGAAATTTTTTCGAGATGAATACCATCATCATTCCCACTACGCAAAACATTGAATTAGAATATCCCATTGCTTCGATGGGAGACAGAATCCTGGGTTTTGTGATTGATCTCTTGATTCAAATAGGGTATTTTTTGGCTTGGGGGTTACTGTTTTACCTCACAGATACCGATTTTGGAGAATTTACCATTGGTGTACAGGTCTTCCTGTATTTACCGGTATTCTTTTATCACCTGTTTTGTGAGCTGCTGTTCGAAGGACAAAGCATCGGTAAACGGGTAATGAAAACCCGGGTGGTGATGTTAGATGGGAGCCCTCCTTCGGTGAGTAGCTATGTCATCCGATGGATGCTACGGCTGGTAGATATGCCTTTTTATGGCATTGTGGCCATTATGTCCATTGCGATCAGTGGAAAAGGCCAACGTTTAGGTGACCTGGCAGCAGGTACGACTGTTGTGAAATTAAAGTTGGTAACTTCCTTCGATCAAACTATATTCGTAGAAACTGAAGAGCAGTACGAAGTAGTCTTTCCCGAGATAAAGACACTATCTGATAAAGATGTATCTATCTTAAAAGAGGTCTTAGATGTCGGGTTACAAAGCAACAATCCTGCACTCGTTAAACGACTTGCAGATAAGGTAAAGGAAGTTATAGGTGTGACCACAGAGACTGATGATGAAACGTTTCTGCGCACCATTCTCAAGGACTACAACCACGTGTACGGCAGGGTTTAGGGGTAAATCCGGTTATTCAGCAACTGCACGCGTTCCAACATCCATGAATCGCCTTTCGAGGCTCTGAACGGCTACAGGATAAATTAGCCTGTGACCCTTATGCTGTAAGTAAGTCATAAGGAAGCATTTCCAAAAGACTTGTCGTTGTGCATTGCCTTTCCATTTTTGCTCCTTGTATAATTCCATTTAACCTCTCCCGCAAAGATGAAATTTCTCTACACTTCTCTGATATTGTGTATCATGATGGTAAGCGTTACTGCGCTTTCGGCACAAGAAGTGCCACAGCTGGATACAAAACCTCAGATTTCGGATGCCTATCCAGGTCTTTCCCTACCTATTCCGGAGGAAGTTATCTCCCAGGAAAAAGGTCTGAAAGCCATAAACGCTCAGTTGGTCAAGCCTGGACAGAAAGGTGCTTCCCAGGAAGTCGCCCTGCAAGAGGTGTTTCTTTTTGATACTTTGGGCCACTATACCCAAAAGGTGAACATGGTTCCAGGAGATACGCAAGCAGTACAGTACTTTAATTATTCTGCTGGTATTCTCAACTGGCAGGTATACGAAGATCGTGACTGGAACCGGCGCTACCGCTGCGGCTACCGCTTTGATGAAGAGGAAAAAATATTCCAGGTGAAATCCTATGAGCTTCTCACCGAGGATGACCTGATGCTTTTGGAAACAGAACATTATGTTTACCAGGATGCGAGTAAGCCTAAAGTTGTGTTGAACATCGAAAATGATGAAGTGCGCAAAGCCCGGCACTATGTGTATGATGAAGCGGGGCGAACCACAGCCTGCATTACCCGTGACGAAGTAGGAAATGTGTTAGAGGAACAGCGTTATGCCTATGGGGCTCAAAGTGGGGATAAGCCCGTTTCTGAAATCCATATTGCAAACAATCACCGTGAAGAGTACCGATATTCGTATGGAGCTAACAGCCGTTTGGAGGGAATCGCATTCTTAAAGGACGATCAACTTCAATACAAGGTCAAATACTCATATGACGAAAAAGGTCGATTGACTGAAATGAAACGTGAAAGTAAGGTGAACCCATTACCGTATGCAGAGGTCATTCAACTGGCCTACGAATACTATCAGGACTAATGTTCAAGGGTAGATAAAGTAAGCTGCGGCCTATTTGAAGGCTGCAGCTTTTTTTTTAGGCCAATGAGCAATTAGGTCAGTCACCGTAAGCAAGCATGGTATTCTTTAGTAACATGGCCACGGTCATGGGGCCAACCCCGCCCGGAACAGGGGTGATGTAGCTGCACTTGGGAGCCACTTCTTCAAATAACGCATCTCCTTTAAGCCGGTAACCGGACTTCGTGTCGGTGGCAGGCACACGTGTGGTACCAACGTCAATGACCACGGTTCCTGCTGAAACCATGTCTCCCGTGAGGTATCCAGGTTTTCCCAAAGCCACGATGATGATATCCGCTTTCAGGCAATAGGCTTTCACTTCCTCAATGGGAGTTCGGCTGTGGCAGACTGTCACAGTTGCATTGCCGGGATAGCCTTTTCGGGACATCAAGACAGATATGGGGCGTCCTACGATGTTACTCCTGCCAATTACCACACAGTTCTTACCAGAAGTTTTAATCTCGTAGCGATCCAGGAGCTCCATGATTCCTGCCGGGGTAGCAGGTAAAAATGCGGGCAATCCCAATGTCATACGGCCAATGTTCTCTGGATGGAAACCATCTACATCTTTTTTAGGGTCAATCCGGTTGAGGACCTTTTCAGCATCAACATGGTCAGGAAGAGGAAGCTGAACAATGAATCCGTCCACCTCGGGGTCCTCATTCAGTTCATCGACTTTTGCCAGCAATTTTTCCTCTGTGATGTCTGCTGGCCAATGAACCAAAGTAGAACGGTACCCAATGTACTCGCAACTGCGAATTTTGTGACCAACATAGGTCTGAGAAGCCCCATCATCTCCGACCAGTACGGCCACCAGATGGGGAGGTCGTTTTCCCTTGGCAACAAGTTTACCTACCTGTTCCTTTAATTCTTCCTTGATGATTTGAGAGAGTTCTTTGCCGTTGAGTTTTTGCATGCTGCCTGATTTGAAGCCTAAAGATAAGAAAGCCCACTTTATGTTATAAAGTATCAACTAAAATGATTTTAGGCATTTCACCTACGAAAAACAGTAATTATTTTTAGATTTACATATCTAAATAAATAGATATATGCAAACATACGATCAACAATACCCATACAGCATCCAGGACCCGGAGGGATTTTGGATGGAGCAAGCCCGCGAGATTCCTTGGTTTGAGATGCCCGAAAAGGGATTGAGCGTAGATGAAAAAGGTTTTTACCGCTGGTACCGCGGCGGAAAGATCAATTTAAGTTACGTAGCACTGGACTACCATGTGGAAAATGGTCGTGGGGATCAGGCAGCCCTGATTTATGATTCACCCGTAACAGGTAAAATCGAATCCTACACCTTTCGCGAAATGCGGGATGAGGTCGCCAAGTTTGCTGGTGTGCTGGCAGGACTCGGCGTGCAAAAAGGAGACACGGTGGTCATTTACATGCCGATGATTCCTCAAGCAGCTGTTGCCATGTTTGCTTGTGCCCGCTTAGGGGCTATCCACTCGGTTGTTTTTGGCGGATTTGCTCCCCATGAATTGGCCATTCGGATTGATGATGCCCAGCCCAAAGTTCTCGTAACGGCAAATGGCGGCATCGAAATTTCCCGTCACGTCCACTATAAGCCCATTGTGGACCAAGCCCTTAAAGAAGCCCAGCACAAAGTTGGTACAGTTGTGCTGTATCAGCGCGAAGAAGTCGAGCCAGCAACCATGATTGAAGGTCGTGATCACGACTGGGCTACCCTGATGGAAACAGCCGAACCACATGGATATGTAGAAGTAGATGGAGCGGATCCCTTGTATATTTTGTACACTTCTGGTACAACCGGAAAGCCCAAAGGGATTATTCGGGAAAATGGGGGATATGCCGTTGCCCTGAAGTACAGCATGAATTATGTCTATCACACCAAACCCGGAGAGGTCTACTGGGCGGCTTCAGACATTGGTTGGGTAGTTGGGCACTCCTACATCATTTATGGTCCCCTGATTAATGGGTGTACTTCCATCATGTTTGAAGGGAAGCCGATCAAGACCCCGGACCCCGGAACCTTTTGGCGGGTGATCAACCAGCACAATGTAAAAACGCTGTTTACCGCTCCTACAGCTTTCCGGGCGATCAAAAAAGAAGACCCGAACGGTACCTTTAAAGAGAAGTATCCTACGCCAAGCTTGGAATACCTATTCCTGGCAGGTGAGCGGTGTGACGTAGCAACCTATAATTGGTCGAAGGACTTATTGGAGGTTCCCGTAATTGATAACTGGTGGCAAACTGAGTCCGGTTGGCCGATGATCTCTCAAATGCCTGGGTACGGCATGCGCCCTGTGAAACCTGGTTCGGCCAGCAAAGCAGTCTGCGGATACGACATTCGAATTTTGGGGCCTAACCAGGAAGAGCTAGGACCGAATGAAGAAGGAGCCGTTTGCATCAAGTTGCCACTGCCACCTTCTTGCTTGCCTACCTTGTGGAACAACGATGATAGGTTCCGTAGCGGGTACCTTGATCCCTATCCAGGGTTTTACTTCTCCGGAGATGGTGGCTACAAGGACGAGGATGGCTACATTTTCATCACCGGACGCATTGATGACATCATCAACGTGGCTGGTCACCGCTTGTCAACGGCAGAGATGGAAGAGGCAGTTGCCAGCCATCCTGATGTAGCAGAGTGTTGTGTAATCGGCATTGAAGATGAGCTGAAAGGGCAGATTCCAGTCGGATTCTTTGTAAAAAAAGAAGGTGTATCGGCGGAAGAGCCCGAGTTAGAGCGTCAGTTGATCAAACTGGTGCGCGAGCAAGTGGGACCAGTGGCAGCCTTTAAGCGGGCATTATTGGTAAAACGTCTGCCCAAAACGCGTTCGGGTAAAATTCTTCGGAAAACCATGCGCATGATCGCCGATGGCAAGGATTATAAAATGCCTTCCACTATTGAAGATCCTCAAGTGCTTGATGAGATCACCACCGACATGCAGCAAAAGCATGTAGGACAGGCATTTGCGTAAGTTATACTGTGGCAAGTCAATAGGAGGCCTCCCCTGGGGAGTGCCTCCTTTATCTTTTTGTCAAGAAACGGTCTTGAAATGCATGGTCGAGAAGAAAATCACCTTTTTGGAACCTGGACATCGCCTTTTTCGCTCAAAACCCCGATTCTCGGGGTTATTCTTCGCGAAAAGCGGCTTGCCAGAACCCAAACATTCGATTTTCCCTTTCAAAAGCCAAAATCAAGACAGTTTCTAAGACCAACGTAATCAGGAATTTTGCGTACATTTTGCCTACACAACCTCTACCCTTATGAGTCGGCCATCTTTTTTGTTTATTCCCGACATCAGTGGATTTACCCAGTTTGTCAATTCCACTGAAATCCTTCACAGCCGACAAATCATTGCGGAATTGTTGGAGTTGATCATTGATCACGATAAACTGGGACTGGAGGTATCTGAAATTGAAGGGGATGCCATTTTGTTTTATAAATACGAGAGGGTTCCATCGCCAGAAGAAATCCTGGAACAGGCCAGAAGCCTGTTCATTGCATTTCATGCCCACCTAAAGCAATTCGAAAATGATCGGATTTGCAATTGTGGTGCTTGCCGTACCGCTTCCCAGCTGACCTTGAAAATAGTAGCCCATCAGGGAGAGGTACAACTTATTCAAGTGAAAGACCACCAGAAACTCTACGGCCCAGACGTTATCGTGGCGCACCGATTATTGAAGAATGACCTGGAAGGAGATGAATATGTGCTGATAACTAAGAAAACCTGTCCACTTGAGATGGATCAATGGCAAGACCTGGAGATAGGGATGGGGCAAGCTCAATATGACCACCTTGCTCCTGTGCCGTTCAAGTACGCATTGCTGTCGCACTTGCACCACCTTGTTCCGGAACCTCAGGTCGCTCCCGACTTTGAAAAAACAGCTAATCCGGTGGTAAAAGAAATTGAACTTCCACTGGGTATTGATGATGCCTACGACTTAATCAGCTCATTGGAATGGCGAAAAGAATGGTCTCCCGGGGTAAAATCTGTTGAATACAACGCCTCAAGGGTCAATCGGATAGGCACTGAACACACCTGTGTAATCAGCTTGGGGGAATTGGAATTCGAGACCTTAGCAGCTAATGCGCCTGCCGGAACAAGAGTCTACGCAGAGCGGGTTCATAACCCTCCTCTGGGGTTGGCCAAGAGCATGGTAAACCTTTTTGAACTGACCCCTTCTCCTACCGGAACCCACGTTCAGGCGGAAATGCACCACGATCCCTCGGATCATCTGGCAAAGCTCAAATCGAGTATCCTTCGTATGATGCTTGGCAAAGGATTGGAGAAATCCCTTCAGCTCCTGAAATCAGTTTCTAAAACCTTCTCTGAGAAAAGGCAGGAAACTATAGTGGTTTAGCTTAAACATCAAGTACCGCGATAATCCGCAAAGTCACCTGATTCAATCAAGGGCATATTAGATTCGATCGGCCAATTGTAACAATAGGTCCAGCACATGAATTTCTCGCCATTTTCCAAGGTGGCCTCCACCTGCTTCCGTTTGTAAAGGTGCGGTTCCTTATAGGATTCATTGATTCCCTCGTATTGATCCAACTCCTCCAGTAAAGAGGCATCTGAGAGTTCATACACCTCACCGAATACAGTTCCTCCTCCTTCTTCTGGAAGGATCAGCCCAGGATAGTATTTTACCAGGTACAACAGACCTTGAATGGTACCCTTTCCCAACATTGTGACCTCATCTGGGAAAAATTCTTCCAGGGGTTGCTCGAAGCCACTCCTTAAGGTGCCGTATGCAAAAATGTAAGTGGAGGAAGTATCCATAGAACACAAATTTAGGGGTGCTTGCTGGTAGGTAAGTTAGCTGCAAACTTAATCGATGAAGATTTAGGGACAAATTGTTCATTCAAATATATTCAGTTCTGGAGGAGTTGACCTGGAGCCGGATGAAAGGTTGTGTCTAAGTGGTGGGGTCGATTTAGGTAAAATACTTCGAATTTCCCCCGTATCTGTCTGTATATTTGCCACAAACAATTCAACGTGCAACCTCCCATTTCTCTTGCTATATTTGCCTCCGGTGGTGGTTCTAATGCAGAAGCCATTCTCCAACACGCAACAACCAGTTCCCACTTTTCGGTAAAATTGATCGTAACCAACAATGCCCAGGCCGGGGTACTAAAGCGAGCTGAAAACCACGGCATTCCTGCTATGGTTCTGGATAAAACGGAGTATCGAGATGGTGCCTATCTGGTAAAGAACCTACAGGATGCGGGCATACAAATGATCGCCCTTGCAGGCTATCTGAAGCTGATCCCGGTGGAACTTGTCCGTGCATTTTCCGGCAGAATGGTGAATATTCATCCTTCCTTATTGCCCAATTTTGGTGGAAAAGGGATGTATGGAATGCGGGTTCATGAAGCAGTCATCAAAGCAGGTAGTCAGAGGTCAGGCATGACCATTCATGAAGTCAACGAGGTGTATGATCAGGGAAAAATACTCCGTCAGGTTTCCCTAAAAGTGCAACAAAACTGGCTACCTGCTCAGCTTCAGCAAGCCGTTTTGCGCCTGGAGCATCGTTTTTATCCCCTTGAGGTAGAAAAAGTTGCACAAAAGCTTCACACACAAACGAATTAGTGGTAATTTCGACCCACTTTTCATTTACATGCAAGACCAGAAAAAAATCACCTCAGCCCTGATCTCTGTATATCATAAGGAGGGGCTGGATTCACTTATTGAAACCTTGGTGGCCCAAAATGCCACGATATACTCCACAGGAGGTACTGCTGCATACATTCAAGAGCTGGGAGCAACAGTAGTAGAGGTTGCCGATTTGACGGGCTATCCCTCCATCCTGGGAGGAAGGGTAAAGACCTTACACCCCAAGGTGCATGGCGGCATACTTGCACGCCGCCAGGAGGCTCAAGACCTGGAAGAACTGGCAAAATACGAGATTCCCGAGATTGACCTCGTTGTAGTAGATCTCTATCCTTTTGAAGAAACCGTGGCCTCTGGAGCAGAGGAGGCAGCAGTGATTGAAAAAATTGATATTGGTGGAATTGCCCTGATTCGGGCGGCCGCCAAAAACTTCCGTGAGGTAGCAGTAATTCCTTCCCAGCAATATTATGGGAAGGTGGCTGATTGGCTGGCCCAACAAGATGGAGCACTTGATCTTTCACAGAGAAAGCAACTGGCAGGAGCTGCATTTGACGTGTCCTCGCATTACGATAGCCACATTTTCCAGTACCTTGCTCCCGAATCGAATAGCCTGAAAGTATCCTACCAGGACCCAACTGTGCTCAGGTATGGAGAAAATCCCCATCAGAAAGGGCATTTCTACGGAAATTTATCGAAAGTATTTACCCAGCTCCACGGCAAGGCACTTTCATACAACAATTTGGTAGACATTGAAGGAGCACTTGAATTGGTGGATGAGTTTGAAGATGTGCCCTTCTTTGCCGTAATCAAACACACCAATCCTTGTGGATGCGCCATCGGGACTGATTTGCTTGATGCCTGGAAGCGTGCCCTCGCAGGTGATCCTGTTTCTGCTTTCGGTGGAATCCTGGCCTGTAATGGAATCGTTGACGAAGCCGTCGCTACAGAAATTGACAAGCTATTTTTTGAAGTATTGGCGGCAAAAGGGTTTACAGACGGAGCGATGGAAATCCTCCAGAAGAAGAAAAATCGCATTCTACTTCAGCGTACCGATGCTCCCAGGGCGACTGTGAGTGAAAAAAGTCTGCTGCATGGCTTTTTGGTTCAGGAAAAAGATGTTCGAAACCTGGTGCCGGCAGATATCACAGTGAAAAGTACGCGCCAGCCTACCGACAAGGAATTGACCGATGTTTACTTTGGTGATAAGGTCGTAAAGCACCTCAAGTCGAATGCCATTGCACTGGTGAAAGATGGGCAGCTCATTGGCAGTGGCATTGGCCAAACGTCACGCGTAGACGCCCTCATGCAGGCGATTGCCAAAGCTCAAGACAAAGGGTTTGACCTTCAAGGTTCTGTGTTGGCTTCCGATGCTTTTTTCCCTTTTGCTGATTCTGTAGAAATCGCACATCAATGTGGGGTGGAAGTTGTCGTGGAGCCAGGCGGATCAAGAAGAGATGAAGATACCGTCAACTTTTGTGAAACTCATGACATGTGCTTAATTTTCACCGGTATCCGGCATTTTAAGCATTAAACGATACAGCGGGGCAGAATTTTGAGGTGAGAAGTATTTGATTGAACATTGTACACACATTTAATTGTACCATAATCGATAAATGGGGCTCTTTGATTTTCTAACAACCGATATAGCCATAGACCTCGGCACCGCCAACACGCTGATCATGTACAATGACCAGGTGGTGGTAGATGAGCCGTCCATTGTAGCAATCGACCGGATTTCCGGAAAGGTGATTGCTATTGGGCGAGAGGCCCAGCAAATGCACGAAAAAACCCACGAAAAATATAAAACCATTCGTCCACTCAGGGATGGAGTAATCGCTGACTTCACAGTTGCCGAGCATATGATTCGGGGCATGATCAAGATGATCCAGAATAAGCGCCGATTCTTTTCCACCAGTTACCGCATGGTGATCTGCATTCCTTCCGGCATTACCGAGGTAGAGAAACGTGCGGTAATCGACTCGGCTGAGCAAGCAGGAGGAAAAGAAGTTCACCTGATTCCTGAACCCATGGCAGCAGCCATCGGGATTGGGATCAATGTCAAGGAGCCAACCGGACAAATGATTGTGGACATCGGTGGGGGAACTACCGAAATTGCCGTAATCGCGCTTTCGGGTATCGTAACCGACCAAAGTATTCGAATAGCCGGGGATGAATTCAACGACGACATCCTCGACTACATGCGGAAACAGCACAACATGCTGATTGGTGAGCGGAGTGCTGAACGGATCAAAATTGAGGTAGGGGCAGCCCTTCCTGAAATTGACAACCCACCGGATAACATCGAAATCCGTGGGAAAGACTTGATGACCGGAATTCCCAAAACCATTTCTATCTCCTACAAAGAGGTCGGACATGCCCTCAACAAGTCCATCACCAAAATCGAAGATGCGGTGCTGAAAGCCCTCGAAAGTACCCCGCCAGAACTCTCTGCGGATATTTACGAAAAAGGGATTCATCTGACAGGTGGTGGAGCGTTGCTCCGTGGATTGGATATTCGTTTGGCAGAAAAAACCAAACTCCCGATTCACGTGGCAGAAGATCCCTTAAAGGCAGTTGTTCGCGGCACTGGGATCGTCTTGAAAAACCTCGACGAGTATCGTTACCTCATGAACTGATTTTTGTAACTTCGAGCCGCATGTATCGGCTGTTAAGCTTCCTCGGTCAGTTTCGCAACCTCATTCTGTTCCTTCTGCTTGAAGGAATAGCATTGTTTCTAGTGGTCAATTTTAACGATCACCAGCGGCATCGTTTTGGAGATTGGGTACTGGATACAACCTCTGGGTTTCATAAAACCAAGCAAGAAGTCAAGGGCTATTTTTATTTGAAGACAGCCAACGAAGAACTCAAAGTAGAACTTCAAAACTACTACAGCCAAATCGACAGCCTGAACAAGGAGCTTCACCTCACAAAAGGGCTGCTGATGCGGGATTCATTGAGATTGGTTGACTCTGTGAATGTAGCCCTGCTCGACAGTTTGGGGTCATTTGAACAGCATTCATTTTTGCCCGCACGCGCGATCAAGCATACCGTAAACCGGTCCTATAATTACCTCACCATTAATAAGGGATCGGTTCATGGAGTGGAGCGCGGAATGGGGGTCATTTCTCCGAAGGGGATAGCAGGAGTAGTAATCCGGGTGAGCAAAAACTATTGTCTGGCCCTAAGTGCCTTAAACGTAGGCTTTAAACTCAGCATCAAAGTAAAGCCCAGTAACCAAATTGGGACTTATTCCTGGCAGCAGGGAGATTATAAGGAGGGCTATCTGAACTTTCTTCCACTCACAGCCTCCCTTGATACCGGTAACCTGGTAGTAACCTCTGGGAATAGCACCATTTTTCCTCCTGGTTTTCCTGTGGGAAAGGTTTCGGAAATGGAGCAAGACCTGGAGTCTGGATTTTACGAGGCAAAAGTTAAGCTGACGACAGATTTTCGTTCCCTTTCGCATGTGTTTTTGGTAAAAGTTCAGTATAAGGCTGAAATAGACTCTCTTGAAGTAAATCTACCACAAGAATGAACCCAGTTCTTCGTCAAATATTGGCTTTCCTAGTGCTCTTGTTTTTACAGGTGGTGCTATTTAATGAACTGGTGCTGTTTGGATGGGTAGTTCCTTATCCCTTCCTGCTGTTTGTGTGTTTTCTTCCGTTGGAACTTCCCAAACCGTTGCTGTATGTGCTGGCTTTCGGGGCGGGGTTGATGGTAGATTTTTTCTCAGAAACCTACCTGAGTGGGCTTCAGGCATTCTCTGCCTTGCTCACCATCGGGGTCCGGGAGTACGTGCTGACCTTCCTTACGCCTTCCAGCCCGGGAAGAAATACAGGGGAAATTTCACTTGAAAACCAGAATGTGCTCTGGTACGCGGCTTTTTTGTTTCCGCTCATTTTTTGCCATCACATCGCTTTTTATTTGCTGGAAGCATTTGGCTTTCGTAATTTTTGGTACACCCTGTCAAAGATATTTCTGGGATCAGGGTACACCTTTGCGTGGTGTTTTGTGCTCACGATTATCTTTTATAAAAAGAACTAATTCGAACCAGGTTATAGCTAATGGAGATACGTGGTAAAATTGTGGTCTGGGTGATTGGAGCAGTATTTTTTGTGCTGATCCTGCGGCTATTTTCTATCCAGGTATTGGACCCCTCTTACCGTGGCCGGGCCAGCCGGAATGTGATCAAAACCAAAACTGTGGTGCCGCCACGTGGAACCATTTATAACCGTTATGGCAAGGTTTATGTGAGCAATAGCCCTATTTTTGACCTTACCATTACCCCGAGGGACCTGAATATTCCCGATACCAGCCTGCTGCTAAATAACCTGGAAATGGAAAAGGCAGAACTGGAAAAAGGCATTGCAAAAGCCAAGATTTTTTCTGACGTAAAGGAATCCATTCTGGCGCGCTACATTGATCCAGAAGAACAAAGTGCCTTGTCGGAGCAGTTGTGGGGCTTTGGTGGAATTGATTTTCATGTTAGCAACAAACGTGCGTATGCCTATCCGGTTGGGGCCAATTTTTTGGGCTACATCAGCGAGGTAAATAAGCGCGACATTAACAGTTCAGATGGCTACTACCAGATGCGCGACATGATGGGCAAGTCTGGAATTGAACGGAAATATGAAGAAGATTTGCGCGGAGAGAAGGGTCAAAAGGTTATCCTCAAAGATGTTTACAACCGTGAGGTGGGCAGCTATGGAAATGGCCGCTTGGACGAAACAGCCATCACCGGTACTGACCTGATGCTGGGGATAGATACCGACTTGCAGGCATTTGGAGAAGAGTTGATGCAAAACAAGCGGGGCAGTATTGTGGCAATTGAACCCAACAGTGGAGAAATCCTGGCTTTCGTGAGTTCTCCCTCCTATAACCCCGGTCAGTTAACTGGAGCAGAACTTGGCCGTAACTGGAATAAGCTACAGGAAGACACCCTGAACCCCTTATTCAACCGCCCCCTCATGGCAGAGTATCCTCCTGGCTCTATTTATAAAGTTGCTATGGCGCTTGCAGCCCTGAATGAAGGGATCATTACCCCCCATTCTTACTATGGCTGTGGAGGGGGATTTAAGCGCAACCGCGGAAAGCCTGGTTGTCGTTTTCACATCACTCCATTAGCCTTGAAAGACGGCATCAAGTATTCCTGTAACTCATTTTTTGCTGCTACCTATATGGATTTCCTGCATAGCCGGAAGTTCGAAAACATCTATGAAGCCTTCAACACCTGGCGCAAATACATGGTGGAGATGGGCTTGGGACGGAAGCTGGGGGTAGATATTCCATATGAAGAAGATGGCCTGATTCCTAAGCACAACTTCTACGACCGAATCTATGGGGAAAACCGTTGGGTGGCTACCACCATTATCAGCAATGCCATTGGGCAAGGCGAAATCCTGATGACGCCCCTCCAAATGGCTAATATGGCGGCTCTGATTGCAAACCAAGGATTTTATGTTACGCCTCACTTTGTGAAAGCCCGGAAAAAGGCAGGGAAGAACCAGAAAAATGTGTGGGAAAAAATCAGCTATGATAAAAACACCACTTCCATCGATAAAAAGCACTTCCAGACCGTTGCTGATGCAATGGAGCAGGTGGTGGCTACGGGAACGGCCCGGCGGGCATTTATCGAAGACATTGTGGTGTGTGGAAAAACTGGGACGGTTGAAAACCCCCATGGGGAAGACCACGCCACATTTATTTGCTTTGCGCCGAAGGAAAATCCCAAGATTGCGGTGGCTGTGATCATCGAGAATTCAGGAGGCGGTGGCGGCCGTTGGGCGGCACCTACTGCCAGCTTAATG
>JBCDIQ010000089.1:0-16788 GCA_039024295.1 Bacteroidota bacterium | reverse complement strand
TATCCTTGGCCATGTCTGGCTGTAAGGAAGTAACACAGACGGAAGTCCAGCAAAAAGACATCATTGATGCCGTATTTGCGAGTGGATTTATTGTCACATCCGAAGAATACCTGGTCATGGCTAATTCTGAGGGACAAATCCACCAGCAATTGGTTGATGAAGGTTCTGAGGTGAAACCCGGGAGCCCTTTGTTTGTGCTTTCCCAGGAAGTCCAATCGGCTCAATTGTCCACTGCAGAGGCAAACTATCAGGATGCCCGTCGAAAGGCCTCTCCTTCCTCTCCCCAAGTGGTTGACCTGAAATTGAAGATTGCTCAAGCCAGGACCCAATTGGAACAGGATAAGAAGAATTATGACCGCTACAGCCAATTGGTAGAAACAGGAGCGGTTTCCAAGGTAGAGCACGAGCAGGCAAAGCTCCAATACGAGTCTTCTCACAACAGCCTGGAGCGATTGGAACAATCTCTGGTGGACCTGGAAAATTCTCTTCGGCTCAGCCTGAGAAATGCAGAGGACCAGCTCAAAATCCAGCAGAAGTACAGCGATGATTATGTGATCAGTTCGGTGATTGATGGGAAGGTACTCCACCTTTACAAATCTCAAGGGGAGATCATTCGCCGAGGGGAGACCTTGGCTAAAATTGGTGGAGGAAATACAATTGTGAAGCTCTACGTAGCTGAAGAAGACATCAACCTGGTCCAGGAAGGACAACGCACATTGGTATCCCTCAATACCGACAATGACAGCGTATACGAAGCAGTGGTCAGCAAAATATTCCCTGCATTTGATGACCAGCAACAATCCTTCATTGTTGAGGCTAC
Source organism: Bacteroidota bacterium (assembly GCA_039024295.1). Taxonomy (GTDB): domain Bacteria; phylum Bacteroidota; class Bacteroidia; order J057; family J057; genus JBCDIQ01. Next base: position 15,968 of record JBCDIQ010000089.1, on the reverse strand, counting down.
CTTCCAAAATCCTCCCTCTCCCCTTTATCCTGGTACACGTCTGCAGGCCAACATCGTGGTAGCCCAAAAGGAAAATGCCCTGGTGATTCCTACGGAATTCCTGCTTCCGGGAGACAGTGTACTGCTTGAAAATCAATCAAAAAAGGCGATTCAAGTGGGGATTAAAAACAATCAATGGACGGAAGTATCTGGTGGATTGGAACAGGGAAACACCATTTTATTAAGCATGTAGCCTTATGAAATCCACCAATTATAAAATTGCCTTTGCCCACCTGACCTCCAGGATGAAGCAGACCCTGGTAGCTGTGCTGAGCGTAACCTTTGGCATTTCGATGTACGTGGCCATGAACAGTTTCATGCATGGCGTCAATGATATCCAGGACGATATGGCGTTCAGCACTCTTGCTCACATTCGGGTATACAATGATGTCCCAGAAGACCGTACCGACCTGCTGGCTACACAAGTGAGTGACCAAGAGGTGGTGCACCTCCGCAACCCCAAAGTGATCCAGTACACAGAAGGAATCACCAATTCTCAGAAATACATCAATTTTCTGGAAAACAACCCCGCAGTGGCAGTGGTGGCTCCTGAGGTCAACATCAGTATGTTTTTCCAAAATGGAGCAGTAAAGATTAATGGCATGTTGGCTGGAATAGACCCCGTCAAGAATGCGGAGATGTTTGGCACCCAGGAGTACGTTGTGGAAGGCAACTGGGAAGACCTCAATTATCGCCAGGATGGCATCATCATCGGAATAGGATTGGCGAAAAAACTCAGCGTAAGCCTCAACGACAATGTATTTGTGTTAACTGCTGATGGCGTCACGAAAACCTATGAGGTGGTGGCCATTTTTGAGACCTCCATGAAAAGTGTGGATAACGGTAAGGGCTACATCCGCATCAACTCAGCACGTCAGTTATTGTCCAAAAACATGAGCTACGTGACGGATATCCAGGTGAATATGAAGGAGTATGAGAAGGCACAGGCAGTTGCTACTCAAATCAGTCAAAACATTCCTTATAAGGTGGAATCCTGGCAAGAGTCCAATGGACAATTGGTGGCGGGAAATGAGCTGCGCAACATCATCGCCCTGGCTGTTTCTCTGACGATTCTCCTGGTGGCGGGATTTGGGATTTACAACATCATGAACATGACAGTCAATGAAAAAATCCGTGAAATCGCCATCCTGAAAGCAATGGGATTTGAGGGAAGGGATGTGGTCGAGATTTTTCTGTTACAGTCAATTGTTATCGGTGTAATTGGTAACCTCATCGGAATGGGGCTGGGTTACCTCATTTGTGTAATTGTAGATAATACGCCCTTCGTCGTTGGCACCATGACCAGCCTTCCTATCTCGTATCGGGCTGTAGACTATGTTCTGGCCTTCATTTTTGGATTGGCTACCACTTTCCTTGCAGGATACCTCCCAGCCAGAAAAGCATCCCAAGTGGACCCTGTTGAAATCATTAGAGGATAACACCATGAACAACATTGCCTTATCTGCCCGGCAGATCAATAAATACTTTCACGAGCCACAGCAATTTCACGTGCTAAAAGATTTGAGCTTTGACGTCGAGAAAGGAGAGTTTTTGTCTCTTATTGGGAAATCGGGTTCTGGGAAATCGACGCTGCTTTATGTGCTAAGCACAATGGATACCGACTACCAGGGAAACCTCACCATTAATGGAACCACCTTAACCGGGAAGGGACAAAATGAACTGGCCGCCTTTCGAAATGCCCATATCGGTTTTGTGTTCCAGTTCCATTACCTCCTGCCAGAGTTTACAGCATTGGAGAATGTCATGCTGCCTGCCCTGAAACTGGGCCAGAAAAGCCAGGGAGAGATTCGGGAAAAGGCCATGGAAAACCTCGGCCTGTTAGGGATCAAAGACCAGGCTGTAAAAAAAGCCAACCGGTTGAGCGGAGGGCAGCAACAGCGGGTGGCCATCGCCCGGGCATTGATCAATGACCCTGCCATCATCATGGGAGATGAGCCTACCGGAAACCTGGATTCTAAAAATACCCAAATCGTCTTTGACATTTTCCGAGAACTCGCCAAGGAGCGTGGACAAACCATCATTGCGGTTACCCATGATGATGACTTTGCTGCCAATTGTGACCGGATTATTGAGCTTGAAGACGGAACCCTATTACCTGATATCTGAAAATGAAATATTTTGTAATTACCCTCATCGTTTGGTGTGTTTCGGCTTCCTGTTACGCCCAGCAACTAGACCTTTTTAGCCTTCAGGGCTCTTATGTTCCCGTGACTCATCAGGATAATGGCTACAACCTGATGAATTATAGCCTGGAAGTGAAGTTTCCTGCCGTTCGAGATTCAAATGACGTTTTTCTAACTGGGGTTAAGTACACCCGTTTCGGGTATGACAATATTTTTGAAAACGGAGTTGAAAATCTTCATGGATTAGACCTGGTGTTATTGTACAGCCGCAGGTTTAACAATGATGCCAGGATAGGGGTATTTTTTACGCCTGGGCTCAGCGGGGACTTTCAGGATATTTCCTTCGGAAGTCTTCAATATTCTGCTGGTGTCACCTTTAGGTTTAAGGCGAGTGAGAAGCTACAGATTGGTACTGGGGTTGCGTATTCCCAACAATTCGTGCGTCATGTCGTCGTGCCCCTATTGGATATCAATTGGGAAATCTCGGACAAGCTTTCATTGAATGGTCCTATTCCTCAGCAACTGATGTTGACCTATCAGGCCAGTAAAAAGGTCTCTACTGGTTTCAAGCTTCAGGTACATAACACTTCTGCCCAGTTCAATAACGATACCCAGCTTCAGGTGATCAATGATAGCTATGTCAATTTTAGCCTATTCGGGCACTATGAACTCAAGAAAAACCTGTTTTTAACCTTCGATGTCGGTATGATTGCAGGACGTGAGTTGGAACTTTATGAAGCCGATACTGATCGTTATTGGCAGGTGTTTACCTCTCCGTTTGGGAAGGTGCCTTCTCCTGCTGAGTCTATCACGTTGGAACAGATTCCTCAATTGAAGATGGGACTGAGTTATTCTATAACTGCGAAATAGTGGAAGCTTGTTTTTCCAAGACAGTACACCTTACTTGATAAAACCTAATCGGTGACTGTGCGTGTCGAAACCCTTATTGTCTCACCCTTCGCCAAGCTCAGGGTTCGAATATCGCTGCGGAGGTTGAGCCTGTCGAAACCAGAAGCCAAAAACGACAAGTTCCATTTACCCTTCGACAAGCTCAGGGTTCGGGAGAGGCGGCCTTGCCCGATAAGTAAAACCGGTGGCTGAGCGTGTCGAAGCCACCACACATTTTATTCTTCCTCTTCCGAGGCTTTTAAGCTGCTCGGTTCTTTCTCCTTTCCTGGTCGCTCATATTGCATGTAGTTCCTTGAAAGTTCGGGTAGCTTGTCAAAATCCCCATTTATGAGTGCCTGTTTCTTTTTTCGACTCCATCCTTGGACTTGTTTCTCCCTGTAGAATACCTCGGTTATTGAGGTGTATGCTTCAAAATATACCAATCTGACCGGTAACCTTTTTCTTGTGTGGTTTGCCCCTTCGCCTGCCAAGTGTTGGGCCAATCGCTTGTTTAAATCAATCGTGCTGCCAGTGTAGTAGCTACCGTCTGCACACTCCAGGATGTACATGTATCCTGATATCATTTTGTTCTATTCTTGGGAAAGTTCACCTTCACACCAATAAACCAAATAAAAAAAGCGCTCCAATCGGAGCACTTTAAAATTTCATTGACCGCAAAAAGAATTAAGGCTGGGCGTTGAGGATATCCTCTACTTCGCGAATGTTGATCCGGGTTTCATTCCCTTCACAAACAATTTCAGCTTTAAACTCTACGTAGGAGATGCTGGAAATTTGTGTGCCAGTTGGCTGGAATTCCAGGCGGGTTAAGATACCAGGGAGAAGGGTTGCTACCTGCACGTTGTTAGAAGTAAACACCCGGTAACTGGTAACTGTACCAGTTGGAGAAACGGTCAGTTCGAAAACAGACTGTGCCAATCCACAAACACCACCTTTGCGCAGTTCTTCTGCAATGAATCGCTTCATGGTAGCCTTGTCTCCGCCTTTGTAAACAGGCTCTTTCATATCAGGACCAGGTAAATTCTTGTGGGTGTCAGCATGACTTGCATCTGGGCCGCGGTCTCCTACTTTGATGTTTCCGGTAGCTTTTACAGGTACGCCCTGGTAAGCTGTCCTATCTTCTGGGAACATCTCGATCTTCTTCCATGCGCTGTTGCTGGCAGCTTGCTGAGTAGAAGAAGCAGGAGCTTTTGAAGTACGAGTGACTGGGGTACGAACGGTAGTTCCCCCTCTTGGGGTTCCCCCTCCTTGACCTACCGACATTTGCAGGCGAAGGATTTCCTGACGGAGCAAATCAATCTGCTGGGCCAGTACCATCACAGCCTGATTGTTTCCACCACTGTCGGAGACCATTAAGGACGAGACCGCAGAAGGAGATGTTCCTGAATTTACAGGAGCAGAGGTACCAGCAGTCATTTTTAACTGGTCAATTTGAGCTTCAAGCATTTGCTGACGCTTGGTCTGCTCAAGGGTAATTTCTTGTTCTTTTTGAACCTTGGCATCTTCTTTCTGCTTCAACTCATTTTCTACGCGCTGAAGATCGGCAATCATACGATCCACCTCAGCCTGCTTACGCTTGAGCTCATCCATCTGACGCTGAACTTCACGCTCTTGCTGGCGCTTTCGCTCTTCAGCATCTCGACGCTCTTTTTCAATGCGTTGCAGTTCTTCCTGCTCTTGCTGCTTTCTGATCTCTTCATCTTTGCGGAGAATATCCTCTTGTAGCTTTGCCAGTTCGCGCTTACGTCGTTCTGCGTCCTGAGTGATGCGACGATTCTCAGATTCTTGCTGGCGAATGTCACTGGCTAGGCGGTTCATCTGCTCTTCCATCCTGCGCTTTTCATCACGAGCACGCTCTGAAGCAGATAATTGACGCTGGGGTGCATCCCCATCTCCACTGTTGTACCGATCGCGGTCTCTGCCGCTGTTTCCCGAGCGGTAATCATAACTTGAGCGAGAACTGCTCTCGTTACGGTAGCCATCATCCTGGCCACGACTGCTATTTGAGCGGCTGTCGTTTCTGGAGGCGATTTGATTGCGCTCGTACTGCTTGTTTTTAGCAGCGATGTTGTTTCTTTCCTTTTCGGCTTGCTGGCGACGGCGTCTCTCTTCATCTAACCGACTTGCCTGGGCTTCTTTTTCAGCTTCAGCAGCTTCCTTTTCGGCTTTCAAGCGGGCAACCTCTTCTTCGTATTTTTTACGCTCCAGTTCTGCCATGCGCTTAACGCGCTCTAACTCTTCATCAGCCGCTGCTGGGGTGGTGGTAGCAGGCTGTGCTGAAGAAGCAATGGGTTGAGATGGGCTGGACTGAGGAGTTGCCGCAACAGTCTCTTCTGGTTGAGCTTCAGGCTCTACTTCGTCAGCTTCCTCGGTTTCTACCACTGGAGGTGTCTGAACCTCGTCGGAAGCTGCGATATCTTCTTCTGTTTCTTCAACTGTAGTAGCCATTTCCTCCTCAGTCGGACGAGCTGGTACGCCGGTGGGCGTAACAGTTCCACCAGAAGCTTTGCTGGCGGACACGCCGGTGGAGCTTGCATAGGTCAATGGTACTCCATTAGCATCCAGTTTTTCATTGTGGAAAATCTGAATCTGCTGATAGGAATTGTCGCGCCCTTCGCAGTCCATTTCGGGCTTGATTTCGAAGTAGACAGATTTTGGTGCTTTGAAGTCTTTGGCGTTCCATTTGATATTTTTCACAATATCCATGGCCGACTTTTTAAAGCATTCATTCTTGCCGGTAAGGGTCTTGGCTTGTACCACCCATCCCGTAGGATCGATACGTACTTCCAGGTAGATACGGTCGCTTCCACAGCAGGCCGTCTTGCCTTCCAGTTCGGCATAAATGTAATTCTTGACAGTACTTTTATTGTCACTGAAAATAAAAGTCTGGGTATCAGCCGTTAATTTGGTCACATCCACGTCGGACTGGGCCGAAATCTGATGTGTCCACAACAGGCACCCGATGATTAGCAAGAGTCGAAATTTCATAGTAAGCGGTCAATTAAATGATAGCCAAATACTCAATTTTCCTAAGAAAATACGAAAATTAACAAAATACAAATAGGCTCAGGCAGCCATCACGGGCCTGCTTTCAGGCATTTCCTCGATGGCACTCAAGGTATCTAAAATTTCATTCAGGTTTTCAGAAGTTACCAACAAAATGCGGGTTTGTTTAAAATTGTGGATTCCTCGGAAGTAGTTGGCATAATGCCGGCGCATTTCCCGGATGGCCACAATTTCTCCTTTCCAGTCGACAGACATGAGCAAATGCCTTCTGCAAACCTGTGCCCGTTCTTTCAAAGTAGGGCGGGGCAAGTGCTCACCAGTCGCAAAAAAGTGCTTGATCTGGTTAAACACCCAGGGGTTCCCGATGGCAGCTCTTCCAATCATGATACCGGATACATCATATTTTTGACGCATCAGCAGGGCCTTCTCGGGCGAATCCACATCCCCATTTCCAAAAATGGGAATTTCAATGTCCGGGTGACTGGCAACTTCCTGTATGGGTTCCCAATCGGCGACCCCCTTATACATCTGCTTTCGGGTACGCCCATGGATGGTCAGGGCCTTAATCCCTACATCCTGTAAGCGAAGGGCCACTTCTACGATGCGGATAGAATCTGCATCCCATCCCAATCGGGTTTTTACGGTGACCGGTAATTCTGTGGCGTCCACGATCTCTTTGGTCAGCCGCTCCATCTTATCGATATCCCGAAGGATACCCGCTCCCATCCCTTTGCAGGCAACTTTCTTTACTGGGCATCCATAATTGATGTCAAGGATATCCGGTTGAACCTGCTCCACAATCCGGGCACTCTCCCGCATGGAAGAAATCTCGTTGCCAAAAATCTGGATGCCTACCGGACGTTCGCTGTCGTAAATGTCTAGCTTTTCCAGGCTTTTAGTTGCATCACGGATCAACCCCTCGGAACTGATGAATTCCGTGTACACCACGTCTGCTCCCATCTCCTTGCAAAGTACCCTGAAGGGAGGATCGCTCACGTCTTCCATGGGAGCTAACATCAAGGGATATTCGCCTATTGCTACAGGTCCGATTTTTACCATTTCGGGATGATTCTCGTAAAGAGTTTTACCTTGTTTTACCTTTAGATCGGAAATTGAGTTAAATTCCATAATTTTAACCCAAAATTTCTGGTGGTAAGTTACACATTTATTAGTGAATAGTCAGTGAACCTCTTCCAATTATTGCGTCAAAACTGCCGTCAGCAGACAGGGTTCGCCCTTATCCTTTTATTTTTTCTGCACTTTTTAGCCATTCTGACGCTGGTTCCAGTTTTCCTGTTTTTTCTATCCCTAGGGTATGATATACCCTATGATCAGACGTTGCAGGTCGGAGATGGCACTCCTTCGTCTTTGGTGAGGTGGGTCCAGACAGGGAGTCAGGTATTCACTTGGTTTCTTCCAGCCTTTCTGATCGCTTGGTTGCTTGGAAGTCCTGTAAAGGAACTTCGACTGCCAGAGAAAGTATCTCTTCAACATTTCGCATTTGCGGTAATCATTGTTGTGGTAAGTATTCCGTTTGTACAGCTAGTCACCTTCAATGTAGAAACATTTCGCTTGCCTTCATTCTTTTCAGATCTCGAAACGGGTATCCATGAGGCAGAAAGTAGAAGCCTCGAATTGGTTTCCCAAGTGTTGTTAGACGTTCGCTTTGAGGTCTTTCTGGCAAATGCATTGGTGTTTGCAATTGTTCCTGCAATTTGTGAAGAAGTATTTTTCCGGGGTGTATTGCAACAGCGGTTAACCAGGGTATGGAATCCCCATTTAGCGATCTGGGTGAGTGCAGCGATTTTCAGTCTGGTTCACTTTCAATTCTATGGGTTTTTCTCTAGGTTGGTGTTAGGTGCCGTATTGGGGTATCTGTTCTGGAGGACTGGAGATTTGAAAGTCAGCATTTTAGCTCACTGTGCAAATAACCTAATTTCTCTTGTGGTTGTATACATTTCTCTTGTTCAAGGTACAAGTCCGGATGAAATTTTTCATCCATCCAATGGAATTGCATGGTATTGGGGGGTCCTTTCAGCTGTTTTACTGTTTGGGCTTACTTATTGGTTCATCAAGCCTAAAAATGATGCAGTTTCTCCGAATATAATTTCTCATGAGTAACCTGCTCCAACGTTTACTTACTGGTTTGGTGGCCGGTGCTGTTGCCATTGGTGCTGTAGTGTCTTCGGCCTATGGGCTATGGCTTTTTGGCCTGATCGTCTCCCTTGCGGGTTTATGGGAGTTTTTGAAGCTCAAGCCCATTACAGCTCGTTACAGCAGTGCTGCGTTAGTGGCAGGAGGCTTGCTGTGGGTAGTAGAGCTGGGAATGCTTTATTGGGTGCCCGAATCAGATGTGACTATTCATCTGCTGCCGTTATTACCCGTATGCTTCTTACTAATTGCGCTATTCAACCCTCAGGAAAAAGTTCCTGTGGAAAGCCTGGGCCACATTATGCTGGGATTGGTGTACTGCTTCGGCCCTTTGTTACTTTTTTTTCGGATGGGGTTTGAAGAGGGGAATGTTAACCCCGTGACTTATGATTTTAGGTTTCCCCTTGGGATTCTGGCATTGATTTGGACCCTGGATGTGGGTGCGTACTTTGGAGGAAGAACATTTGGGAAGCACCCCCTTTTTCCCAGGATCAGTCCCAAAAAAACCTGGGAAGGAAGCATTGTTGGGAGTTTGCTATGCTTGGCCCTGGCCGGTTGGTTAACCACCTGGGATCAAACCACAAATGTGCATGGAATAAATTGGCTGATCATCGGTGTACTTGTTTGCGTTTTCAGCCAACTGGGAGATTTGGTAGAATCAATGTTCAAACGGAGTGTTTCGCTGAAAGATTCTGGTAGCATTCTCCCGGGGCATGGAGGAATGTTAGACCGATTCGATGGATTATATCTAGCTGCTCCCTTTATATTTTTTTATTTTTTTCTGAGTTAACATATCGGAATATCAATCATTAGGGGCTGAAAATGAATGTTTGTCAGGCCATTTTTCTCATTTTGTTTTCCTGATGATCTTTCTATAATTTTAAGCAATAGCACGTTGATGCATCCACAATTTTCTTTTTCGTATTCAGGTAAATTGTGGCTTGCAGATTTTTTAAGAAGACCACAATTTGTCAACAAAATTATTTATGGGTCAAATTAAAGAAAAGGCCAAACCCGTTTCCAAACCCAAAGCAAACGGACAACACATTGAAGAAGTAAAGCAATCTGCGCTTACCTCTTTGGTCGCCCGGTTCAATCAGGCGGCAGATTTGATTGGACTCGATCAGCGGTATCGGGATGTAATTTCCGCTCCTGAACGGGTGATAATCGTAAACCTTCCGGTTAAGCTCGATGATGGAACCACACGCGTATTTGAAGGGTATCGTGTGATCCATTCTACGGTGCTCGGACCTTCAAAAGGAGGTATTCGCTTTGCTCCATTTGTGGACCTGGATGAAGTGAAAGCCCTTGCTGGCTGGATGAGCTTTAAGTGTGCCCTGGTGGGCCTGCCATATGGGGGTGCCAAAGGGGGAATCACCCTAAATCCCAAGGTGCGTAGCCAGGACGAACTGGAGCGAATTACGCGCTCTTATGCCCGTGCCCTGAAGGCTACCTTCGGAGAAGATTCTGATATTCCTGCTCCTGATATGGGAACGAGTTACCGTGAGATGGCGTGGATATTCCATGAATATTCCCGCATTTATGGATATACCCCAGGAGTCGTAACTGGCAAGCCCATCGAGCTGGGCGGTTCCAAAGGCCGTGTGCCTGCAACCGGTTGGGGGACCATGCGTGCCTCTATGCAAGCAATCGAAAAACTTGGCTGGAAGCCTGAAGATACCACCTGTGCAGTTCAGGGGTTTGGTAATGTGGGAAGCTGGGCAGCCAAACTGCTCAACGACGAAGGACTAACCATCCAGGCGATAAGTGACCACACAGGTGGATACTACAATGAAAAAGGAATTGATGTCCGTGAGGCAATCAAATACGTCAAGACCAATGGCACCTTATCCGGCTTTACTGGGGCAGCAAAAATATCTAACGAAAAACTGCTCACCCTGGATGTTGACCTGCTGGTTCCTGCAGCCATTGAAAACGTGATCACCAAGGCAAATGCTTCAGAGGTGAAAGCAAAGCTCATCGTAGAAGGAGCCAACGGTCCAATCTCTGCCGGTGCGGATGAAATTCTCGATAAAAATGGAATCACCATTATTCCTGATATCCTGGCCAACGCAGGCGGTGTGACGGTTTCTTACTTCGAATGGGTACAAAACCGTCGCGGACATTACTACTCCGAAGAGGAAATTCGCAATAAGACGTACCCCATCCTTTACGATGCCTTTGAAAAAGTATGGGCCACGCACAAAAAATATAAATGTACCATGAGATTAGCAGCATATATTGTTGCTATTCAGAGACTTGCTGGTGGAATTGACCTGGAAGGAAACTTCTAGACCTCATCAAAGCATGCAAAAATGATTGCGAAACCGGCTCCTTGCACCTGTGTGCGAGGAGTTTTTTTATTTGAAAAAATGAAACTTTTTCCCTAGCTTTCCTAACGATACTGGCGCATTCCTATCTTCCTTTTTTGATTTAGAACGGCAAACCTTAAGGGTGTCCATGAAACGCGCTTTTACAACATTTGGCTGTATACTTATTACCTTCCAACTTTATGGTCAGGTTAGCAACTTCCCTTACGTAGAAAATTTCGAGTCGTTTTCAAATTGCCAGGCAGCATGTGGGCAGGAATGTTTTTTGACAAATGATTGGGTAAATAGCCAAACAGATGATACAGACTGGATCGTAGCCCAAGGCCCAACAGAAACTATCCTTACAGGTCCCTCTACTGACTGGAACCCCGGTACTGGAACCGGAAAATATGTGTACCTGGAAGCCAGTGGGGGATGTGCAGGTAGCAAGACCGCATCTCTTGTCAGCCCTTATTTCAACTTCTCTCAAATTTCAACGCCTGTATTGAGATTTGCCTACCATATGTTTGGTCAAAATATGGGAACCCTTCATCTGGATGTAGATACTTCCGGAACTTGGGTAAATGACTGGATTCCCCCCCTTACTTCAAATCAGGATCGCTGGCAGTTTCAGGAGCTTCTACTGACTCAAATTGTTGGAAAAAATAATGTGCGCTTCCGTTTCAGGGGGACTACAGGAGATGGCGTGGCAAGCGACATCGCCCTGGATGATATCCGGGTCAGAGAAGCCTATGCGTATGATGTGGCCGTAAATAAATTGGTTCAGCAGGATTGTGGCCTGAGTGACCAAGAGTTTGTATCAGTTTGGGTTTCAAACAATGGCAGCAATACTGTTCAGGGAGTTTCATTATGGGTTTCTTCCGACCGGAACAGTGCGCCCCTTCAGGAAGTCTTTAATGACACCCTTGAACCTGGAGAAAACAAGCTCCTTACTTTTACCCAGCCCTTTGATTTGTCAGCCTATGGAAAGCATCGAATCAAAGTAGCAATAGCCCCCCAAGGTATTCAGGATAGCAACCCCCTGAATGATACCCTAAGAAAAAACCTTCTGAGTGCAGGCCTGATAAAAGAGTTTCCCTACAGAGAAGGTTTTGAAAAAAGCAGTGGCGGTTGGCTTCCAGGTGGAACCAATAGCAGTTGGGAATGGGGGGTTCCACAAGGCTCCGTTATTAATCAAGCTGCCGAAAGGCAGTCAGCCTGGGTGACCAATTTGTCCGGTAATTATAACAACAACGAATCATCGATCCTTGAGTCTCCCTGTTTTGATTTTACTGAATTAACTGCTGACCCTGTTCTTTCCTTTGCTTTTACTTATGACCTTGAAGCTTGTTGTGATCAGGCTTGGATTGAATACAGCCTGGATGCAGGTGAACATTGGCAAAAGTTAGGCAGTTCCTCAACAGGATTTGAAGGATGGTACAACGATGGTGCTAATCAGTGGTGGGATGGTAAATCCAATTCTTGGAATCAGTCAGCTCATCCGCTTACCGGCTTGGCTGGACATGTAGTCAGGCTCAGGTTTGTGGTGCGTACAGACCCAAGCATTGCAAAGGAAGGCCTGGGAATAGATGAAGTGCAAATACGAATGGAAACAGATTTGCAGGTTGCTGCAATTGAGTCGCCTCAAGACAGTTGTGGTGGAAAATTTAGTTCTAATGCCACCTTAAAAGTTCGGTACCGAAATCTGGGGTATCGTACAATTCAAGCTGCCTCAACCTCTTTTTCCATCAATGGACTGCCATTTTCTTCTCCAGAGATGTTGCCTGCTCGTCTGAAGCCTAACGATGAAATTAGCTATTCCTTTGCTGCAAAAGCCGACTTTTCAGCTATTGGCACGTATCAGGTCATCGTGGTGGCAGGTGCACCAGGAGATGTTGACAACCAAAATAATACGTTAAGGTCATCCATCGGGAATCATCCGAATCCTGTGGTTGACTTGGGAAGTGATACCACTGCCTGTGCCAATTCAGTGGTTAGGCTGGCTTCTCCTGTTCAGGGAACGACCTACCAGTGGAGCAACGGTGCTACCACTTCCCTGATTGATGTGCGTAAATCTGGGGATTACCTCCTTGAGGTGATTGATAACAATGGATGTGCTGGACAGGACCTCATCCGTGTAGATTTTCATCCCGAGGTATTTCTACAGCCATTAAGTTTGAAAAATGTTAGCTGTTACGGCCGGAAGGATGGCGAGATGTCTGTCAGCTTGAGTGGAGGAGTTGCTCCATTACATCTTTCCTGGGCACATGGAGCTGGAGGCAACCAGTTGAAAGGTTTACCGGGTGGCACCTATTTTCCTACTGTTGAAGATGCGACGGGGTGTATGTATGCATTAACCCCTCAGACCATATTTGAACCAGATTCCCTCCTAATCACATTGGACACCCTTCAAGAAGCAGGATGCCCTGCTGATAGCACAGGATTTATCAAAGTCCAGGTAAGCGGAGGAAATACCCCCTACAAATACGAATGGAGTGATGGGGTCCTGGTCGAGGATCGATCAAAACTTGCCGAAGGCCATTATCAACTTCAAGTCATTGACCGGAAGGGATGCGAAGCCACTAGCCCCATTTATGATGTAGAGACACGGGATATTCTGCCGGTAGCGTCATTTGATTTTACGGTAACTGGTGGGACGGTGCATTTCATGCCCCAGACTTTTAATACCCGATCCTTTACCTGGCACTTTGGGGACGGTACCCAGGATGTAGAAGCAACAGAGCCAAGTTACACCTACCAAGAGAATGGTCACTACCGGGTAATGCTGATTGCTTCGAATAGCTGTGGCAGCGACACTACAGTAAAGCTGATTCACCTGAAAAGTGTCAGCATCGATAATGCGTTTGAACAAGCTCAATTTGAGGTTTTTCCCAATCCGGTTTCTCCTGGAAATGGACCTTATTTTCAGTTCTCGGGGAATAAACAATTGGAATTAACTTTCTCTCTGTATGACCTGGGAGGCAAGCAGCTTTGGCACCAAGGTACTTCTTCCTATGGCCCTTCCAACGCACATGAACTGGCTATTCCTGTCCTGTCCAAAGGCGTCTATTTACTCTATTGCCTGAATGACGGTAACCGTGCAGTGTACCGACTGATGGTTGAATAATAGCATGGGCAGTGGTGGCCTGCTACTCTTTCTTCTGAAATTGGTGGTAATTGATTTGTCCCCAGAATTCGTTTGAATAAACGGGTGGATTTGATGGTCTGACAATTCTCATGGTAGTTGAAAAGGGACCTGAGAATAACTTACAGGAGGTAACCAATATCTCTTTTGGTCTTATAAGCAGAGGCAATAATCCAGTACCACATTTCATAGGTCCGTATTTCTGTATGGTCCTCCAGGCTCCCAAGCTATCTTTAGCCTCCACTTCGAGCCTGAGGTTTATATCATACCCCAATGCCAATTCTTTCTCGGATACATTCTCTATTACCACAGGAATGGATTTAACGGATATTTGACGCCAGTAGAATTCACCTTGATTGGAAGTAAACCAATTAGCCTTTGTCTCGGATTGCCCAATGACCCTGGAGGTATCAACAAAAACCCTCAGGTCACCCGAATCAGGATATTGGTAGGCAGTTGTATCGTTTCCCAGGTGATCCAGCAAATAGGAATCTTGGTCTAATCGTATGGTATCCCTCTTTTCTCCAATGTATCGAGCGTAGAACCATGAGCGAGAAAGATGGCTGGCGGTATCAATTGCTAACTCAACTTCATGGGTATCAACCAGCACAATCCCATCCATCGGATTATTGGGGGCAGAAGTAGGAGAAGGGCTAGGCGTACAAGCCTGATGGATGATCAGCAGTATCCAGATATATTTTTTCATTATTTCAATTCCCCTTGTAATGAATCCTACTGAAGGGTATCCATTGATGCTTTCAATATATTACAGCCCTCAATCAGTTCTTTTTCCGTTATGGTCAACGGAGGACACATGCGGAGTCCGTCTGGAATATTCAAAAAGCCAATTGTAAGCAACCCTCGGCACTGCGCTTCTGCCCGAACCTGACTTGCTTCCTCATAGCTGTTCAATTGCAACGCATACAGCATCCCTATGCCACGTAATTCCACCATGGCAGGATGCTGGAGGTGTTCTCGCAACACCTTTTCAAGTCTGGGAATTCGTTCCAAGACCCGATCTTGTTGTAGCTTTTGGAAAGCCGCCAAGCCTGCAGCGCAGCAAACAGGGTGTCCGCCAAAGGTGGTGATATGACCGAGAACCGGGTCCTTCTGGATCACAGAAAATATATCTCTGTCTGTGATAAAGGCACCTATGGGCATGCCCCCTCCTAAGGCTTTTGCCAGCACCAAAACGTCAGGAACCACTCCAAAATGCTGGTGGGCAAAAAGGGACCCTGTACGCCCAAATCCTGTTTGGATTTCATCCATGATGAGCAATGTGCCCGTTTCCGTACACCGATCCCGGGCTGCCTGCAGGTAACCGGGCTGGGGAAGAATTACGCCCCCTGCTCCCTGAATAGCCTCCACCACGAAAGCAGCCGTTTGGGCTGTGATATGGGCAAGGTCTTCAAACGAATTGAACCGAATGTGTCGAACCTTTGGCAATAGCGGACCATACCCTTTTTTGCTTTCCGGATTGCCGGAAACACTCAGGGCACCATGTGTGCTTCCGTGGTAGGCATTATGACAAGTGACGATCTCTTCCCGTCCTGTGAACCGTTTGGCGACTTTGAGAGAGGCTTCTATGGCTTCAGCTCCAGAGTTTACAAAGTATACTTGATTTAAGCGATCGTCTAACACATCTGATAACGCCTTTGCATACTGTACCTGGGGAGACTGAATCACTTCTCCATATACCATCGCATGCAGGCTTTTGGCCGCTTGCTGCTGAACGGCTTCCACTACCTCTGGAACTCCATGCCCCAGGTTGTTTACACATATTCCGCTGATAAAATCAATGGTTTTGCGGCCATCAGGGCCTATGAGGTACACCCCTTCTGCACGCTCAACTTCCAGTCCCATGGTTTGGGGAGAAGTTTGGGCCAAGTAGGTAAGAAATTCTGTTTTGAGAGACAAGGGGAAATAGGTTTTAGGGTTAAGCTACTAGATGTTAGGTATAGACGTTAGGCAGCATTTTATGGGAGATCAGGCAAAAGCTTTTGTATGAAAGCAAATTATTCACACCTATTCCAGACACGGAATACCTAAAACATAATAAACTATCTTTTCACCAAAACGGTTGGACTTTCAACTTCATTGCTCCAGTTCCCCGCACGGTCCTGAATCTTAATCCGGAAAGATACTTGTTCTGTGGAGTCGTTCCCGAGTAGAAAGAGTTTGTTCAGCACCACCTCAAGGGTTCCCACGATGGGGACATTGCTGCCCATGGGGGCAAGGGGCTGTACAAAATAATAATCCGGCTGGTCC
>JBCDIQ010000088.1:0-16839 GCA_039024295.1 Bacteroidota bacterium | reverse complement strand
TTCAGGTAAAAGGCCATGAGCTCATCCACCTCGCTGAGGGCTGTAAGGGGACTGCGCAGGTCATGGGCGATGATGCCAAAAAATCGGTCTTTGGTCTGGTTGAGATCGGACAATTCCACATTCTGCACCTTGAGTTTCTTTCGTGCTGTTTGCAATTGGTACATCAAAATCGAGCCTACCAGCAAAAAGACCAATAAGGCGATAGCTGCATATAGGTACTGCTTACTCCTAAGTTTTGTCAGTTTATTCTCAGCTGCCAACGTGACAATTTCATTTTCTTTTTCCTTTGTCTCGTATTGGGTTTGATACAGTAGTAAGGTTTGCACCTTATTGGCGGACTGGATAGAGTCCTGGATGTGAGCATAGGTATCAGTATACCGTAGTGCTTTCTCTGCTTCGCCATTTGCGCGGTAAAGCAAGGAAAGAAACCTGGCATGTAATGCAGCTTCACTAGGGTCCTGGTTAGCAATGCTATTGGCATACAGCCTTAGCCCATCTTCTTCTGCCTGGGCGTAGTTTTTCTTGACCAGATTTGCTAAAACCCGAGATTGGTAATACAGAAAATGAAACCCGGCAAAGTCCTGCATCCCTTCAAAGGTCCGTTGTATTTCCCCAAAGTAAAACAGGACAGAATCCTCGTTCCCAAGAAAATAATGGCCTTCAACTATTCCATTGAAAATATAAAAGTCCATGAATGGGTAATCTACTGCACCCTCAGGTTTTAGGCGCAGTGCTTCCAGGTATTTGTCTATGGCAGCCTGAAATTCAAACCGCATAAGGTCATTCCTGCCCAGGTTCACCAAGTCCAGGCAATTCTCCTCCAGAGAAGGAGGGTTTTGATAGTTGCGGCGCTCCATGATGTAACCTTCAGCTTCTTCATACAGGCCAATTTGACTGAAAACTACCCCCAAGGATAGCAGGATTTCGTTAATTTGAATACTGTCATTTATTTTCAGGGCCAGGTTTTTGGCTTTGTTCAAATCAACAGAACTTTCAGCATAGTTCCCCATATACCCTTTAGTCCTTCCCAGGTAATGGTAATAGCGCGCGAGATCTTCCTCACTACCGGCTTCTTCCATAATATTGATGGCCTTTTGCCAAAATTCCGATGCTTTTCCCAGGTCTCCCTTGGTCTCCTCAATAATGGCTCTGGCATTGTTAATTTGCCCTTTTAGATAGGTAGGCAGCTGATTAAAATAGGTAGTGTAATAAGGCTTAATCATAGAGTCCGCAAGTTGAGTCAGGCCAGCCCTGACGAAATAGTCATTGGCATCAATGATAGCAGCGCATCGCTTTGTCAAATTCTCTGTTGAATCAGTAAGGGTTTGGCGGCGAAAAAAAAGTGCTTCCTGGTTAGGAATAAATCCATCATACAGGTTGTCACAAATTTCGTTTAATAATACCAACTGCTCATCAATGGGTAAATGAGCAATTGACTGAACAATTGAATCTGCATTTTGCTGAGCCATGTAAGTACCCGGCATTAACAGAAAAATGGCAAAGAAAAAACGTCGGATCATAGGTAAGTTGGTGCGTAGATTGACTAAATTACGCAAATTGATGTTGGTTTAAAATTCACCTGAATACCCTTCTCATGGAATCTCCCATTCGAATCATGATTGTCGAGGATGAACCCCTGATGGCGGCGAAAATTGAAATGTATGTGGAGAATATGGGTTATGAGGTGTTTGCTGTGGTTGACAACAGTGAAGATGCCCTCCGGCAGCTGGAAGCCGCTCAGCCAGATTTGATTTTAATGGACGTATTTATCCAGGGAGATTTCGATGGCGTAGAGCTTACAGATTTGATCCATCAAACATGGCCGTTGCCGGTTATTTTTATCAGCTCTCAGCATGATGACAATACGTTCCGAAGAATTACCCGTACCAATCCCGTAGGGTTTATTACCAAGCCTTTTTCAGAAATTCAGTTAAAGCGATCTATTGAACTAGCACTACAACAGATGGAGCAACAAGCCCCTCTTTCATTTGACCTTTCAGAAGGAGAAGGAATACATAAAGAAGAGAAAAAAGACATTCTGTTCGTAAAAAACCAGAAGAAGTTGGAGAAAATCCGTATCTCCGAAATCTATTATTTGGAAGCAGATGGACGCTATTGTCGCATTCAGCTAATGGACAGAAAATTTCTGATTCGTATGTCCTTGAAGGAAATGGCGGACCGACTCCAGTTGGACAACTTCATCCAAACCCATCGTAGCTTCATTGTCAATATTGATAAAATCAAATCAGTAGATCTGCAAGACAACCTGGTGGTGTTGGAAAATATGTGTGTGCCGATCAGCCGGAGGGAAAAGGAAAACATCATCAATAAGCTCGACTGGGTATAGCCTTATTTTTTGGGTTCCCGCCGCTTGAACATCTCTCTGAGGCTATTGAAGTCCTTTTTGTAAAACACCCCAAACCCTGCCTGATTCGAATAGGCCGTTCCTCCGGTAAAGTTCAGGTTTTCCCGGGTGAATACTTCCAAAACCAGTTCACTACGGTTAAGCACCTGCCCCTCTTCCTGACCGGGAGGAGGAAGTAATTTGATGATGACACTGATATTGCCCAATGAAAAGTTTGAGTTCGCGGCAACCAGCGTTCCATCTCGTTCTATCGTCACCCGATCATTGAATAATTTGGCAGATACCAACAGGTTGACATCCTGGAAGTTACTGGTAGCAAAGTCAACATTCACTTTGTCGGTGATAATCTGGGAAAGCAGGTAATTCAGCTGGTTACTTAGGAGCTCCGATATACTGGTAGTAACCCCTGAGCCTGCAAAATTCTCATTTCCACCCGCTGTAGCAGTATTGGTGGGGGCAAACCGGTTGAACACCATGAGGCTGAACACCTGTTTGTTCAATTCCTGCTCATCATTCTCAATTGATTCCAAGGCATTTGCGATCATGATGGCAGACTGGTTTTCGAGGCTTTTCACCTCAATCTCCAAATTGATTTCTGGTTGAAGCAGAGAGCCTTCCATCTCCATGAGGACATTTACAGGTGCCCGAACGGGTTCTTCTAGTCCCAGGAGGTCTTCAATATTGGCTTGAAGGGGATAAACTGCTTTGAGTTTTACCTGAGCCTGATAGGGGTCTCCTGTCCAGGTAATTTTACCTCCTTGCTTTACATTGAACTTCTTGTTCACCACATTCTGGGCTGTGAACAGGTAATCCCCGCTCGTGATTTCATATTGCCCAAACATGGAAAATTCTCCCTGCTCATTGATAATTGCCGTAATGGTGCCTTCCCCACGGCCTTGGATGATGTCCCCGGTCTTCTCGTCAAATATCAAGTCCACCTGAGCGTCACTGGTCGCTTGAACAGTCAGGTTAAGTTCGAATCCCTGCAAACCTGTATTTACCTTGCGAACAGTATCGGCCAGTTCCTCCTTGAATATGATGAAATCAGGTCTTTCCAGGCTCTCTTCGTCTGAAAGGGGAATTCTCAGGTGGCTCCCTTTCCCAGAAACCATAAAGGCGCGAATGTCCAGCTTTTCCAGGTCGCCGGTAATAGATGCCAGGCCATTTTCCAGGAAAATTTTCCCGTAGAACAGCTCATTGTCCTTTTTTCGGGTGTTCATGATGAGGAAGTTCTGAACCTGGTCCATTTGGAGGTCAAATTCAAACTTTCGAAAGCCTTCATGGTAGATGGTTCCATAAAAATCAGCCTGATGTCCGGCTCCTTTTTTAGGGGATTTTCCGGCCAGTTCGTCGTAGAGCGTCATTCGCTCGATGCTAATCCGGTTTTTTTCAAACTCAATGTCTCCATTAAAGGTGTAGGAAGTCTTGAAATAGTCGATGCCAAATCGGGCGTCCTGGAGTTTTCCACGCCCATTTACAATCAGGTCGTTAAAATTGCCTGTTAGGCTCAGGCTGTCCAGTGATACACTGCCGTTGATGCCGTATAATTGGCCCTTAACGAAAGGAGAGATGTACGAAAGCGGAAAGGGATTATCTGTATTCAGGTTGAAATGAAGAGGCTGGTCACTTTTGAGTTGGTAGTACCCCTTCAGGTGGAGTCTGGGCAAGTCTGCTCTCATCATTCGGGCATCAATCAGCAGGCGATCGTTCACTTGGTCCCAGGAGGAATTCATGAGAATGTTTCCATACTCATACGCATCTACCGAAAAGTTCTTCGCCCTCCCGGTAGCCTGAACCAGCGGTTCTGCGAGGACTTGATTTAGAACCAAGTCCAGGTCAACTGTTCCCCCAAGGTCAAACGGAGGTACAAACAGTTCATTGACGAGGTTCAGGTCTATTTCGCTAAGGGTAATGGTCAATTCATCTTCTTGAGATTTTGACAGCATGCCGTCTGCTTCTACAAACTGCTCGC
Organism: Bacteroidota bacterium; assembly: GCA_039024295.1. Taxonomy (GTDB): domain Bacteria; phylum Bacteroidota; class Bacteroidia; order J057; family J057; genus JBCDIQ01. The sequence continues at coordinate 12,502 of JBCDIQ010000088.1, read as the reverse complement.
CGAGAAGGAGTTTCAGGTGATCTACCTTAATATTTCCATCCTGAAAAGTAACCAGGTGGTCGGGATTAACATGCCAGAGGTAGTCCTCCAGTTTCATGAAACTGCTGTTAGCATCCAGTTGGGTGGGGATTTTGCCGCCACTTTCAAATGTGGCATTACCCGCAAGCCTGAATTGGTTGGTGGAATCTCTTTGGTCTGCTATCACATCAAATTCCAAGACATCTTCCGTAAGGTCCAATCCCGCATTCACATTCTCCAACAACAGGTTAGGGGTGGGATAGAGGTGGTGGGTCCTGACCGAGCCCAGGACAAGGGTATATTCTGTCTGGGCTTCCTTGATGAGGTCAAGGGTGGCTTCGAGGTCTTTTAATCTCAGGCCTTTGTATGCTGCAGAATCCAGCTTGATCCCAATTTTGGCATCTTCTATTTCGCTAAACCGCATTTCACCAATTACCGAGGAACCTGGTGCCAGATGAACGGGTGCCCGTAAATACCGAAAGACTTCGTTTATGCTGTCCTGAGCTTGGGCCAAAAAATTGAATTGGACATTCTCGGGTAGGGTAGTGCTGTCACGCTTTCGTTGATAATACGCTGCTGTCAGGCTGTCATTATTGGTCAGGTATAATTCTGTTTCTTTGATGAGTTCATTGGTGAAGCGGGAAGCTTCTGCGAAGGTAAAATTTCCGGTAAGGGCAAAATTGAACAGGGATGAGCTGAGTTGGATATCCTTTTGGTGAAGCGAATTGTCAGCAGTCAGGTTAAACTGTGGGATGACATAGGGCGTAGAATCTCCATCCGTTCGCTCAAGTCGGGTATTTTCTAGCAAGGCAGTCCCGCTGATGTTGTCTAGTGAATCTCCACTGAGGTCAATGTCGACCACCGAACTCACCAAAAGAGGCTCATTGTACAATTTGTAATGCTGAATATCTATTTGGTCAATGGTTCCAGTAGCCTTGTAGGTGGGCAAAGTATCATTTAAATCCAGGTTTAAGTCCAGATCAAGTTGGCCTTCTTTGTCAGCCATATCTACTTTTCCCAGTAGTTTTCGGTCCGCCACCTGTAGGTTGGTGACCAAGGAATCAATCTTATACCCCTTGAAATTTGAATTGCTCAAATTGGCCCGAAATAAAGCCGTTAACTCACTGAGGTTGGTTCCCTTTCCAATGATCCTGCCATCAAAGTTGAGCCGATTCGAAATAGGTGTTCCCGTAAGGCCTAATTGATCCAGGTTCAGGTTTTGGGTGATGATGTCTGCTTCATAGCTCAGCAGGTTAGCGTAGGGAGGAAGCACCATGTGTAGGTTGGTGGTCAGGCTTCCGGCTGAGGAGGTAATTTCTGCATCCGTGATAAAATCAAAATAATGGCCCTGGAAAAGTCCTGAAATGCCCATTGGCCCCATGTTTTTCAGAGGGTCAGGAAAGGTGACCTTAGGAAGGAATGCCTGTACCTCTGCGATGTCCACCTGACTTTCTTGGAAATAAAAGCGCATGACCAAATCCTTGGCACTCTTCATGTGGTTCAGGTGAACCGAGGTTCTAAGCCGGGTATTGGTTTCATACCCCAATTTGAGCTCTCTGCTGCGGATTTCATCGAAGGTGCCAGAAAGTGTCCCTTCTGCCTGAACGACGCCTTGCATGGGCAGTTCTGTAGGAATGAAGTAATTGATGGATTGGATGTCAACCAAACTTCCCTGCTCCAACCTTAAACTAAAGTTTTCATCTAAAGTAGTATCCACCAACAAGCCAAGGGTTTCATTTGAAAAGAACAATTCTCCCTTTAACCGAGTACCTTGTGCCTCAATGGAGAGGTTTTCAAACGAAACATAAGGCTGAGGAGATTGGGTTCCTGAATCTCGTAGGGTATCTGCACTGAGCTTTACCCCGAGGTGTTTCAAATGAAAGCCTGAAATCTCTTCTTTGACGCCCAAACTCCTCACCAGTAACTCGGTCCGTCCATTGCCAAGGAGCATAAAAGCAAGCTCTGCATTGAGGTCGTCTAACCTCAGGTTCTGAAAGTTGATGCGTTTTTCATACTCGCAAAATCCTTCTGGGCTGTTTTGCTTGGCAAAGGTGAATTTTCCCTCCTTAATGATCACATTGGGAAGCGAAAGTTCGAGCTTAAGAGGATTTTTCTTCTTTTTTTTCTTTTCGCCCAGCAAGAATTGCAGGTTGAGTTTGCTATCAATGTCACTTTGGTACAAATGAACGTCGGGGCGAATGAGTTCAATCTGCCCAAGCTTCAATTGCTGAACAGATTCCCGCTGAAATAGAAACCGCCACAAAGAAAAAGTAAGCAGGTCAATCCGGAGCTTCTCCACCGAAATCATCTCCAGGTTCTGCTGATCGTAGATGGTTACTTCGTTGAGAACGGCCTTTGCAGGCAGGTCAAAGTCCACAGACTCCAGCAAAATTTCGGTTTCAAATTCCTTCTCCAGTAAGCCCTTTGCCCAAACCACTGCCCTGCTTTGAATCGGAGGCAAGCTGATCAAAAACACCAACAATAGGGATAGCAAAAAAAAGGCAGACACTGTTATCAGCGTATACCGGGCTATCTTTCCACTGAGGTGAACGAGCGTCATAAAAACCTAAATACTGTCTGGCAAACGTAGGGCTATGGGTATTGAACGATCTTTATCGAAAAGAAGGTACTGGAATTCGAAAAGTGTGCAGCTTTTTTTATTCTGCGTGTCTCAGTGCCCAGACTGCCACCAATGCCCAGGCAACAATCAGAACGGTCCCCCCCATGGGCGTAATCATCCAAACGGGTAGAGAGGTGAAAATGAGCAGGTAAATAGATCCGGAAAACATGAGGGTCCCAATGATGGCACACCAAATAGCTGCCTTTAAAGAACCTGGCGTACCTGATTTGGCTAGAACCCCGAGTACCAATAAAAACAGGGCATGGTACATTTGGTAGCGCACGGCGGTAAGGTAGGATTGGAGCTGTTCGGGTTCCAACACCTTTTCCAGGGCATGCGCCCCCAAGGCTCCAGCGATTACACCTGTAAATCCAAAAATAGCTCCGGTGAGTATGGCAATTTTCCTAGGGTTCATTTAACGAATGTAGGGGTTTAACCGTAAAGAATGGTATCATTGTGAACAAAGATCGTCCATTCTTCTATGCGAATCCAATATAACAGCCCGGTAATTTTAACCTATACCTTGCTTTGCGCGGGTATCCTGTTTGCTGCTGGATTTATTCCCAGCTTGATGCGCCTGTTTACAGTCGTACCACATGCCTGGGGTTGGACAGATCCCTTGGCATATTTTCGCCTGTTTTCCCACGCCTTGGGCCATGGTAACCTCGGCCATTTGGTAGGGAATTTCACCCTCATCTTGCTGATTGGCCCCATTCTGGAGGAAAAATATGGATCTTCAGATATCCTTACCATGATGGTCTTCACAGCTGGGGTAACGGGAATCTTACAAACCATCTTTTTCAGTGAAGGCCTGCTCGGGGCAAGTGGCATCGCATTTATGCTGATTGTCCTTAGCTCAGTGACAAATTTCCAAAAAGGCCGCATTCCCTTAACCTTTATTCTGGTGATGCTCCTGTTCGTTGGACAGGAAGTATATCAAAGTGTAGCCGTTTCAGATCAGGTTTCCCAGTTTGCCCACATCATTGGCGGCCTTTGTGGTGGCTTATTCGGCTTTATGCTCCAGGGAGGTAAGGTGAAATAATGGAGTGCTGAAGTCAATTATTATCTTAAACAGACCTACGCCGCCATTATCGCAAGGGCTTCAAAATCAGTGATAGAGCCTGCAAATGAGACCAGTTGATTATATACAAACTGAGATCCCTGAAGCACAGGAAAATCACGTGGAGTGGGAAAGACCTAAAACCTAATGCCTTTCGCCTAACACTTACCTCCCCAAGTTGCATTTCTCCTCCTGCTTGGCTTGTTTAGCTGGTAAAACTCCAACTCATGGCATCCCGATCAGGTTTTTCAAGCAGAATTGGCTTCGTGGCAGCCGCCGCTGGTTCCGCAGTAGGTTTAGGTAACATCTGGAAGTTCCCTTATGAGACAGGAGAAAACGGGGGTGCAGCCTTTTTGCTGATCTACCTTGCTTGTACCATTTTGATTGGCTTTCCGGTAATGGTGGGGGAGATTGCCCTAGGACGTCAGGCGCAGGCCAATCCCTACGGTGCCTACACCAAAGTCGGAGATAAAAACTGGGGCCTTATCGGCTTGCTGGGAATACTGGCGGCTGTCATGATTTTGTCATTTTACAACGTTGTTGCGGGCTGGGCATTCGGGTATTTCGTGCAAATCACTTTTGGAGACCTCCTCGTCCAGGAAGATTTCAGTGCCTATTTTGGCAATTATGTCGCCAATATTCAGGACAATCTGATTTATTCCCTCGTTTTCATGGCCATCACCGCCGTGATCGTGGTAAGGGGAATACAAGGCGGGATAGAAGCTGCTTCCAAGCTGTTGATGCCCTTGCTGTACGTGATCCTGTTTGGGCTGATTGGATACGCCCTGACCTTGGAAAATGCAGGTGAGGGAGTTGCCTTTTACCTGATACCAGATTTCCGCAAATTAAATTATGGGACTGTCTATTCTGCCATGGGGCAGGCATTCTTTTCCCTTTCCCTAGGGTTAGGGGCTTTGATCACCTATGGTTCTTATATAAGCAAAAAGGAAAATGTGGTGAGTGCAGCAGCGATTGTCACCCTGGCAGACGTGAGCGTGGCTTTCCTGGCTGGATTACTCATCTTTCCCCTGGTTTTTTCCCAGGGGCAGACGCCGAGTACAGGGCCTGGTCTGGTATTCGTGGCCTTACCCGGTATTTTTCAGGGCATCGGTGGGATTGGAGGCAAACTGATTGGAGGTGGTTTCTTCTTACTACTTGCTGTAGCAGCATTGACCTCCACCATTTCTTTATTGGAAGTACCCGTTTCTTATTTTGTAGATGAGCGGAAATGGCCTCGCAAACGCACAGTTTGGGTGATGGCAGGTGCCATTTTTCTGTTGGGAATACCTTCTATGCTTTCACTTGGGGCCAGTGATTTCTTTACCAACTTTGTCTACTACGAAGGAACGGACAAATCCTTTTTTGACCTGATTGATGACGTGTTCAACAACATTGGCCTTCCGCTCGGTGGTTTTTTGCTGACGCTGTTCATTGCCTTCCGCTGGAAAACCCATAACATGAGTAAGGAGCTTGAATTGGGCTTTCCCGGTTACCTCAATTCTTTGGCAGGGAAATACATCAACTTCGTGATCGTTACGGTTTGCCCTTTTGTCCTTGGGACCATTTTTCTACTTACGGTGCTGCAAAAGTTTTTTGGGGTGTTGGAGTTTGGGTGAGGTATTTGTCCTTAGACTTTGGAGAGGGCAGGATAGATATCCTGTGTGTGTAGTAAACTTGGATTTTATCTTATCGAAAGGGTATAATTTCCTACAAATAGCATAAACACACGTTTGTCATTTCGAGTGGGAGATATCGCTGGGGCACTACTGCTGTAGAGATGACAAGGGGGACCAGAGTTGGTTAATCATACCGATTTCACCCTGGCTGCCCAGACTTTCGTAGAAAAGGATGCGCGTTGGCCTCCCCAAACAGCGGGGGCGGCGATGGATGTGCGGGAGGAAGCATTGTTTGGGGTAGATTTTTGGATACTCATAACTTAGCAAAACCTCTGATTTAGTCTTCAAATTAAGAAATTAATTGCGCAGAACACGGCTAGGCAGGTAAGCTGATTTGGATACAGGTACGGCCTTGGTATACCAAGTTGATACCCATAAAAAGACCTTGCCCTGCTTAGTTGTTTTTCTAAAGGCTGAACAGTACTGATAGACGCTTTTTTTTACATTGTGATCTAGTTTCACTGATGAGAAAAGTCAAAGGAAAAACCTCGTGAACTGATCTGTTTCTACCCTTAACTTTTTCAAATGAACCCTTCTTTTATTCGCTATGGCATCGGAGTTGATTTAAGCAAAGACCACTTTGATGCTTGTATTAAGGCCTTAACAGTTGAAGAAAATGAGGCAATTATTGCTACTCGCAAGTTTGCCAACACCCTCAAAGGATGCCAGGATTTTCATACCTGGGTTCAAGCTAAGCAGTTGGATCAAGCACTTGTTTGCCGGGTGCTGCTTGAAGTGACCGGGATATACCATGAGACCTTGGCCTATTTTCTCTTCCAGAATGATTACTATGTAAGTATCGAACTGGGTAAGCGCACTCGGAAATTTATCCAGAGCTTAGGCCAGGATTCGAAAAATGATCAGCAGGATTGTAGAGGCTTGGCTTCGATGGCATTGCATAGAAAAGTCCATAGATGGCAACCAGCCGGTAAGCACCTCTACAAAGTTCGACAAATTTTGCGCCTGCGTAAGTCGCTTGTTACCAACAAAGTATCACTCCAAAATCAGCTCCGTGCAGCTGAACGTGCTTATCATAAATGTACAGAGGTGATCAACGCGTTGAAGAAAATGATCAAAAACATGGAAGCCCAAATTACCAAACTCGAAAAACAGGCGATGGCCCTGCTCAAACGAGATACTGAAATATTTCAGCGTGCCTGGGGCATCCAGCAATCACTGCCCGGAGTAGGGATCTTAACCCTCATGGAAATTATTGCTGAGACAGATGGGTTTAATTTGATTACTTCGGTCAAACAACTTATCAGCTATGCTGGCTATGACATCATTGAAAAACAAAGTGGAAAGTCTGCAGGGAAAACCTGTATTTCCAAAAACGGAAATGCCCGAATCAGAGCCACCATGTACATGCCCGCATTAGCGCACATTAGACTTAAAAAAGGACCGCTCTATGATTTATACGTCAGGCTTATAGAACGAAACGGTGGACTCAAGAAAAAAGCCCAAGTTGCCGTACAACGAAAACTGCTGTGCTTGATCTACTCCCTCTGGAAATCAGGAGAAGAATATGACCCTGAATACCACCTGAAATCCCAAACAGAAAACCAGCAACTTCATCCACAAAAAAATAGCTCCAGCGAGGTGCCAGAGCTACACGGGATAGATACGGATAAACCGTAACTTCCAATGCTAAAGTTCGCTATTTTTTATCACTTTTTCCTTGCATAAAAACACAGTACCTTTTTATCGATGAAAAAGTATCACATCATAACTTTCCATTAATGGTCTTAACTTTATATTTACACAAAGAGATGATAAACAGCAACTTGTAAAAAGTTGTCATAAGTAGGTACCGAAGCGGAGAAATCTGGAGGAAGTGGTCTGCTGAACCCTAGATCCTTCGACTTCACTCAGGATGACAGGAAGGGGATCCTGTTCGTGTGAGGCAAACTCGAGTTTGCTTTTCGAAAGGAGCACATGCCATACAAATAGCATAAACGCACGTTAGTCATTTCGACCGAAGCGGAGAAATCTGGAGAAAGTAGTCTGCTGAACCCTAGATCCTTCGACTCCGCTCAGGATGACAGGGATTGCTTCCTTAACTATTAGAATGGAGGCATTTACCCCTCATTCCTCACCCAAACATCTTCTGCACTTGCCCAAGCCCTTCTACCAAGCGGTCAATTTCTTCTTTGGTGTTGTAAAAGGCGAAGGAAGCACGCATGGTGCCGGGAATCTCAAACTGCTGCATCACCGGCTGGGTACAGTGGTGCCCGGTCCGGATGGCGATGCCTAGACGGTCCAGGATGGTACCAGCATCATAGGGGTGAATGTCACCCATGAGAAAAGAGATCACACTTGCCTTGTGGGGGGCAGTACCGACAAATCGAACGCTTTCAATTTCTGACAAACGCTCAGTACCGTACGCCAGCAACTCCTGCTCCCAGGCTCCGATTTGGTCGTAGCCGATAGACTGGACATAATCCAAGGCTGATCCAAGGGCAATCGTATCTGCAATGTTGGGCGTACCTGCTTCGAACTTATGTGGCAGATCATTGTAAGTCGTTTTTTCAAAGGTCACGAGGTCAATCATGTCGCCACCACCCATGTAGGGAGGGAGGTCATTGAGCCAGGATTCCTTGCCGTACAAAATGCCAATACCGGTTGGACCAAAAACTTTGTGGCTGGAGAAGACAAAGAAGTCTGCATCAATCTCCCGTACGTTCACGCTCTGGTGAGGCGTTACCTGTGCGCCATCGATCAGTACGGCTGCGCCAGCTTCATGCGCCAATCGAGTGATTTCCTTCACCGGGTTTATGGTACCAAGCGAGTTCGAAATATGTACCACCGCAACCAATTTGGTCTTTTCCGAGAGTAAATTGGCGTAAGCCTCCATGTCGAGCACGCCTCGCTCATCCATGGGGATGATCTTTAGGATAGCACCTGTGCGCTGACACAGCATTTGCCAAGGTACAATGTTAGAATGGTGCTCCATAGCAGAGATAATGATCTCATCTCCTGCTTTGACGTGCTTCTGCCCAAAGGAGGAAGCCACTAAGTTGATACCTTCCGTGGTCCCACGGGTGTAGATGATTTCATGGGAGTACTCAGCATTCAGCAACTTACGAACCTTTTCCCGCACACCTTCATAAGCATCTGTAGCATGCTGACTCAAGTAATGTACCCCACGGTGAACATTGCTGTTCTCTTTGTTGTAGTAGGCATTCAGTCGATCAATGACCACCTGTGGCTTCTGGGAGGTGGCTGCATTGTCAAAGTACACCAACTGTTTCCCATACACTTCTTGGTGAAGGGCGGGAAAATCAGCCCTGATGGCTGCTAAATCAAATGGTCTTTTATCAATAGAGGCTGCTACTTCTGCCATATTTCTTTCTGAGTTGTCAGTGGACAGGCCTCAGTTTTCAGTTATTTCAGGTTACACCTGAACATTCTGCAAACTGAAAACCGATAACCGTAAACTTCCTAAAATCTTTCGTCAATCAGCCGGTCAATGTGTTCCCGAACGGCGTCCATGCTTATGTTTTCTACTACTTCTGCAGCGAAAGCGTAAATGAGGAGCTTTTGCGCATCAAATTCTTTAATGCCACGCGCACGAAGGTAAAACAGTGCATCTTCCTCGATGCGGCCGGTGGTAGCTCCATGGCTACACTTCACATCATCTGCATAAATTTCCAGCTGGGGCTTGGTGTAGATATTGGCGGTGTCATCCAGCACAATGTTCCGGTTAGACTGGAAGGCATTGGTCTTCTGTGCATCGGGATACACATGGATTTTTCCACTAAATACACTCGTAGAATTGTCCTTCACAATGGACTTGTATAGCTCATTGCTGTAGCAATTGGGCTTAAGGTGGTCCACATGGGTAAAGTTGTCTACGTGCTGCTTGCCGTCCAGGAGGTTCAACCCGTTAAGGTGGGTTTCCGTGTGTTCTCCATCCAGGTGAATGCGAAGATGGTTTCGAACAATTTCCCCATTTAACGTTGTGGTAAAGATAGAGAAACGGCTGTTTTTAGCCTGTTTAGCTTCTGTGATGTCTATGCTGCTTGCCTGATCGCCTCCCTGAAATATTTTTACATACTCCAGTCCGGCATTTTCTCCCACCCAAATCTCGGTTCCACCAATGCGTAAACCATTCGCTCCACCAATTTGGTGAAAGGATTCTACCACTTTGGCTTCACTGCTGCGGTCTAGCAGGAAAAAATTGCGGTGCTGCACAGCTGTTTCCTTCTGCCCCGTATCCGTCAGGTGGATGATTTCAATGGGAGCTTTGGCAATTGCATTTTTGGGGACATGGATAAATACCCCCTGCTTAGCATAGGCTGTATTAATGGCCGTAAAAGCGTCTGCTTCTGGCCGAATCAAAGAGGCATAATGTGTTTCAAACACCTTTGCCGTTTCTCCTGTAAGCGACTTCAAAGGATGAACTTCAAGTATCCCTTCGTTTAGAGAAGTACTGGAAAGGGCTTCCTGAAAGATTCCATTTACAAAAACCAACCTGTCTGCTTCTAAGCCCGGAATGGAAAAGCCTTCCAGGCTTTCTAATGAGCCAACTACGGGGGTCTGGTAATCCCTGGCGTAAATAGATTTCAGGGAAGTGTACTTCCAATTTTCCCACTTATTAGAGGGCAAAGCCAGCTCTTGAAGGGATTCCTGGGCGGCTTTCCTTTGGGTTTGTCCCACACCCTGCCCATTTGGAACAGTGGGAATAAACTGTGCAACAAACCCTTGGGTATCTTGTGATTTGGTTAGCGTTTTCTGTGACATGCTGAGTGCCTGTTTGAGCGTAATAAAAGTTACTGTGCCACCATTAGGCAACCAATTCGCCTTTGATCCAATCGTAGCCTTTTTCTTCCAGCTCAAGTGCCAACTCTTTGGTTCCTGATTTTACTATTCGCCCTTGGTAAAGGACATGGACAAAATCAGGCACAATATAGTCAAGCAGGCGTTGGTAGTGAGTAATCATCAAAAAGGAATTTTCCTTCGATCTGAGCTCATTTACTGCTTTGGAAACGATTCGTAAAGCATCAATGTCCAATCCAGAATCGGTTTCATCCATTAACACCATTTTTGGCTCAAGCATGGCCATCTGAAAGATTTCATTACGCTTTTTCTCGCCACCAGAAAAACCCTCGTTTACAGAACGTTTGGTGAGCTTGTCGTCAAGTTCTACGATTTGACGCTTTTCCTTCATCAATTTGAGGAACTGACCTGCGCTCAAGGGCTCTTTGCCGCGGTATTCGCGCACTGCATTTACAGAGGTCCGCATGAAGTTGACCATGCTTACACCAGGTATCTCTACAGGATATTGAAAAGCAAGGAATAAGCCCTCCCCAGCACGTTCTTCTGGTGCCATTTCAAGTAGGTCTTTTCCCTCAAAAGAAACCTCACCTCCAAGGATTTCATAATCTTCTTTTCCAGCCAATACTGAAGCTAACGTACTTTTTCCAGACCCATTAGGCCCCATAATGGCGTGAACTTCTCCCGGCTTAATCTCCAGGGTGAGTCCATTCAATATTTGCTTGCCTTCAACTGAGGCTTGCAGGTTGTTAATGGATAACATATGCGTGTGGTTGATCTTGGTATAAAGAGGATATGGAGGTCAGCCTTTCAATGAAAAAGACTGACCACTAAGTAATAAACAGGTGCCTTATCCTACACTTCCTTCCAAGCTGATAGCAAGCAGTTTCTGTGCTTCTACCGCAAACTCCATGGGAAGTTGGTTAAGGACTTCTTTCGCGTAGCCATTTACGATCAGGCTGATGGCCTTTTCTTCATCGATGCCACGCTGCTGGCAGTAAAAAATTTGGTCTTCCCCAATTTTTGAAGTGGTGGCCTCGTGTTCAACGTGACCTGTTTTGTTATTCACCTCAATGTACGGGAAGGTATGAGCACCGCAAGTATCTCCCACCAATAAGGAGTCGCATTGGGAGAAGTTACGGGCGTTTTCGGCGCTTTTGGCAATCTTTACCAAGCCCCGATAACTGTTTTCGCTTTTTCCGGCCGAAATACCTTTCGAAATGATGGTACTCTTGGTGTTTTTGCCAAGGTGCAGCATTTTTGTTCCGGTATCTGCCTGCTGCATGCCGTTGGTAACAGCTACTGAGTAAAACTCACCGACTGAATGATCGCCTTTGAGGATCACGGATGGGTACTTCCAGGTGATGGCAGATCCTGTTTCCACTTGCGTCCAGGAAATCTTAGAACGATCTCCCTTACAAATGCCACGCTTGGTCACGAAATTGTAAATACCGCCTGCACCTGTTTCGAAGTTTCCAGGGTACCAGTTCTGTACAGTAGAATACTTGATTTCTGCATCTTCCATTGCCACCAGTTCTACCACTGCTGCATGCAATTGGTTCTCGTCACGCATGGGAGCGGTACATCCTTCCAGGTAGCTTACATAACTGGCATCCTCTGCAATAATGAGGGTTCTTTCGAACTGTCCTGTATTCTGCTCGTTGATGCGAAAATACGTAGAAAGCTCCATCGGACAACGAACACCCTTCGGAATATATACAAAGGAACCATCAGTGAACACAGCTGAGTTGAGGGCTGCATAATAATTGTCGGTGTAAGGAATAACCGAACCAATGTACTTACGCACCAACTCTGGATGCTCCTGAAGGGCTTCACTGATGGAACAAAAAATAATTCCCAGCTCAGCCAACTTCTCTTTGTAGGTGGTTTTGATGGAAACACTGTCCACAACCGCATCAACTGCGACACCAGCCAACACTTTTTGTTCTTGGAGAGGGATGCCTAATTTCTCAAATGTGCGAAGCAGTTCTGGATCTACTTCATCGAGGCTTTCCAGTTTCGGCTTCTTCTTAGGGGCAGCATAATAAATTATGTCCTGGAAATCGATGGGGGGATATTTTACGTGAGCCCACTTCGGCTCTTCCATCTTTTGCCAGTATTTAAAGGCCCTAAGGCGGAACTCAAGCATAAATTCAGGTTCATTTTTCTTCGCAGAGATAAACCTGATGATATCCTCATTTAAGCCCTTAGGCGCTTTCTCAGATTCTATGTCTGTAACAAACCCATATTTATACTGCTGAACAGCAGAGAGTTCCTCTACCAGCTTTTCTTCAGTCATTACGTCTTCTTGAAATCTTGCCATGATTTTCTCTATTTAGACTAATGCTAAAT
>JBCDIQ010000087.1:0-16840 GCA_039024295.1 Bacteroidota bacterium | reverse complement strand
TTGATATGGACTCACTCTGTTTTTATTTGTTATTATTAGCCATTCTCCCCATGTAAATGATTGGTAAATAAGGGAAGAAAAAAATCTTTGTGATCCCATCAGGACTCGAACCTGAAACCTGCTGCTTAGCGTACCACTACCGTTTTCACGGCTTCTGGAATTCAGAATTTGATGGTCTGGACCATATCTTCACCGTTTCAGGTGCAGCACGTATGGCCTCTACGGAACCTCCTAACAGTTAATTGTGCTTCAGCATTTCTACCCACAATGCCTTTGAAATGCCTGGATCAATCTTGTAGAGATTGATAAGAAGTTTCCTCGGTATTAGCATATTCTTACGAACGTAGCCTTCACCGATACAGTGCTGTCCACTTTACGGGTTTCTGTTTCCCCGCAAAGGCTCCTAATTACAAACTTAAAGGCAGCTGCTCTATCCAGTTGAGCTATGAGACCAAAAAGAGCTAAAAATAGAGAGTGGATTCAAGTATCTAACTCTCTGAAGTTGTCGAGGTGGCAGGATTCGAACCTGCGACCCCCTGCTCCCAAAGCAGGTGCGCTAACCGGACTGCGCCACACCTCGATTATTTCTAACTGTAAGAACAAAAATGCCAGCACAAAGCTGACAAGTGGCGGAGAGGGCGGGATTCGAACCCGCGGTACCCGGTAGGGGTACGGCAGTTTAGCAAACTACTGGTTTAAGCCACTCACCCACCTCTCCTTTTCGAGTTGTGCAAAGGTAGTACGAAGCCACGAATGCACCAACTATTTTGTCAAAAAAACGCAAGAAGTTGCCAGCTTGCGGTTTTCAGTTCTCGGTAGGATAGGGTGGCAAACACAACTAACTGTAAACTGAGAACTGAACCCTGATAACTATCTGTATAATACTTGATTGATTGCCTCGGTGATTCGTCGTGCGTTGGGCAAATATTCTTCTACAAAAATGGGAGAATAAGCTATAGGTGTATCACGACCCGTCACCCGAACAATGGGTGCATCCAGGTAGTCAAATGCCTTACGCTGGAGCATATACGCCATCTCTGTAGACATAGAAGCCAGTGGAGGTGCTTCCTCCACCACTACACAACGATTGGTCTTTTTCACAGAAGCAATCAGCGTATCGTAGTCAATCGGACGAAGGGAACGCACATCGATCACCTCTACCTCTATGCCATCCTTGGCAAGTTCTTCTGCAGTTTCGAGGCAGCGGTGTACCATTTTTCCATAAGAGAGGACAGTAACATCAGATCCAGGACGCTTGACATCAGCAGTGCCAAGAGGAATCAAAAAGTCTTCACCTTCTGGTACCTCCCCTTTCATGCCGTACATCTGCTCAGATTCCATCACCAAAACAGGATTCGGATCACGAATCGCAGATTTAAGCAGTCCTTTACCATCGGCAGGAGTTGCTGCTGACACAACTTTCAGGCCTGGGGTACTGCTATACCAAGCCTCAAAACTTTGAGAGTGGGTAGCAGCCAATTGACCTGCCGAGCCTGAAGGCCCACGGAATACGATGGGTACACTGTATTGGCCTCCACTCATCTGGAGCATCTTGGCGGCATTATTGATTACCTGGTCGATGGCTACCAATGAAAAGTTGAAGGTCATAAACTCCACAATCGGCCGAAGCCCCATCATGGCAGAACCTACCCCAATTCCAGCAAAGCCCAACTCAGCAATTGGGGTATCAATTACTCGTTTGGGGCCAAATTCGTCCAGCATTCCCTGACTGACTTTGTAGGCACCATTATACTCGGCCACCTCTTCTCCCATCAGGTATACCCGCTCATCGCGGCGCATTTCTTCGCTCATTGCTTCACGCAACGCTTCTCGAAATTGAATTTCTCTCATGGATACGATAGTCTTTGCCCCTGCAAATTACATATTTTCTCTAAATCTAGAACACGGCAGGCGGATTTCTGTCTTATTAAATACCCTTAGGTGGTAGAAATTATTCAGCTGATTCCCGACTCGATCTTTCCTACAAATTTCACCCGTCCATTGCCCCCATTGTCGAAGGAAATACTCAGAAGCGGTGAAGCCGATTATTTGATCAAATAATTATTACATCACCTCATCAGCTTTTGAGAAAACGCACTCCTACAATTCCTACCGGCAGCCTTTCAATGTATTTCGAACGACGAAATTTCTCCATAAATTAAGATATTATTTACAGCCTCAAATAGTCTTCGTCATGAAAATATCACATCCGTTTCTATCTTTTATCCTCTGCCTTGCAAGTCTTCTCGTTCATGCGCAACAATCTTTTGCTCCCGGTATCCATGAATATATTTATGTAGAACAAGAACCTGAAGCCATCAACCTTCAGGAAATTCGCGACCAGATAGGCTATCCAGTCTCTGCCCAACAGTCTGGAATCGAAGGAACCATACTCTGCAGGGTGCTGGTTGATCAGGAAGGAAATTACCAGCAGCATAAAATCACCAGAGCTGATCACCCCTTGCTTCGCCAGGCAGTTGAGCCCCACATAAACAGCCTACAGTTCAGTCCAGCCGTAAAAGGCCAGGAACATGTTTCCTTCTGGGTGAATGTGCCATTTTATTTCAAATTGATCAACATTCATGAGAAAGCATCAAAGGACTATCACCAGCTGTATCGAGATGGGGTTGAGTATTATGAGAAAGGAGCCCTACATACCGCCAAGGCGTTTTTTGACAGGGTTATTGAGCTGACCTCCAAAAAGAAAAAGGCCACTGACATCCGCTTGCGCAGCTTTTCCTACCGGAGCAAGGTTGCCAGCAGGATGCGCAATTGGGAGGAAGCCCACCATGATTTGAGTCAGGCGATTACACTGGTTCATACAATTGGCAGCACAGACAACGAGCAGGAGCTTCCCAGAATGTACCTCACGCGGGCCTTACTTCGGTTGAGAATAAATCATACGGCAAAGGCTGCAGACGATTTCAATTGGGTCATGCGCATGTACCCAGATTTCTCCGCTCCCGAGAGCCTGCATTTGCTTCGCATCCCAATGGGTAACCGAGATTTAAAGGCTTTCCTGGCTGGCCTGGAGCACCTGCGCCCAAACCAACCCAACAATCCTTATTTGTACTTTTACCAAGCATGGACCATGGGAAAGCTTGGACACGTTGAAAACGCAAGAAAGCTCTATCAGATTGCCAGCCAACACAACAACAATCCTACCTTCCAGATGAAAGCAATAAATGCATCTGTTTATACTTGCTACAAGGCAGGCGAGTATGGCCCTGCACTCTCGGCGTGCATGGAAGCGCTCCAGTTTGATGGACCAAATCCCCTGGCCCACTATTACAGGGGATTGATTCTCCGTGAAATCGGCAATGAAGCAGAGGCCAAAGAAAGCCTTGAAACGGCTTTACAGGACGGGCTTTCAGGTCAGGAAAAAGCCCTAGCTGAGAGCATGCTTGAAGAATAAATGTTGGCCTTAAAGCCCAGGCACCAAATCTTCAGTGGCCCCTTTAGGGGTCATCCCAGGCTGGGGTCCCACATATAGGTTTCGCACCTCGTAAGCCTTTTTGTTCTGCGATTCATAGTAAGTACGAACAAGCACCTCCGTAACCAGGCCGATGGTGATCAGTTGGATCCCCCCGATGGTAAGCATCATCCCTAAGAGAAGAACGGGTTTTCCCCAAATGTCTCCTCCTAACAGCTTTAAGACTAACAGGTAGAGATTGATAAATACCCCAAGAATAAAGGCAATGAATCCGCCAATACCGAAGATATGCATGGGTTTCTGGAGGTATTTTTGGAAGAATAACACCAGGATCAGGTCGCTGATCACCTTGAAGGTCCTGCCGATGCCATACTTGGACACCCCAAACTGACGGGCATGATGTCGCACATCCATTTGCGTGATGCGTGCGCCTTGAAGTTTTGCCAAAACAGGGATAAATCTGTGCAATTCTCCATATAGGCCAAGATTTTTTGCGATTTCGCTTCGAATCACTTTTAAGGTACAGCCATAATCCTTGATATAAACCCCGGTAAGGCGTCGGATCATGGAATTGGCAATTTTACTGGGCAGCTTTCGCAAGATAAATCCATCCTGACGATTGGCCCGATTACCGGCTACCATGTCCCAATCTCCCTCCTCAAGCACTTTCACCATTTCAGGAATATCTGCTGGATCATTTTGCAAGTCTCCATCAAGGGTAATGATGTAATCACCGGTTGCATGGTCAATACCTGCAGCCATGGCAGTGCTTTGACCGTAATTCATACGAAACTCCACCAATTTCACCTCAGGCGTTGCATGCTCAAGCACTTTCTTTACCGTTCTATCCGTACTTCCATCATCTACCAAGATCACTTCGTACTCGTTAGGCATATCGGTCAGAGCATTATGTATCTGGGCCAATAAGGGCTCTACACTCTCCTCTTCATTCATCACTGGAACCACCAGAGACAGCTTCTTCATGATTTTCCGGGTTGTGTTTGAATCAATACTTGTCTGCAAATTTAATCACTTTTAGCCTTGTATTCTGAAATCTGGTCGTGAATCTGAAATAAACCTGGTGAGGAAGGGAAACGGGGGTATTATCACGGTATATATAGAAAGCCCCATCATGGTCTTCGCTGTCTCTATGTACCACTTGTTTTCGTCCCAAAGTAAGGTAGTAACCTACCTCTTCATTGTATGGGGCACACATATCGAAGTACAAGGGAGCCTCCCAGGTGATTCGATTAATTTCCTCCGTTACCATTTTGGCTTCTGTCCTTGGACTTGTTTGGTACCGGTGAGGGATGACAAACCAATCAAACCCTATGCGCATGAGCAAGAGCATTGCCGTGAAGATTAGCATCCTTTTCTCCACCGTTTTTATATATGCCCAAATACACAGCAGAAATCCCAATAGGAGTACCCCTGTCTTCACCCAAATTAGGGGTTCATCTCTAACATACTCAATAAATGGTGCGATGGGCAATACAAAAATCATTGCCCCGGCGACTACCCCTAAAAGACCTTCTACCCACTTATTAAGAATGGGCAATTTTTCCTTTCCTTCAAGGTAGGTATAGCCCAAAACCATCCCAATGAAAGGGTACAGCATGAACAAATAGCGAGGCCTGGTATCAGGGGATAGCCAATAAATCCAAGTGTTTGCAGCAAGAACAATTAACCCAAACTTAAGAAAAGGCTGCTCCCAAATAAGTCTTCTGACCCGCTTCGAGTATACATAAACCACAAGAAGGGACCAGGGGGCCAGATGTATCCACTGATCAAAAGGAAATGCGACAATGTGAGAGATACTCTCCAACCATGATTTTTCTGCTACCGTACGACTGCTTGATTCCGTCCAAAGACGTAGAAAATAGCTTTCCAGATCATTATACTGGCTGTATTTCCAAAAATAGCCCCCTACAATGCCCAATAATAACAATCCTCCAGCCACGTGCTGCCAAGAAAATAGACGTCGAAATTCTCTTTGATAGCTGAACCAGGCAAGCAATGTTAGGCCCTGAAATACAAGGGAAGGCAGTCCTTTCATCATGAACCCCGCAGCAGTTACCAGATAGGTCCCAATAAATAAAGCCAACCAGTTTTGCTTATTGAACTGCTCATACAGCCAAAGAAACCCTACAAACGTGAGCCAAGAGTACAGAATATCTATATGGCCTAAAAAGGATGAATAGATTAGCATCCTCCCATAGGTAAGTCCTATGAATGCACTTAGGATGGCAGTAGGCTGGTTGAGGTAACGTTTGACAGCCCAGTAAATCGTCAGGCAAAATCCAAAAAGCGGTACCACTGATGGCAGCCGGATCATCCACTCTGAATAATCACCGGTAAGCTGAAACAGCACAGCAAGTATCCAGGGATATAAAGGAGGTTTATTGTAATAATATTCCCCAAAAGTGGTGGAAACCCAGTAGTTCTTCTGCAGAATCATCTCCAGAGCTACCAACGCCCTGATGGGTTCGTCTGCAAGCAAGGTTTGGAGACCAAGATTGATCAGATAGGCTGGAAGTGCCAATCCTACGCAAACCAGTGGCCAAAACCACCATTTTTGGTAGAGCCTGCCCAATTGCTTGATCATGCTGTAAACTTATGGCATTTTAATTCACCGCCCAACCATCACTAGCCTTACAGAGTTATTTTTCCCTATATTTTGTCTGTTAATGGTGACGAACAGGTAGGATATTTGTCATATTAGCAGCCTGAAATTGAAACTTTTTGGCTTTTTTAAGGTGTATTAACTGAATATCATTTCAACTAACTTATTATCAGTTAAGTATACCAATAGATAATGGACAACCAGAAACAACTATTTGCATGTTCTACACGTATTATATAGTTTTGCAAATTAGTTATTGACATAGTTGGCCGCAACCTATTTTGGTCTGACCTAACCTTACTGCATGCTACATGAGACAGCTTAAGATAAGCAAGCAAATAACCAATCGTGAGTCTCAATCCCTCGATAAATATCTTCAAGAGATTGGCAAGGTTGAGCTCCTCACACCCGATGAAGAAGTAGATCTGGCGCGCCGCATTAAACAGAACGATCAATTAGCATTGGAAAAGCTTACCAAGGCTAACCTTCGTTTTGTTGTTTCTGTGGCAAAACAATACCAGAACCAAGGACTATCACTTGGTGACCTGATCAACGAAGGTAACCTGGGCCTGATCAAAGCAGCGAAACGTTTTGATGAAACCCGAGGATTCAAATTCATTTCATACGCAGTATGGTGGATTCGACAAAGCATCCTTCAGGCTCTGGCAGAACAGTCCAGAATTGTGCGACTCCCCTTGAACAGGGTAGGTGCTCTGAATAAAATTGGAAAAGCATTCTCCAAGCTTGAACAAGAGTTCGAACGTGAGCCTTCTCCACAGGAGATTTCCGAGGTACTTGAGAACATGAGTGAAGATGAGATCTCAGACACCTTGAAGATTTCCGGTCGTCATGTCTCAGTGGATGCGCCTTTCGTACAAGGGGAAGAAAACCGCCTGTTGGACGTACTTGAAAATGATGCTGAACCTGATCCTGATAATGAGCTGATCAATGAAAGTCTCAGCAAGGAGGTAGGACGTGCCCTCAGCACCCTTACCCAGCGGGAAGCAGAGGTCATCCGCTTGTACTTTGGCATTGGGGTAGAGCACTCTCTTACCCTTGAGGAAATCGGTGAGCAATTTGACCTTACCCGTGAGCGGGTACGCCAGATCAAGGAAAAGGCCATTCGCCGCCTCCGCCACACTTCCAGAAGCAAAGGCTTGAAAGCCTACTTGGGGTAATCCCAATAATTTGAATAGCATATTAAAAGAGGCTGTCACCGGAATGGGGCAGCCTCTTTGACTTAGAAAAAGAACGGAACCGATACACGAGAGTTTTTATACTGGTTTTAGGTTTTAGGTTTTAGGTTTTAGGTTTTAGGTTTTAGGTTTTAGGTTTTAGGTTTTAGGTTTTAGGTTTTAGGTTAGATACGAAGCACCTGACTTCCAATCAATTACCTATCAGCTACTACCTATAGGCTATTACTCATATTCCTCTGAAAACCACCTGGGAATAAACCCTTCCTCTTCATTTCCAGAAACGGAGCCAGCCAGATATGCTGTAGGAAAAATCCGTTGCATGCGCTTATCAATGTCGCTGACAGTCACAACTCCATCCTTGTTCTCATCCAGCCCAATGTTCTGCCTATACATCTTGGAAGGCTTTGCATACATGGTGTAGCAGTAGTCCTGGTCCAAGGCTTTGGGATAAAGAATCCCCAGGTATAACTCAGTAAGGCTCTTAAATTCCCCATAACGCCTTCTGACTTGATTCAGGTACAGATAAACCAACTGAAGCTGATCGACATGGTCCATTAAACGGATAGCTTCTACTGTGGTATTCAACTCTCCAGCTGTAAGGGGCATGAACTGAATGAGGCCAGTTGCACCACTTCCTCGATGGTTGAGCGCAGAAGCATCAAACCTGGACTCTGCATACATCACAGCCATTAACCACTCAGGCGGGATACTCAATTTCTGACTTACATCCCTAACCCCCTTTTCGAACCCTTCTGTATCAAATACAAACCTACTGGCTTTGTCCATCAGGTAAAGGGAAGACTTCTGAATTTCAGGGGCAGGCTTTACACTGCCGATATCTGTTTTTAGCAAGGTAAAGGTCAAAAAATTACTCAGGATCACGACACTGGTAAAAATGCTGATGTTTCGTGCATTCAACCTCAATTCTCCTCCACGAATAGGAGGGGCCAACATGTTAGGCTGTGCTCCTACAGCCATAGATCTTTTCAATGGAGACTTCATCACATAAGTAATTTGGCAGGTTAGTTTGAGAGTCACCAACTCCCAATTCTTTAGCTAAATTACTAAATTAAATAGACAAAAATCAACCTCAAATGATAAAAAGTCTAATTTTTTTGGTTTTTAGCCTACAAGATCACTAATTTTTTGAGCAAAAGCCTGATAAATAGCCCTTTGGGAAAATTGGGTATTTGCCCATTTTTTGAGCCGGCTACGAGAATTTGTTGCCAGTTTTTTATCAATGGAGTGGCAAGCTCCCCAAAGCTGACCTATATCCCCGGAGAAGGTCACCCCAGATGCTGACTGCTTGATCAACTCTGCTAGTTCGCTTCCGGGTAAATTGCTGACCACGGATAAGCCGTGCATCCAGTACAATTGAACCTTGTTTGGCAGCCGGGTCTGAAGGAGGGGATCGGAAAGCATAAGACCAATATCAGCCCGATACAGGATGCGACTCAGGCTGTCTGAATCCTGAAACCCTAACACCTTCACATTGGGATGTTGTAGTCCCTGCCATTTTTCAAACCTAGGGTGTGCCAGAACCAGGACAAGTCCCAAATTTCCAGGGACCTGATCCGGATACTGAAGGATTTCCTCCACAAATGGGATACGTGAACTGGTTCCTACGTAAACGGCTATTTTTCTGGAAGGGAAATCAGGAAACAATTCGGCAGCTTTCAGAAGTTCCTTTTCAGCAATCTTAGGGGTTGGCTGCCCCAGGGGAAATACAAATTGTTTCTCAGGCATTACCTGTTTGCCAAAACGCCTTTCCAATAAGGCAAAGTAATCTCTGCTCACGGCAGAAATCGCATCTGCCTGTTGGACGCTCTTCTTTTGTAAATCATAAATAGGCCCAAGAAATGATCGCACAAAGGGAAGCTGAGGCAATCGTGCCAGGAAAGCTTCAGGCCAATCATCCTGAACATCCAACCAGAATAGGCAGTCAACTTCCCGTGCCCAATCCCCCAAAAGGGTATTTACCAAGATCGGCGGGTAGGCACTTAAAATTAAATCAGGTGGTTCTTGGAACCTATGAAGCATTTGAATAACCCCTTTTGCAAACCGTCTGTGACTCCACAAACGTGCCATGCCAACGTTGTGCCTGTACGCAGGTACTGGAACCTGAAAAAGCTCAAAGCCCACTGAGGAGTGAGCTTTGCGTATCTCTTTTTCAAAATGGTTGAAGTTGGTGGTCAAGTACTTGACTTGATGCCCAGCCTTTGAAAGGCAATCCGCTAATACGGGGTAGCGAATGAGGGGCCTATCTTCCCCGGGAAGCGGATCAAATGCGCTTACGATGCAAATGCGTCCCATAGACGCGCTTTACTCAGTCACCATGGACATGGCTACTTCTGCTTCCTGGTGGGAAAGGCTGCGCTCTGAACGAATCCGTTCGCGCTCTGCTAACAGATCTTTAATCTGACCGATTCGCTTACCTCGAAGGTAGAGCATAACAAAGAAGCCTACCAGACATACGGGGTAAATCACCATCAGGAATGAATAGAGCGGGCTCCACTCTGGGATCATCATAAAGGCAAACAGAGCAAGCGAGCCGGAAATGACGGTAACTAAACCAAGAGCTACCGGTACCAGGCTCTGCGGAATACCAATGTGCACCAAATGATGGGTTAGGTGATCCTTACCTCCAACGAAAGGTGAGCTTCCACGTGCCAGTCGAGCAACTGTCACAAAAGAGGTATCCATAATAGGGGCAATAAAGACGAGGACTGGAATCAGCAACCTACGTACATATGATATATTGTCAGGGGTAGTCTCAATGTTCCAGAAGAATAGAATCCCTGTGAAGGCCAATACCATCCCGATAAACATCGAACCCGTATCCCCCATGTAAATTTTCGCGGGTCTCCAGTTAAGGAACAAAAATCCGATGAACGCACCAGCGATGGCAACTAGAATAAAGAAGAGGTTATTGATGCCCTCAGTGATGATCACCATTGAAAGAGAAACTGCTATGATAGAAAGGGCAATTGTTGCTGTGACTGCATCCATATTGTCAAGCATGTTGACACTGTTCATAATCCCGACCACCCAAAAGACAGTGAGCAAGGCATCCAATGCCCATATGTCGAAGAAATGAATGTGAATATCAAATGCAATCAATATAACCCCACATAAGACTTGCCCTGCAAATTTCAGCGCAGGTTCTGTTCCATAGGCATCATCAGCAAATCCAATAAGGAAGGCCAATGTTGCGGAAAGAAACAGGGCAAGAAACCGGTTAGCTGAAGTAAGTAAATCTGGTTGGGTAATTAATAAGAAGATAGTGGCAACCAAAAAAGTAATGTAAAAGGAAATACCACCTGTGGTAGGTTTGGAAGTACTGGCCCATCGAACTAAATTCTGAGATTTCCTACTGCCAACTCCAAAATTGCGAGAAAACTTGAGCAGAATATGGTTCAGAAGGTAGGAAAAGACTGTGGCTCCAAGTAGGGTCAAGACGCTTTGCATATAACCGGGCTTATAAGGCAAAAGTAAAACAATAAAGTTAACTTATTGAAAACTTTCAGAAAATTAACCAAAATGATTAAGCAATTTTCATTAAACGTTCTACCTATTTTATAAATACGCAAACGTCTTCGAAAAATTACTTTTGTGCAAGAACATTCAGAAACTAGAAATAGACAAGCAATTTTTTGTTTCTTACTAACATTCGCAATATACAAACCTTGTTACATCTAGAGGCCTTCTATTCGATAAATGACTTTCAAATCACGACAAACGGAGTCAATCCCCCAAGTAAAGACTTGTAGAACTACACAGAATTTATTTCAATAAGAGGGATTAACCAATAAAAAAACAGTATAGCGCTCAATAGAAAAAGATCGCCTCACTGTTATACTACTGACTTATGCAAGAAAAGCAATTTATCTGATGAAAGCCAGATGTGGATAACCCTCCGTAAGAAATCTGCAAAAATTCCCTCAAAAGAATGCGCGAACCTGAAGACGACCCGTGTGGATAACTGGGATATCAGGAGATGCACGGCCATCATAGGTTACGTTTAACTCAATGTTTTTTAATATATAATAGGTAATAAATGCTTGCCAGATACCATTTAGTCCTGGCCTGAAGCCTTCCTGGAGCTCATAGTCGGCCGAGAAACCAGCTGTTCCATCCTGGTCCATGGTGATAAGTTCGAACTTTGTAAACACATTATTCCTTCCCTTAAGGGTCAACTTAGCGTCAGTTACCCATTTATGGATCAACACTCGTGCATTTTGCTCTCCATTTATATCTGAATTATTCCTTCTGATGAACTCATATCCGGTAGATAGGCGAAACTTACGGTTAAACTGGATGTTGACCTGTGGATTTAATTCTAAAAATTGAATGAAAAAGTTCCGGGTATCAAAGTTATCCGCTTCAGTTCTTTTTTGTCCGATTCGTGTTTCCGCTTCTATGCTCTTAGAAGAGCTGAGGTTGAAACGTTGGGCAGCAGCCCAAAACCAAAATCTTCGCAGTTCATCTCCGGTAGCCAAGAATTGCAGGTTCTGATTTTCCTGGTAAGAGAATCGAAAATCTCCTTTGGGGTTATTTTGAAAGAAGGTGAAATCTTGCCTGAAATTGGTATTTGCATCCAGGATACTGCTATCAGAAAAAATACCCCCTAAACTGACCAGAAAATCTGAAAATTCATTTGTACGAGGCTTATTCTGCACCAACCTAAAGGTTGTATTACTTCCCAATGCTCGGACAGCTTTCTGCCACCATTGTCCTTGGTCCCGACCTATTAACCGTTGGAAATCAAAACGAACATTACCAGAAAGCCCCAAACGGTTGGTAGGGAATAACTCTTGGGTAGGCTGGACCACGCGGATGTAGTTTGCCACCAAGGGGTTCAGGGCTATTTCAAATTCGTTGACCTGCTGCTGGCCGTCATTGTTGAACAGGGAGTCCAACCAGACATATTGACCTTGCCCTGGATTAACCTCTACAAAGCGGACTTCCCTCCGGGCAAGTTGCTCCGTGGTCAGTTCATAAAGCAGGTTGACCAAAAAGAACCTTTTCTTAGGCTGCAGGCGTCCCTGCCAATTGGTATTCAAAATCCTGGCTCTTTGTAGCTGAGGCGTTATAAAGAGGCTATCCGGTACTTCAACATGCCTGAAGGAAGTGGTTTGCTGTAAGCGTAGGATCGAACTCGGCTGGTAGGTCATGCGGCTAAATGCGGTCCAGGCACGAAGCTTTTCACGTTCCTGTCCATTTCTGAAGGCCTGTTCCTGGCGATAATTCCAGGAAGCATCCAGCTGGAATTTTCTTCCTTCCACTGTTCGCAGATAAGGTGTGACATCTGTAAAAGCAAAACTCCCCTCCGTTGTGGAGTCGGTTTGCCATTCATCGCGGTCTTCTAACCATAGCTCCGTACCTAGTCGAAGGTTTTTACCTATGGGAACAAAAATATCCCCTTCCTGGCGGAGCCACCTGGTGCGGCGTCCTAGGCTATCATCGCGATTTTGGATATGGGTCAGGGTGTATTCGCCCTGTAGCATTTTGGGCAATTGACTGCGAAGGGTATAGGCCTGCCTAATGGCATTTCTTCCTTCTCCAATATTCCTCAAACCCGTTTCCGCTTCCAACTGAAGGTTATCTCTATAGTTCAGCCGGACTTTACTGCTACCGATATGCTCATTGGCACGTTGATCAACGCCTGACAAATCCCACACTCGATTGTACTCTGCACGATAGATCCGGTCAAGGTTGGTATACCGTTCACCAATATACTGGTGGCTCACCTCCCAATCCAGCTTAAGGGAATCTCCGAGTGACAGCCTCTTAAGCCTGATACCTGTTAATTGTGCTACGTCCTGGTTGTCTTCGTCTCCAAGGGCGGAGAGTCTATTTCGATCATCTATGCTGATGGCCGATTCGGAAAAGGCTTCCAGATGCTCTCCAATCTGGTACTGGGCCTGGATATCTGCTACCTGCAAGAGTCTTGGCAATACCCATGAGCGAATGGGCGCGTAATCTCCCCTTGGCTGCCCCGTAAGGCTGTCAGGGGCAACCCATCGAAACACATTTTGGTTGCTGCCTGATTGGTCTCTCACATAATTGCCTTGCCCCTGTCCTACCAGGCTGAAGAAAATGGAATAGACCGCCAGCTCAGGATTATCAGAAACCATGTACCGCTCATAGGCTCGCGTACCTATTACCGTGTCCCCTCGTTCATAGCGCAACTCATCCGGATTGTACCCTACCTCAGCAATTCCAGAGGTAGTGGCTTGCCCATTTGCATCTCCTACTAACGCCAGGCTGTCCCGCACCAACCCAAATATCTCCTCATTGCCAAAAGGCGCATTGGGGTTATCTGCATCTCGTGCATAGGAAGCCTGCAACCGAAGCTTTCCGTCAAGCAACTGATGGCTGCCTTGCCCCACCACCAGGGATCGGCTGAAGTTTTGGTCAGTATACTCGAAATCTACGACGATACGGGTAACACTGGTGATGACATTTCTGGGGGTGAAGAATAGTTCAGCGGTATTATAATTAATGACATAATCCTGGTTTTCGCCCCTTACCATACGTTTCCCATTTAAGTAAACCACTTCACTTCCTGCCAACACAATGAAAAATCGTTCTCCATTTCGCCCTTCCAGCCGGTACGGTCCAGAGACGCCTTCAATCCCTTGGATGCTATTGGTATGAAATTTCCCTTTGGCAACCGCTCCACTTATGGCAGCTTGTGTTTCCTTGTTTTGGTAGGCAAACTGTAACCCTTGGACATTTCGGTATAAATTCGCAAACCGACTACCTTTTCGGGTTACTTCAAAATCTCCCAGGGTTATACTGTATGGGTCTTTTATCAGCTTGACAAATATTCGGTCAAGGTCCGAAAGCTGCTGGGTTGTCCCTTCTGGCTGTAGGGGAATATTTTCATCCGTCAAAGCCCCAACAATCTTCAGGCCGCCCCCCAAGTCGCCTTCCATCTGCAAGCGAAGGCCGCTGTTGACAGTGAGGCCCTGGTTGTTCCCAACAGTGATGCCACGGGAAATGCTCCCTGTTTTATTAATCCGCGAACCGTCCTCCAACCAGGAAGGAACCCCTGCATCATCTTCCAGAAAAACGTCTACCACTTCTGCCTCTCTCGTCGTATCCCGAGTGACCTTAAAACGACGCAAAAAAACAGAAGCACGAGGCTGCCGCTGAAAGTATCGATAGTTGACAACGACTCTTCCTGCAGCAGGAAAAGGGGGGCGAATCCAAACCTTCCCAAGCTGGTAATTTACCGCGTAGCGGCTGCTATCAATCTGTACTTCGTTCCACTTAATCACCTCCGAAAAGGGGGCCATAAATCCTTCCCTTACCGTGAGGGTATCCCCCGGTACATACTTCAATGTGTCCGACCGCCAGGTTATCCCTTGTCCTTGCAGGAACTGCAAGCTCACAAGCAATACACCCAATACCCACCTTATGCGTACAGATTGTCGCATTGGGAGTAAAGGTAGGGGATTCGCATACATTTTTTTAGGCAATTCAGAAGGGTAGCTGTAAGGATATGGATAACCTTGCGTTATATTCCCATATTCTGCACCGGGAATTGATTGCTAAAATCATCCGTTTCAAGGTTCCTCTTTAAACACCTCCTCTTGTCCTCCTTGCTGAATCATCGATTTTTTGACAAACCCTATCCCCCAAAATACAGTATCTTTGAATGTGCAAGATTAATCCTCCAATAACATGAACCCAACAATGCATTTTAAATCCTTGTTCTTTTCCCTGGTTGTTAGCCTACCTGTACTGCTAAGTGCACAAGGGATGACCTTTTTTCAGGGTTCCTGGGAAGAGGTACTTCAGGAAGCCAAAAAGGAACGGAAGCTGGTCTTTGTAGATGCTTACACCACTTGGTGCGGGCCCTGTAAAATGATGGCCCGGAATACTTTTACCCATCAAGAGGTTGGGAAATTTTTCAACGAAAACTTTATCAACTATAAGGTTGACATGGAAAAGGGAGAAGGCCCAGGACTGGCCGGCAAATATTCGGTACGTGCTTATCCGACATTGTTGTTTGTGAATTACCAAGGTGACCTCGTCCACCAAGCGGTAGGCTACAAACCCCCTGCTGACTTCCTGTTCGAAGGTAAAACAGCCCTGAGTCCTGCTAAAAATCGATTGAACCTGGAGACCGAATACCAAGCCGGAAACAGGGAACCCGAGTTTTTGCTGGCCTATGCCACCCAACAGAAAGAAAATGGTGATGATTATCGAATCGCTGCCACGCAGTACTTCTCAACACAATCGGACAAGGAACTACGAAGCAAGAAAGGCTGGCAAGCGATTCAGCTCCTTTCCACTGATGCAACAAGCAGGGAATTCTCCTTGCTGCTAAAAAAGCGGAAGAAATTTGTCAAAATAGCGGGGGAGAAACCCGTAGATGCCAAGATCAATGAAGTCTTAAGGAGAAATACCATCAAGGCTGCCCTGACCAATCAGCCACAGGTATATAGAAATCTTTACCAGATTGCTTCAGATCAGATCAAGGATAAAGGGCAAACAGCATCAAGGCTTCGGATGACCTATGCAGAAGCAAAAAAAGATTGGGTGGGATATGCTCGTTTTGCCATAGAATACTTTGATGACTTCAATGTCACAGATCCAACAGAGCTTAATGATGCCGCATGGACGTTTTTCCTCTGGGTTACCGACGAAGAACAGTTAGCTCAGGCTACCGAATGGTCCAGACAAGCCATTGCCATCAAAAACATATACCAGTACAACGACACCTACGCAGCCTTGCTGTTTAAATCAGGGCGTTACCAGGATGCATATAAAGTGGCCAATAAAGCTGTCAACCTGGCATATAAAGAAAGGGAAGACCCAGCACCAACCCTTGAGCTACTTGAAAAGATCAAGGAGAAGTTGTAACCATCCTCAAATTCTAACCTCATAACCGTAAGTTAGCCCAATCCTAGCTTAAGGTTTTTCCGTTTATGAACGCCAACTAACCAATGGATTCCTCCATTCCTCGTTTGATTCCAATGTTAACAATCGGGGATTCCAGCTGACCATAATTTTTAGGGAAATATGATTAACTCCTATGAGTTACTTTCACAAAACCCTTTTGATCTTTTTGCTGATGTTATTGATCCTGGGGATAGGGCAATCACCTTTACAGGAGACTGGGACTCAAAGAATCTCTTTCACCAAGCAGGTACTCAGCCAAGTTGAAGCTTTTGCTCAAAGCCTTCATACTCCCGAGGCATATTCGAAGCCAGTACATAACAGCGATTCTCTCGATATTGCTCAATGAGGTTCAACATTCTGGAAGCATTCCCAGGATCCATGTTGCTCGTAGGTTCATCCAGCAGAAGAACATCAGACGAAGTAAAGAGTGCCGTTCCTACTTTCACCCGTTGTAACATCCCGGAGGAATAAAACCGTAGCTTTTTGTCTCGATGAGGCTCGAGTTCAAGGATGTTTATCAACTCCGATGGATCATCCACCAGGCATTTCCGAAACCGAAAATGCAGCTTGAGGTGCTCATCGAGGGTAAAGTCTTGATACGGTTGTAAATAGGGACCTGACCAGCTAATGTGGCGGTAAACTCGCTCCATAGGCAGGGATTTATCGCCCTGT
>JBCDIQ010000086.1:0-16852 GCA_039024295.1 Bacteroidota bacterium | reverse complement strand
CTGCCGGATGTGCTCAACCTGATACAGGATCATGACATTCTGCCGCTAAAAACCCGCGACATTCATGCCCTCAGACGGCTGAGAAATAGCATTATGCATGGACAAGACACCGTATCCCGGGTGAACAGGCTGTTTTCCCTGCCTTCGCTTCGAAAGCATTTCAAAGAAGTTCGAACATTCATACAGACTTACAGCGCCTTACGCAAAGCGTTAACAAAAGCCCTGATTCATAATAAGCGTCAGCGAAACCGGGTGCGCCTGCAAACCATGCAAGAATTTGATCCTCCCATCCTCAACGGGAGTCAATTGATGTGGGAAGTGCTGAAAAAAGAGTGAGGATTGGATTGCGCATTTGGTTAACTTTCATCAACTGCCGGATCAATTCCCGGTACGCGATAATATACTTCTTTGAGGGGCAGCTCACACCCAATGGCTTTTAAGGTTGCGACCGCTTCTAAGCCATTTTGGGTGTCAATTTCCCAAAGACCCTCTTCATTTCTGTAAAAGGTGTCCACGACAGTATCTTTTTGGTCAATGAGAACATATTGCTGGAGAGAGGTTAGCTGACGATAGTGGGTGAATTTTTCTCCCCGATCAAAACCTACATTGCTTTCAGATAAGACTTCTACTATCAGAATGGGATTTGTGATGGCGAGGGGATCAGTTTTGCTGTAAATTGGTGGGCCACACACGACCGAAAAGTCGGGGTAGAAGGTGCGTTTGGAAGATTCTATACGAACTTTCACTTCGCTACTATATATAACACAAGGTTTTGATTTGTCTTTTAATTCGCTATTTAAAGCAAAAGCTGCGTTCATCATAATCAATCCATGATTTGGTGTTCCCCCCGCCATATTGGTGATCATCCCATCATGGTACTCGTACTTTTCGTCCGATTCCTGCTCTAGCTGGAGGTAGGTATCGTAGGAGTAATTGGCTAATGGGTCTATGGACATGACTTCCATCATTTACTGTTGAGAAACTACAGGATCAATTCCCGGAACACGGAAGTACACCTCTTTCAATTCCAGCTCGCATCCGAGAGCCTTCAAAGATACGACACTTTCAAGTCCTTTTTGGATGTCAATCTCCCAGGATCCGTCTGGTTTCCTGAAAAAAGTATCTACTGTAGGAGATTTCTGGTCGATAAGTACATACTGCTTTAGCGAGGATAACTGACGATAATGAAAAAACTTTTCTCCTCTATCAAAGGCCACCGTGCTATCCGACAGCACTTCCACTGTAAGGATAGGATTGATCAGGGCCAATGGATCTGTTTCACCATAAATTGGATCTCCGCAAATAACAGATAAATCTGGATAGAAACTCCGAATGGTAGCCTTTATCTGAATTTTTGCATCTCCTATATAAATTGAACAAGGTTTTTGTGCTTGACGCAGATATAAATTGAGAGACGTTAGCGCATTCCCTGCAATAAGGCTATGATTAGGCGTACCTCCCGCCATACAGGTGATCATCCCATCATGGTACTCGTATTTTTCGTCCGATTCCTGCTCTAGCTGAAGGTAGGTATCGTAGGAGTAATGGGCTAAAGGCTCAATAGACATAGCATTAACTTTTAAGAAAAATGTCTTGATCCTAAGATAGCAGTTTTATGGTAGAGGCCTGATACAAAATAATTTTCTCCCTTTTACACAACCAACTGAAATCTATATCCGTATTATTGAATGAATGGTCAATCAAAAATATTGTTCCTTAATTTAAAAGATTAAAAATCCCTTTTCTAGCACAACAACTTTTGTCATGGCTCCAAGAAGTGAAGCACAGTTTGAAGAAATCCGCAATAAGTCCAAGGCCAAGATCAAAGAGGCGGCATTAGAGCTATTTGCCCGGCAGGGATTTGACAGCACCTCAATGGCGCAGGTAGCCAAAAAGGCAGGGGTAGCCAAAGGGTTGCCCTACAATTATTTTGCTTCCAAGGATGAGTTGCTCATGGCAGTCATTGAAGACCTGATGAAGGAGGGTGAGCATTTGATTGGTCAGGCATTTGCGATAGAAGATCCTAAAGAAAAGCTAAAACACATCATCGAGACAACCTTTGAATGGTTGCAACTACACAGCGACCGCTTCAAGCTGGTGACAGCCCTTTCTTTGCAAATGGACCAATTACCCCCCAAGATACGAGACATCGTTGGTCAGAAATTCGGGGCCAACTTGGAGATTTTTGGCCCCCTCATGAAAGAAGCGGGCCTCAGTGCCACCGACGACGAAGCCCTGATGTTTGGGGCCATGATGGATGGCATTGCCGTCCAATACATGGTCATGAAAGACGATTATCCGCTTGAAAGAATCAAAGCAGCGATTTTTCGCACCTGGTTCCCTGATGAAACACATTGATTAAGAAGTCTTCAGTGATCAGTTTTCCCCGCGTCGCGGGATTTCGCTTCGCTCAACAGTTTACGGTTATCAGAAGCTTAGAATTCCATTCTTAAGACTGAAAACTGGTACCTCCCCCTAACACCTAATAGCTAGTACCTACAACCTAATTTTCCCCCCATGAAACACATCTTAATTCTTATCGCATGTATTCCTTTGATCCTGCAAGGACAGGACCCAACAGAAATGATCCGAAAGTCAGAGGAGCGGGCACGTGGCATCAAAAGCCTCAAGGCCACCGTCAAAATGACCATTGTTCGTCCGGAGTGGTCGCGCGAAATGCAGATGACCAGTTGGCAGAAAGGAGATGATTTACTCATGATCTTTATTTCTGCTCCTGCCCGCGACAAAGGTACGGCCTACCTCAAGCGTGACAAAGAAGTGTGGAACTGGCTGCCCACCATTGAGAGAAGCGTGAAGCTTCCCCCTTCTGCCATGGCGCAGTCGTGGATGGGATCAGACTTCACCAATGAAGATCTGGTTCGGGAATTTTCCCTGGTGAAAGACTATTCGCATCGCCTACTGGGAGATACCACCCTGGAAGGGCGCAAGTGCTACAAGATTGAATTGATCCCCAATGAGGGAGCTGCGGTGGTTTGGGGCAAGATCTATATGTGGATCAGTGAAAAGGATTTGCTTCAACTCAGGTCCGAATTCTACGATGAGGATGGCTACCTGATCAATGTCATGCAAGCTTCTAAGATCAAGCAAATGGATGACCGCATGCTCCCCACCTACATGGAAATGATTCCGGTAGAAGAGGAAGGCCAGAAAACCGTGCTCGAATACCTGTCTATGGAATTCGACGATCCAATCAGCGACAATTTTTTTACCACTCAGCAGATGAAGCGAATACGATGAGTCTAGTTTACGGTTTTCAGTTCTCGGTTTTCAGTCTAGAGGAACTAAGTTCTGTTCACTGTAAACCGAAAACTGGCAACTGACCACTATTAACATCCCTACTTTTATGCTCCTCAAACTAGCTTGGCGTAACCTCTGGCGAAACCGCCGCCGCACGCTTATCACAGCAGCATCTGTATTTTTTGCAGTGTTGCTCTCCACGTTCATGAGTGCCCTACAGGAAGGGGTGTATGAAAAAATGATCGACAACATGGTGGGCTTTTACAGCGGCTATGTGCAGGTACATAAGCAAGGGTACTGGGAAGAGCAGGGGTTCGACAAGAGCATGGTGCATTCTGACAGTGTAATGGAGTTGATTCAGGCCCAGCCTTCAGTTGTCGGAACAGTTCCTAGGCTGGAATCGTTTGCCTTGGCGTCTTCAGGAGAACTGACCAAAGGGGTAATGGTGGTGGGTACAGATCCGGAAGCGGAAAATCAATTGACCAACCTGGAGGAGAACCTGGAAGCCGGCACCTATTTTTCAATTGAACAAAAAGAGGTGTTAGTATCCTCAGGGCTCGCCGAGAAGCTACAGATCGAAATAGGAGACACATTGGTGCTCATTGGACAGGGATACAGAGCGGTGAGTGCTGCCGGAAAATATCCCGTTCGTGGCATCCTGAAATTTGGCTCGCCTGAGCTCAACCAACGGCTGGTGTACCTTCCCTTGACAGAAGCGCAGCGATTGTATGGGGCTGAAGGTCGCTTAACCTCTCTCGCACTCCAGTTAGACAATTCCAACGCCACCCAAAAAGTCGTGAAACAGCTCAGTGCCCAGCTTGACACAACGGCTTATGAGGTCATGAGTTGGGACCAAATGATGCCCGAAATTGTCCAGATCATTGAAGGAGACCGTGGAGGTAATTTCGTTACGATTGGCATCCTCTATTTGATCATTGGATTTGGCCTCTTTGGCACGATGCTCATGATGACCACAGAGCGCCAGTATGAGTTGGGGGTCATGGTAGCTGTGGGCATGAGGCGATTTAAGCTTGGCCTTATCCTGCTAATGGAAACCTTTTTCATGACCTTAATTGGCTTGATTGCGGGAAGCGTGGTGGCCCTTCCCTTGGTGTGGTACTTCAACCGAAATCCCATTTACATGGGGGACGAAATGGCCGAAGCATACAAAGCCTTTGGGATGGATGCCGTTTTGCCTACCTCCACAGATCCCATCATCTTCCTGGCACAAGCCGCTGTTGTATTTGTGCTATCATTGTTAGTGGGGCTTTATCCTTTGTATAAAGTGAGTAGGCTTAAGCCGGTACAGGCAATGAGAGGATAGTTATCAGTTTTCAGTTTACCGTTTTCAGTTGAAGGTGGACGAAGTCATTCTTGCTGTGAAATTTAGATTTTGGTTACTATGCAGAATTTTAGAAATCTGATAGTTTGGGAAAAAAGTATGGAGCTGGTAGAGATGATTTACCGGAAGTTCAGTGAATTTCCAGGCGAACAGAAATATGTGCTGAAGCCCCAACTGAGTCGAGCTGCAATTTCAACCCCTTCCAACATCGCTGAAGGGTGCGGGTATGATTCTTCCAAGCAGTTCAGAAATTACTTACAACATGCCCTAGGCTCTTCTTATGAGGTTGAAACACAGTTGATATTGGTTCAGCGGCTTCATCAAACAGACGTTACAGACTTAATCGCACAAACTAAGCAAGTCCAGAAGATGCTTCAATCTTTGATTAAAAAGGTGAGAACCTCCTAAAAATGCACGCCCAAAGGCCAAACACTGTAAACTGAGAACTGTAAACCGAAAACCTAACACACCATGCTGATAACTATTGCCTGGCGAAACATCTGGCGAAATCCCCTACGAAGTGCCGTCGTCATGACTTCCATTGCCCTGGGATTAATGGCGGGCACCTTCCTCCTGGCTTTTTCCTGGGGAATGAATGAACAACGTACACGCGAAATCATAGAAACCCAGGTTTCTCATCTACAGGTGCATCATCCAAACTTCCGAGCTGACAATGACGTGGCTGACTTTATCCCGGAGAGCCGTTCGGTTTTGTCGATGGCGAAACAGAACCAGCAAGTAAAAGCTGCCACCGGGCGATTGTTGGTAGGAGGCATGGTCGCATCAGCGAAGGGAAATACGGGCGTCCAGATTCGGGGCATAACGCCCGATGCAGAACACGAGGTAACCCAACTCAGAGACCGAATCATTGAAGGCGAATATTTCACCGCGCGTCGAAATCCAATTATTATTAGCCAGAAGACTGCCGAACGCCTCAAGGTAGGCTTGAGAAAAAAAGTGGTGCTCACTTTTCAACGACCCGACGGAGAGATCACCGCAGGGGCATTTCGGGTAAACGGTATTTACCAAACCACCAACCCCAAATATGATGAAGCCCATGTGTTTGTTCGGCTAAATGACCTAGACCGCCTGCTGGGAAGTGCTGGTAAACTGCATGAAGTGGCCATTCTTATGAAGGACATAGAACTGCTCCCACAGGTAAAAACTGACCTAACAGCCGAATTTCCTGAAGCGGCAATAGAAGATTGGATGGAACTATCTCCAGACCTACGACTTATTGCTGAATCATTTGGGGTGAGCATGCGCATTTTCATTGGGGTGATCCTTTTGGCATTGGCTTTTGGCATCATCAATACCATGCTGATGGCGGTGCTGGAACGCCGCCGCGAGCTGGGCATGCTGATGTCTATTGGCATGAATCGAAAGCGACTGTTTGGCATGGTGATGCTGGAAACCGCCATGCTGACCCTCATTGGTAGCCCCATTGGATTAGGGGTAGCCTGGCTGTTGATCGCTTTCTTCGGCAAAGTGGGCATCTCGCTCTCCGCAGTTTCGGACGGCCTGTCTTCCATGGGCTTTAGTGACCGGGTATATACCAGCCTGGAGACGACCTACTACATCGAAACAGCTATCATGGTGGTGATTACTGCCATAATTGCCTCTATCTATCCTGCCATTAAGGCCATTAAGCTAAATCCTGTGGAGGCGATGAGAGCGGTGTGAGGAAGTGCTCAGTTCACAGTTTTCGGTTTGCAGTTTTTCAACCCAGAGGTTTCGCCCTTCTATTATTCTTTACAGTCAACACACAATCGACATGTCTATCATTCAAACAACAAATGTTCACAAAACCTATGAAGGAGCAGTTCCTGTTCATGCAGTTCAGGGCGTGACCCTCGAAATTGAGGCCGGAGAATTCACTGCACTGGTGGGGCCTTCTGGCTCAGGTAAAACAACCTTGCTCAACATGATCGGCGGCTTGGATCCCGTGACTTCAGGGAGTGTGGTGGTAGATGGAACTGAAGTGACGCAGTTGAAAGGGAATGAATTGATTGATTTTCGGTTGAATCATATTGGCTTTGTGTTTCAGGCCTATAACCTGATTCCGGTCTTGACAGCGAGGGAAAATGTAGAATTCACCATGCTCCTACAAGGACGTAGCCAACAGGAAAGAGATGCCCGTACCGCAGAGCTGCTACAAGAAGTGGGACTCGGCGAGATCATGGATAAGCGACCCGCAAAAATGTCCGGAGGTCAGCAACAACGTGTGGCAGTCGCCCGAGCCTTGGCACCAAAGCCACAATTTATCCTGGCTGATGAGCCTACCGCAAACCTGGACTCTGCCTCTACCACTACCCTACTCGACCTGATGGCGGAACTCAACGAAAAGGAAGGCGTGACCTTCCTGTTTTCTACGCACGACCAACGAGTCATAGACCGAGCGCGGCGAGTAATCACCTTGGAAGATGGCAAAATCGTTTCAGATGTGCGCAAGTAGCAAGCATGCCGTCTTTTTGGGCCTGCTGATGTTTTGCGTATTGACCATCTGTTTTGCCCAGGAAGCCAAGAAGCCAAAACCCTATGCTGTCAGGGGATATGTAAAATACCTCCCTAGCACGAGCATCACAGGCCCTCCTATCAATGAAGTATTCACAAATAACCTCCTGCACAACCGGTTTAATTTCCAGTATTTCCCACATAAAAACTGGACCGTCACCTTTCATGCACGCAACCGACTTTTCTGGGGAGAGGAAACCAAACTGAATCCTCAGTTCGCTGAATTGGTGGACCAATACGATGGCTTAGTGGACCTGTCCGTACGTTGGGTGGACCGGTCAAGTGTCCTGTTACATTCAGTCGTAGACCGGGCCTATGTGGAGTGGCGGCATAAAAAATGGGAGGCACGCCTGGGCCGGCAGCGCATCAACTGGGGCATCAACACCGTATGGAATCCCAACGACCTGTTCAATGCCTTCAATTATCTGGATTTTGACTATGAAGAACGGCCTGGCAGCGATGCGGCCCGGCTGACTTACTACATAGGACCGATGTCGAACCTACAGATTGCTGTGGTGCCTGATACTCAGCTCAACCGCAGCGTTGCGGCAGCCTATTATGGCTTTAACCGCTGGAACTATGACTGGCAGGTCATTAGCGGCTATTACCGTGGCGATGCGACCCTGGGATTAGGCTGGGCGGGAAATTTAAAAGATGCTGGATTTAAGGGAGAAGTCAGCTGGTTTATCCCTACTGCTCAGTCGCCAGATAGCCAACAAACCGTGAATGCATCCATGGCAGTCGATTATTTATTCAAGGGGGTCTACCTGAGTGCAGCCACTATGTACAACAGTCGTGGAGCCACTCAACCGGGTACTGCTGCAGGTGGTTTGGTCGGCACAGAACTTTCTCCCAAAAACCTGTTTCCCTCCCCGTGGTCATTTATTATCACGGCTTCCGGACAAGCAACTCCACTACTTTCCATCAGCGGAGCAGTTATTTATGCCACTGAAAATCATCTCCTGATCGCGTCTCCGTCCGCCACCTATTCCATTGTCACCAATTGGGACCTGGACCTCATTGCCCAGGTATTTTTTAGCCAAAATCCCTTAACAGATGATTTTCAGCACCAGGGAAGTGGGGTATTTTTACGGTTGAAGTGGAGTTACTGAACTAGCTTTTCGGGGCTGGTTACCAAAATTCTGTTTCCCCCGGTTCCAGTATCGCCCTCAATTACAACTTCCAACTCCCCCATTGGCTAAATTTTCCTAACTTTCGGCTCACCTTAACCTCTCTACAGCCCCCATGCAGGAAGAGTTCAGCATCTTTGTGGTCGAAGACGACGAATGGTACCGGGAATTACTGGCCTATAACCTGGAACTAAACCCGGATTATATCATTGAAAAATTTGAAACAGCTCAGGACTGTTTGCAGGCGCTGCACAAGCGCCCTGATGTAATTACCCTGGACTTCCGATTGCCAGACATGGAGGGGTCAGAAGCCTTGAAGAAGATCAAGGACTTTGATCCGAACATAGAGGTGGTCATTATCTCGGAGCAGCAAAGTATCGAAACGGCAGTAAGCCTGTTGAAACTGGGGGCGTATGATTACTTGGTCAAACAAAAAGATATCCGGGATCGCCTGCTAAACGTGATTCAAAACATCCGAAATCAGGCATCCCTGAAGCAACAGGTAGAAAGACTTACGGAAGAGGTCACCCAGAAGTACAGCTTCTCAAATACAATTGTGGGCCAAAGCCCTCCGATTAAGAAAATGTTCAAGCTAATGGAAAAGGCTGTGGGGACCAATATCACGGTTACCATCGCTGGGGAGACCGGAACTGGAAAGGAATTGGTGGCTAAAGCTGTTCATTATAACTCTAAGCTGCGAAAAGGACCTTTTGTGCCGGTGAATATGGCAGCCATCCCTAAGGACCTGGTCGAAAGTGAATTGTTTGGGCATGAAAAGGGGGCATTCACGGGTGCAACAAATCGGCGGATTGGTAAATTTGAAGAAGCCAATAACGGCAGTTTATTTCTAGATGAAATCGGCGAGATGGACATTACCATGCAAGCCAAATTATTGCGTGCCCTCCAGGAACGAGAAATTGTGCGCATCGGAAGCAATAAACCCGTCAAGTTTACCTGCCGCATCATTGTGGCCACCAATAGAAACCTGATGGAAGAAGTCAAAAAGGGCAACTTCCGGGAAGACTTGTACTATCGCTTGTTTGGCCTGCCCCTCGAATTGCCTCCGCTGAGGGAAAGGGGGAAAGACGTGATTCTCCTGGCCAAGCATTTCATTTCCAATTTTTGCAAGGAAAATGACCTGCCTGCCCTCACCCTGAGTTCTGCTGCGCAGAAAAAATTGCTGGGATACCCCTACCCTGGCAATGTGCGTGAGCTTCGGGCGGTGGTAGAACTGGCAGCGGTGATGGCCAATGAAGACGAGATTACCCCTGAGGAAATTAACTTTTCAACCAGCGGCAGCTTGCAAGACTTGCTATCAAAAGAGATGACCCTGAAGGAATACAACGATTATATCATTGACCACTTCCTTCGCAAGCATGATCAGAACGTAAAGCTGGTAGCAGATAAGCTGGACATCGGTTCTTCCACCATTTACCGATATATCAAGGAGAAGAAAGGTTAACCTCAAGTGCACAACACCTGAATAACGCTGACCGAAGTTTGCCTTCTGTCAGCGTTTTTGGGGTTAAACAGGTTGTTTTTTCCCAATTCAAGAATGCATTTCTCAAAATGGGAGGATGTGCCAACTTTGGTACAGGAATAAGTGTTTAACTATCAGCACTTTATATAAAAAAAATCTAACGGCACTCCCTTTGCCAAATGAAAGACATACAAACAAACACAGAATTTTTCGACATGAAAACCATCGCATTAACTAATAACCAGCATAAACCTTTTGCCATGAAAAAAGCATTTTTCAGCCTTACCGCCGGCGTTCTCGCCGTACTGATGTTGACCAGTTGTAACCAGGATAAAATTGCTGCCCTGGAAGAGTCCAACGCTCAGCTTTCCAGTCAAATCCAGTCACAGGATTCTGTTATCAGCGATTTTATGACCTCATTCAATGAGTTCTCGGATAACCTTAATGCCATTAAGCAGCGAGAAAATATCCTGACAGTCAATACAGAAAATCCTGAACAAGCAATGAATACCCGTGATCAGATCAAGACTGATCTCGAAACCATCAACGATTTGTTGTTACAGAATCGGGAAATCATTGACGAATTGACCACCAAGGCCGATAAAGCTGAAGGAAAGTCAAAAGAACTCCGTAATATGGTGGCTTACCTGCGCCGGCAGTTGAATGAAAAAACTGAAGCCATCGCCAAGATGGAAGAGGAATTGGTCGCCGCAAATTTTGCCGTCAAAACACTCACGGTACAAGTAGATACCCTTGAGCAAGTAACCCGTAACCTGACAGCCATGACTGAAAATCAGGCCTCACGGATTGCCACTCAGGAAGAGTCTATCGAACTGCAAAATCAGCAAATTGAGCAGCAGACTGATGCCTTGAACACCGGATTTTTTGTAACCGGCACCAAGAAAGAATTGATGGCCCACAGCGTTATCGCAAAAGATGGCGGATTTGCTGGCCTCGGAAAAGCTTCAAAGTTGAGCGGAGATTTTGACGGAAATGTTTTTCAGGAAATTGATGTGCGCGCTGTAAAGTACATCCCTGTAAATAGCCGCAAAGCAAAGATATTGACCAGTCACCCTAGTAACTCTTATGAGATAAAGTCAGATTCGGATGATGACAAAACCGTCGCCAGCATCGAGATTACCGATCCTGCCGAGTTCTGGAAAGCCTCAAAATATTTAGTAGTTGTTACTGAATAGATCAAGCCTCGGGGTGCCTTTTCCACCCATTTAATCTCCCAAGCAAGTCCGGTCTGCCTCGTGCAGCCGGGCTTTTCTGTGTTAGAGGAAACCAAAAGGTGATTATGTTAACTCGTTTTATAGGGCCACTTTTGTACTGGTAATTATTGATTCACAAATCGGGTACTCATTTTTACCCTTTAGTTACACAACAGGTCGTCATCATTTTCAGTTTATATGTTACCATTCCCTGATGGGGCTGTAACTCCCTAATCAGGCTCTCAACCGACTACTTCCTTTACCAGTTTGGTTTCTCATCCTAATTGTCCATGCTACGACCGTACTGCATGGCCCTGATGGGCCTTTTTTGTTTTTCCCTTCTCTCTGCACAATCTTCTTCAAACGCTTCTCCTTATGTGGAGGTGCTTCATCCCAAATATTCACAGCTACTACGGGTGGTAAACACCCCAGAATTACAGTCGGAAGGATGGTACAACCTGAGGGCTCCCAAATTTTGGCAACGTGCCATGCAAATGGGGGCTGATAGCAGCCTGGTAAATGTGGCCTGGACTCGGGAAATCCTGATGGAAGTTTCGACCAAAAGATGGGATAAACTGGGATACTCGGCACAAAAGCGGTTTCTAATCGAAACCAGGGCCCTAAACCGATTGCCAAAAACCACCCGGATCTATGTGACCTCTGGCAAGCGGGACTTCTACCAGATCGAAAAAGTCTTGCCCCAAATTAGTGCCAGCATTCCTGTCTTTGAACAAGAAAGTGTTTCTCCCTGGTATGCACAGGCCATTCTCTTGATAGAAAGTCCAGGAACCTTACGGGCTTCTCCTGCTGGTGCTTATGGACCTTTCCAACTGATGCCAGCGGTTGCCCGGCAGCATGGCCTTCGGGTAAATTCCCGGATCGATGATCGTGCCAATCTTCCCAAAGCTGCTGCGGGTGCAGCCAGACTTATCAAAAAAGTCTGTATTCCAGAAACGAAACGTCTCCTGGCCCGCTACCGAATTCCGTATGATGAAGAGGAAACCTGGTTTAAGTTGTTGGTCCTACACGCTTACCATGCCGGTGCCGGCAATGTCGCCAAGGCTTTTACCGTACTGAAACCCCGCCAGGGAGGCATGAAGCTCATCAAGCAATTATGGAACGCTCGAAAAGGCGGGTACCAAAATGCTTCCCAGAATTATTCACAGGTTGCACTTGCCGCGATGTTAGAACTCCAGCGAGTAGTGGACACCCAATGCCTCACCCTGGAAAAACTTGCCCAAGGCCGGGAAGGGCTGCCGTGGTATGTGGATGCCGAAGAATAAGAGGTAGAGAGGTGCAAAACACCCTCGCTACACATGTTTTATACCCAACCTTTCTCATGCGTAGCGCAGGGTTTTAAACCCTGCAACCCAGGTAGCGAGGGGTGTAAAACGTCCTCGCTACGGGTAAATCGAAATCACCCCCTGAAAAACGTCAGGTCAAACTGCGTTTTCAGAAGTGATTGCACATCTTCGATGGTGCTGAAAGAGTACTTCAGCGTCTGACGCTCAATCTTATTCAGCTTCTTAGGGTCAATGTATCGGCCGGAGTTGTTGTTGGCGAATCCATTCAGTGCTCGATACCGCATGAGCAGTTCATAGGCCATAGCTGCTTCGTTGTAGACACGGGCATTCGGAGGGTCTAGCTCTGCCAGGTTTTCGAATCGCTTAAAGGTGTTGGTGATATGACGCTGCTCATGCTTGAAGGTGAGTGCCCGGGCTGCATCTGCTAAGGGCATCATCCCCCGAAGTTTGATGTCAAACTTATTTTTATGGCTACCTCCCCGTTCAACAATAAAGTTTTTGAAGAAGCTTAAAGGAGGGGGATTTTCCAGGGCGTTCTGTGCAAATAAGCTGAAGAAGAGTGGTTGACGCTTGATTTCGTCAAAGAGAAAATCGTACAATTCGTCTGCCAGAGAAATGTCCCCATACTCTGCTCGAAAATCGAAGAAAATGGTGCCATGCATGAGGGCCTTGGGTTCTGGCACGCTGATCCAGTCCAGGAAGTGCTTCTTCCATCCACTCAGCGGCTGGTTCCATTTGGGGTTACGAGCCATGATCTCCGCCGGACATTCTTCATATCCAAACACGATCATGTAGCGGTTTATTTCTTCGCCCAATTTCAGGAAGTAATCGCGTGCATATTCGGCCTGGTCTTCTGGAGGGTCTTCGTATAGAATGGCGTTGTCTTGATCTGTTCGAAGCAATTGCTCCCCCCTTCCCTCGCTGCCGAGTGAAAGCCAACAAAACCTCAGGGCGGGCTTCTTCATGCCATCTGCTTCCAGTTTTTCGATGCTCAATACGATGGCGCGTTCAATCAAGGCATCGTTGATCTCTGTCATTAAATCCGCGATGAAGGGAATAGAAATTTCCTGCTTCAGGTAGTTGTGAATCAGGTCTCCTGCACGGTCTCGTATGTTTGCTAATACCTGTTCATCGCTGGTTTTCATGATCTGCTTGATCAAAACCGCAGGGTTGTTTCCCTGCATGAGCAAAATATCCCTCTCTGAAACCACCCCTATCACCTTTGTCTCTGCTGTACCGTCCTCTGTTACCACCAGGTGCCGCAGGTTTTGTCGCATCATGATCAGGATAATGCTTGCAACAGTTCTTCCATTGGCGATGGTCATTACCGGTGAGCTCATGATGTCCTTCACGGGACTGTGCCGGGAAATTGCAGTGGTCATCACCTTCCGCGTGAAGTCTACATTGGTTACGATGCCCAGGGGCCTTTTCTCCTGATCTGCTATTACCACAGACCCGATCCGCTGGTCCGTCATGATTTGGGCAACTTCCTGGATGGTGGCA
This sequence comes from Bacteroidota bacterium, assembly GCA_039024295.1. Taxonomy (GTDB): domain Bacteria; phylum Bacteroidota; class Bacteroidia; order J057; family J057; genus JBCDIQ01. The sequence goes on along the minus strand of JBCDIQ010000086.1, from coordinate 3,107 downwards.
TCCTCTGAACAAGTAATGATTTTGTTCTTTGCATTTACTATCAGGACATCCTCTTCACGGAACAGGGAAGACTGCCCGGTATCGCTCAGCAATTCCCGCTGTGCTTTCTGAAGGTGGCCCGGCAATTCTCCCTCATTCGGTAGACCAGAGGCAAGCCCAGCCGCAAAATACAGGGCAACTTTAGGGTATACCTCCAATAAGGGAGAAAATTCTGCTTTAGGCAACGCATAGACCAGCGTGTCTTCAGCCGCTTTTGCACTGAGTTGATAAGGGTTTTCCGTAATAAAGGATCGAATGCCAAATACGTCTCCATCGTCACAAATATCTACCAGTCGTTCGCTGCCTTGATCCAGTTTCGAAAGCTCTACACTGCCTTTATTCAGCACAAAAATGTATTCCAACGGCTCATCACCTTGGTGAAATACATATTCATTTTCCATGTAGTACTTTACCCTGACTTTACCAGCCAAGTCTTCAACGATGTCACGGGGCAGAAAAGAAAAAGGAGGATAGATTCCTAAAAAATCACTTACTCTAGTGGTTAGGCCTTGGTCAATCATATGGAATAGGTATTCTCGCTAAATTTTGAACGGTAAAAATAAATTGGCTAGCCCACCATCAAATGAGAAAAAGCACTCATATCAATATTTTTTAATATAATTTTTGACAGAAGGAAGGCACGGATCGTCCAACTGACCGTTCGGAGCCAATTATAACGCACAAGCCTGGTTATTCCTTTCTGGTCAAAGGTTGAGGATAATTTCCCATGTTGGGGTGCCTGAATCAGTGCTGTACTTATCCAAATCCCCAAAAGAAGTAGTATATTTACCTCATATTCCCAGGGAAGCGAGTCGCTTTGTAACCACCATATTAAAAAAACGGGTATCAACTAGGTAAGCATCACGGGAATCACCACAATTGCGGTTCGCCGCATGTGGATTTTCTCATACCTGGGAAAATCTTCAGGAGATATTTGGCTGAACAATGGATAATGAACCACTTGTACAAACCAGATCAGTCCGGTCATGAACAAGGTGGTGATAAAATGAAGCCAAACCAGGAGGTACATTTTTATGCCAAAATGTTAGTTTTGTCGTTATTATCAAAATTCGTGAATGTCATACAAGGCAAATGGAAAATGGTTACTTTTCCCCTTTACACTTGTCTGTATGAAACAACTAGGTGCAGGTAGGTACAGGTGCTGGGTAGGGACAAAGAAGCTGTTTGTCCTACTACTTATCGCCCGGTATACCAGCCATCTCAATTCGTAATGCTCATTTGATTATCCTGTTATCGTGATGCCCATTGCCTTCGCTCGAATAAAAATACTTTCTATGTCCAGAACCCTTCTGGCTATCTTTGTAATAGGTTTTGGTTTCTTGGGAACTTCCGGCTATTCCCAAACCAGAGAAGCAACCCTGCTTCAGCACCGTGAACAAATCCGAATTACTCCCTTGGGTACCCTTAATTCTCCTTATCGGGAAACCAACCTTTCAGTTACCCCAGATGGCCGATTTCTGTATTTCATGTCTCTTCGAGGAGGCCAATACTGGTCTCATATGTACATGACCTGGGGTTCAGATTCCGTATATGATGGGGATATCTGGTTTTCAGAGAAAAAGAGTGGGGTATGGGCAAAACCCCAGGTACTCCCGTACGGCATCAATACTTCAAGCGGAGAAGATGAGCCTAACATTTCCCCTGGAGGCAGACGGGTTTTTTACCAGAGCTGGGACTTTGTGTGGGAGTATACCGGAGGCCCTTATTATGTGGCAAATTTAGGTGAAGATGGAAAATGGGGCCGGAGAAAAGGACTGGGGGGAGGCATCACGGAATTTTTCAAAACGGATTTTGATGCAACAGATGGGATGACGGTCTCACCTGATGGTAAAACCTTTATTGTGGCTTGTGGATATGGGTATGATTCTAATATGGACCTCTACATCAGCAGGAAGGGCACCCATGGGTGGAGCTACTGCAGAAAGCTGCCCCTAAGCACAGAAGGAGATGAACGCTCGGTATTTCTCGCAGCGGATGGCAGAACCCTCTATTTTGCCTCGGATGGGTACAAAGGATATGGTGGCCTGGACATTTTCAAGACAGTCCTGAATGAAGATGGCACTTTTGGGGAGGTCATAAACCTGGGGAAGCCTTTTAACACCCCTGGGGATGATTATGGGTTTATTTTGACGGGAGATGGAAAAGAAGGCTATTTCATTAGAAATGGAGATATCTACTTCGCTGACCTTACAAAAGCAGATGACAGGATCAAACCCTTGGTAGGACTTGCCTTAGCTGGAACAGTTAGAGATAGTGCTACCGGACGTGGAATTTCAGCTACGGTGATGCTGTTGGATGCCCGTACCAAGCGCGTCATCAAGCAGGTACGGACCAACTCTCAGGGCAAGTATGAAACCAACTTGCCCAATAAAAATGCTTATTACGACCAGATTGTGCGGGCCCAAGGCTACAGAAATAAAAACAAACGCCTAAAAACCGGGCAAAGCTCCTATCATGTGAGCTACGAGTCCAATTTTAAACTGGCCAAAAAAGACCAATCGCCTCCACCAATTGCTTCTGTAGCCCCTAGCCCCCCCCCAATTGCAGAGGAGCGGCCAGAGGAAATTGCCAAGCCTGAGCCCAGCACACAAAACCCGCCTCAAGTGGTACAGATTACCCCTAATCGACCGCCTCCAGTAACCCCTGCTGACACTACGCCCACCATCGTGGCCCAGCCCGTGGAAACAGAGAAAATACCTGAGAAATATAATTTCGAAAACGTTGCGGATAATAACCTGGTGCTACTGCTAGATGTCTCATCTTCCATGCGTCGGGAAGACAAGCTTCCTTTGCTGAAGCAATCGTTTAAGAAGCTTATCAAATACATGCGACAACAAGACAAAATATCTGTTGTTACTTACTCTAGTGATGCAGAAGTGGTTCTTGGAGGCGTATCAGCCCTTCGCCAAAAGGACATTGAACGGGCACTAGACGAATTGAAAAGTGGTGGTGGTACCCGAAGCAAAAACGCGCTTAGAAAAGCATTCCGAGTAGCGCAGCAGCATTTTATTTCTAATGGCAACAATAGAATTATCCTGGCCACTGAT
>JBCDIQ010000085.1:0-16909 GCA_039024295.1 Bacteroidota bacterium | reverse complement strand
GATGTCAAGCGCATTGGGATTGCCAATCAGCATCATATGTCCCCAGTAATGAGGATGTGCAAATTCTGGTTCCACCTCATTCAGAAAGCTACGCCGGGCAAGCTGAAGTGCCTGGTCCTTTGCCAACCCCTGGCGGAGGTACCGCATGTATTGGCGGTTCAGCTCCAGGTTGGTTTCTTCCCGCGGTTGCCACAAGCCTACTGTTAGCGCAGCAGCCCCACTTTGATACAGGGCATCCGCCAGTAAGGGAAGTCCCTCTGAAAAATCCTTTGCACCTGAAAAGTTGCGGTGTACATCTGTGATTAACACCAGCTGGCTGGGCCACTCGAATGAAGAAATTGCCTTTATGTTGAAATGATGGTCTTTTGTTTTGGGTAATCCAGTGTTCTTGACCTGCAAGGCTGAATACTTTCCAACCAGGTTCTCCAGGTAAGCCTCAGGTTTCAAATTCATCCCTCCTAAGAACATCATGCTCTCTAAGGGTGAGCTTTCATCAATCAGACATTGAACCCCTAGTTGAATGACCCCATAGGTTTCCTCCAATTTTACAAAGCGGCTGAGGTTGTCGGAGGTGATGTTTACCCTTTCTCCGTCCCATATTTTTCGACCTTGGCGTATTTCTTCCTGAAACCCACGTGAAGCCGTTTGCACCAATTTCAAATCAGGATAAAATTGCATCAGGGGATAATTGCTAAATGACCGGGGAGAATATTGGGTATTCCAGCCGAGGTAGCTTTTATTTGCTGCAAATCGGAGTTGTCGACTTTCTTGGTAATACCTCAGGGAAAAAGCATAGTTGATCTGATGGGTGTGCAACAGATAAAAAAGGTTACGGAAATCATCCTCTACAGGATCCACTGGACTCGATATCAAGACCTCAAATGGAAACCTACGCAGTGCCAAATCCGGGATCACACTTATGCTTTTTGTGCTGGCATATTGATTCAGAGCCTTCTCCATCAACACCTGATATAAAAAGTAGGCCGACTGCCCAAAGGAACGGACCTGGCTGGCTCCACTCTTGCTCGCACGCCCCAACTGGGTATGAAGTTGTTGAAGGTGGTAATCGAAATTGGTATCCACTTCAGAGATGAACATCCTTGCTCCTTCCTGGTCCAGTGAAATCACATAAAAATTATTCTCTGTCAGGAAGGTATTAAAGATCACTTGTTCAGCATCCAATCCGAACTGGACCTCAAGCACATCAGCTACCTGTAAGCGGTAATATGTATTCCCAAATGCGGGATAAGACTCATAAATAGTTTGCTTAAAAAGCTGGTGCTGCTCCAATGTGCTGTCATAAACAGCCTGCCAGGCAGCTAACTGGGCACTATCAGCCTGCGCTGAATTGATAAGGTCCTGGTAGAACTTCCGCTTCCCCGCCAAAATCTTCTCCTGGTTTAAGATACTGTCGGGCAACCCCTTTGCCTGATGAAGGGCAAAGGTTGGTACATGGTAGGAACGGCTCAGATCAGCAAAATAAAATGCTTGCTGGGCGAGGGCTGGGTCTTGTTGCTTTTGAAAATTGATTCCTATTACCGTAATGATTCCCTCGCATGCCTGCCGCAACATCTTGGTAGAGCGGTCTCCAAGGTTAAGCCCCGTCTCTTGGGAGAGCAGCGCAATGGCTGTTTTGAAACTTTCCTCGGCAGCAGCCAACTCCATAGGACTCTTTGAAAGGTTTTGATATACTGCCAGCAGTACGTTTCCTTTCCCAATCAGCAGTGAAATGCCTGGTTCCAAAAACAATAAACTTTCAGGTGAAGGATTTGCGTAGGGATCTTCTGATGAAAAGTCCCGACTACACAGTCCCAAGGCTTCCTGGTAAGCGTCCAGGCTCCTTACATATTTCTTTTGTTCACAATACGTTTGAGCCAAAAGGCCTCGTGAGGCAATCTGCAATTTCAAATAAATCTTTCCCAATCGGTCGCTCATGCTCACGGCCTGTTGTGCCATGGCAGCGGCCCGACCTCCTTCGCCTTGCTGTTGAAGCGCATGACTTAGGAGGTGCATGGTACGAACTGTGGTAGGAGAGGGCTGCCCCATGAAGGCAATGATTTCCTGGTCTCTGGCCTTCTCCAACGCAGAGATAGCTTGAGGATATTTTCCCCACTTAAGTAGGCATTCCCCTAAGTTGGTATAGGAATTTGCCAACTTGAGGTAATCTTTCTTTTCTGCTGATTCCAATAATGCTATCAACCGCTTGTACTCCACAGATGCCTCCTCATAACGGCCCATCACATAGAAATTATGCGCATAAGCATCAAGCAGGTTGATATGGGCATGAGTTCCAGATACAGTTGCCAATTCTACCTTTAACAACAAAGAGGCCTGCTGGAGTGCTTGCATCTTTTGTAGGGTATGCGCAGCCAATAAGACCAATTGAACTGTTTGAGGATGGTATCGTCCTAAGACTGCACGGCTATTTTGCAGGCTCGGTTGGAGGTATTGTAAGGATTCGTGTAATCGGTATTGGTCGCTCAACAAACTGGCCAAATGACCTGTAATGGCAATTTGTACTTTTACAGGAGTTTCATTTTGGGCTGTCTGAGCTTCTTCATGTGCACGAAAAGCCCACGAAAGTGCTTGTTCATAATTGCCGGCAGCAACCATGCCTTTGGACAGGTAAAAATAGCTGTCTGCAAGCTCTGTATGTGATTCACCGTATAGCTTCTGCCGGATGGCAAGTCCATCATACATCAACCTTGCCCCTTCTTCTGCTTGCCCAGCCTTAAACTTGGCCAGCCCTTCGAGGGTCATGGCTTTCGCCACGAGTGGATGTACCTCCCCAAAAGATTGATACGCTTTTTGATGAGCTTCTGACAGCACCTCTAACGCTTCAAGGTGACGGTCCTGATTCACATACATGTTCCCCATTTCTACCAGGCAAGAAGCTGAACGCTGTACCTTACCTGACCGATTGTATAGGTTCAGGGCTTTTTTCCAATATACCTCAGCCGAATCATAGCGAGAGGAGTCTCCAAGCTGGCGGGCCATTTGGACAAAGATTGATGCCAGAAGGGTATCTGGTTGCTGGGACTGAGACGGCAAGGCCCAAGCTACGGATATTATCAAAAAAAGGGTACGAAGAAGAATGTGCTTCATGTATGGAATTGACCGATTGGCAAAAGGTGGTAAGACGGCTTCGCTTAGAAATAGCAAAGCAAATGCCACCTTTGGGCCTAATTCTCCTACAGGTTAGAAATCCTTCAAATAGCACAATCCAGGCTACTATTTTCCTTATTGGGCCAAAATCCAGAGGGGTATGGATAAAATTTCAATAACAATATTTCGAAATCCAAAAAGTAAGATATTCATGCTCTGGACAGTAAAAAAGGAACCTTGGAAAACTGCTGCTAACGTCACCTTGACTCAGGTTTGGAGAAGCACGAAAAGCTTCCTTTATGGGGTTCTTGGCAAGGGCCATTCCTGAGCAACTTGTATCAGGGGTGGTCCGGCTGGCACATTGGTCCGGTCCAATCTTTTTCATAAAGAATCCAGTTTCCATGAAGTCAAAGCTGCAAAGCAGGTATGCCATTCAACCCTTGCTACTCAAACAGCCATTCATGAGGTTCCTGCTTTACCTGGGGAAGGGAAAAGTCCCACATTTCCTGGTAGGTCTCCATACACGTTTGCCGAAATGACCGATAGGTGTATCCACCTGCCGTTAGCACCTTGTAATGATGGAGCCATACCAATCGCATAGCACCTTGTAGCAGGATTTTCTGAGCAGCCAGCATTCGCTGAACCTTGGTAGGGGTTCTTTTAGCAAACCCCAATCTAAGGAAAGACACTAAGAAGTATCGGTGCTGCTTCTCGTTCCACAGAATCTGCCGACATACCTGCTGGAGTACTCGAGACCTACTGGAAATTTTCAGGGCATCATAGTACGGCTGGGCAATGCAAAGGGCAACGAGCAGGCTCAGTATTTCTGTGTCAAAAGAAGAGATGCGTCGTATTTTCCTAAAGGCGATATCCAACACATGGTGGGTCATCAGGGGAATTCGCTGCTGCTTCATGAACCGCTCTAGTAAAACCGAGTGATTCTGTTGCTCTCTGATATAAGTTTCCAGTAACTGGTGTAAGGGCTTATAAGCATCCCCATAGAGTGCATAGCCTGCTTTTTTCCTTAAATGCACCCCCTCATTTTTTTCTCCTCTTTGAAATTGCCGGATAGAGGTAAAAATGAGGTCGGTTTCTGGCAGGCTTAATTGGTAATCATCCTCCCAGTCGATGGAAACGGGGTACTGTTTATTTTGGGCAAAATAATTTTGCCAAGCATTGCAGAAAGTATCGATGTTCATTGGATTGGCGAATAAATCATACACAGCTACACGTCCAGGTAATCCTTGAGAGAAGGACCCTCAAGGGTTTGAGATCGGATCTTGCTTGCCCGAACCGGTTCAGATGAATGGAAGCGACCTTCGACTAAAAAGACAAAAGTGGTGTAGCCAATTGCAAGAAAAGCACCAAACCCAAAGGTAAATCCCCAGCATCCGATATGTTCCCAGGGCAATAATACATGTGCAGCAATGTCTTCCAGTAAGCCTAGGGGACGGGTAATCAGGTCCCAACTGTTCCATCTTTGGAACCGTCCCAGGTATAGCCCGAAACCCGTCGCTCCCATGATTCCTAATAACAACAGGTACACTTGCGAGGTGGAGAATCGCTCTTTGAGCCATTGATGAATTTGATACAAGGAAAAATACCCCATCAGCAAACCCGTAAATGAGAACGCCAGCAACATCAGTAGATCGAACCATAAAGGAGCTTGATCAGTAAATCGTGTCAAATGGAATAAGTCGGTTAGGATATAAGAGGAATTGGGAAAAAAGGCCAACCATACCCCCACCAACATCCATTGGATTGCAATTGGTCGAGACTTCTTCCCAACCGACAGGCCGAAGGAAAACAGCAGCGGCACCCCAGCGAGGAAGAGGTTCCATACAAGAAAGAGAAAATTGAGTTCCCCCGTGTATCCTACCCTAGCTGCCAGAAGCAAACAGCTTCCGGTAATACACAGGCACAGTAATTTCATCCAGGCTGGGATACCAGCCCACAAACTTCTCACATTCATGGAATCAATATTTAATTTTAGCGGTTACTCTAGCCCTTTGATCAGGGCTTCCAGGGCATCCAGGTGGGCTTCAAATGCCTTTCTACCGGATATACTGGCCTTATAGGTTGTATGAGGTTTATTCTGTTTAAAAGTTTTCTTTTCTTCAACATAGCCCGCTTCCTTCAGTTTTTTTAGGTGGCTGGCAAGGTTGCCATCTGTCAACTTTTTGTCTGCCTCCAGGCGAACATTGTCTCGTAGCACGCTGTAGTGTACCCAATCGTTTACCATAAGCATGGACATGATGCCCAGCCTGACCCTGCTCTCAAACAGTTTGTCAAGTTTACTCAGGATATCCTTCAACGCTCATATGTTAGGTACATCACAATGCCATACAGGATGTGCATCAAACCAAAGCCCACTGCCCAAAAATACAATCCATAATACGAAAACCAGGCACAAAAAATGCCCAGTACAATCTGGGTAATTCCCAGATAGCCGATCTCTTTCAAGGTATATTTGCTTGCATTCAGCAAGGCCATTCCATAAAACAACAACATCGTGGCAGCTACCCAGCGGTAGGAACCGCTTGCCACTTGAATGACACAAAATAAGCCACCTGCAACCAGGGGAATCAACAGGCTGGACAAGAGATTTCTCGCAGCAGCATTCCAAAATGGCAATACTTGCTTCTGTGCCTTTCTCCAGGAAAAATACAGGGCAGACCCAGCTGCCAGGACCACTACCAAAGCTGCATCAATCAGGAAAAAGGTCAACAGGTCCATCCCTTCGTAGCGCGCAGGCGCATTCAGGTAATCCCACTGGGCACCCAATCTCCACCAGGCAGCTACTGCCCCCGCCAATGCGATTAGACCTGTACTAATCCCAGCCAATCCACTCAATGACAGAAAACGAGTGGAGCGTGCCATCATCTGGCGAATCTCTTGTAAGTCCTGTAACTTATCTTGATAATTAGTCATCAGAGTACTTTGCATTACAAAGTTATTGATTTGACGGATGAAGTACAAAAAGGTTACGAGGCAAATTGAATTTTTTCTTCAAAAGAAAAGGAACCCGCCCATGGTGGACAGGTTCCTTGATTCAGATCAGGAAGATATTATTAGTCCCGGGTAAGGGTATAGGTGCAGGTGTCAAAAGAACCCTTACGAATAAGTACGAGGTTATCATTGTCAAGGGTAAAGGTGTAGGTAGTTGGTCCAGCTTCAAAATTAACCATGCAACTGCCAAACTGGTCTGTAGAAATGGTGTAGTCTACCGTTCCACCTGTTGATGCAACTACCTGGATGCTAACACTTTGCTCAGTAACTTCTGCCGTAGCGGCCTCTGCTGCCCCTCCATCACATGAAACGGTTCCAGAGTAGTTGCCCGTCCAATCAGAAGCGGAACAGTCTTCAGTTGGGGTGGGGCTTGGTGTCGGGGTATCGTCATCGTCATCATTGCTTCCACATCCGACCAAGACAATCATAAAGGTGAAAAAAAATGCAAGCTTTAACAGGTTTTTCATGACTTTGGAATTAATGTTTGAAAAATTGATAATGTCAAGCGGGCTTACTGAAGGCTAACTGTTCATCCAGCTTTAGCCCGCTTTGACAAAGCTAGTGCCCCCCATCCGGCTGTTTTCGTCAAGATGCCGCCTTTTTCCGTCAAATGGGAGGGGGATCTTGAATGTTGTAGGGAGACAGGAGTTAATTTAGCTGAAAGGTAACACCATGAATTCCCAACTGATGGACCCGATCACCGAAAAAAGGATGCACCGTTTGGGGTGCATCCTTTAGTCATGTCAAAATAACAAGGTGTTTAGTCCCGAGTAGCAGTAACGGTGCAATCACCTCCATCCAATTCAATGGTCAGGTTGTCACCATTTAAGGTCGCCTTCGAATCGAAGAAGGGAACTTCACATCCAAATGGGACAGCACCGGCCCAGGACCTAAGGTCAATGCTAAAGTTGAGACCGCCGGCAAAAGATGCTTCTGTTATATCAACCGTAATGGCCTCAGGTGTATTGGAACCACACGTCTTAGTCCCGGTATAAGCTCCAATCCAATCACTTGAAGGACAGAGGGCAGGCACAGTTGTACTGGTCCGGGTGATGGTAGCTGGGGAGCAAGATCCCTCTCCGACAAAAGTCTGGGTAATGATGATTTTGTTGCCATCAAGGGTCGCTTCTATTTGCTCATCACCATCTTCATTCCCTTCAGAAAACTTAAAGGTACATCCTTCTGGTGATGCAGTATAAGAGTCTACAAATACATCTCCGTCACTGTCGGATTCCTTGACTGTGATCGTAACATTCGAACCGGAGACACTAACAATCGCGTCATAGGTCCCGCTAAGTCCACCAAGGTTTGTACAGCTATAGGGGCCTGCATAAACGCCTACCCAATCAGCTGCTGAACAGGCGGGTGTTGGGGTATCGTCATCGTCGTCGTTACTCCCGCATCCGACAAAGGCAATCATAAGGGCGAAAATTAATGCAAGCTTTAACAGGTTTTTCATGACTTTGGAATTAATGTTTGAAAAATTAATGATATCAAGCGGGCTTCCTGAAGGCTAATTGCTCATCTAACTTTAGCCCGCTTCGACAAAGCTAATGCCTCCCATCCGGCTATTTTCGTCAAGATGCCGCCTTTTTCCGTCAAATAGGGACTAAGAACCTCATTACTAATTTTAACCTGAAACACCCCCTTAAATGGATAGCCATTAGATCCACGCAAAAATTCTCCTAAATAAAAAAGGATGCACCGTGAATGGTACATCCTTGAAGTTATAAATTAAGATTGTTGCGATTAATCACGGGTAGCAGTAATGGTGCATTCATCACCATTAAAGGACTCCACCATCGTTAAATTGTCACCATCTAAGGTGGCATCTAATGATACGGTAATACCTTGATCGGTTTCGGAGTATGCAATTACGCATTGATTTGGAGTTAACGGATCATACTCGACCGAAGTAAATCCTCCGATGTCTTCATACTCAATAATAACTGCATCAGAACCACTCGCAGTAATGGTTATATTTAGTGTATCGAGATCTCCACTACAGTTTTGGGTTCCCGAGTAAGTTCCTACCCAATCTGATTGAGAGCAAGTAGGGGTGGAAGGCATATCGTCTTCGTCATCATTTCCACATGCTGCAAAGGCAACCATCATAAACAACAGAAAAGAAAGTCTTAATAGGTTTTTCATTGTCGGAAAGTAAAAATTAAAATAAAAAGTGAAATAAGCCAAAAATCCAAAAAGGTACAATTATTAACAGCAAATAATTTTCAATTCAAAAGGATTCTAAATTAACCCTTTTTTATGGAATCGAGTCTTTGCACCCCTCTTCAAGTTCCCTATTTTAGTTGGATGAAACGCTTCACGCAGTTTGTAACGCTCTTATGCTTGATCCCTTTTTTATGGGGATGTCAGGAAGCTACAGTCCGGCACCAAGAGACAGTGGTTCGTGATTATTACCCTTCCTCCAAGCCCTGCACCCGCTGGTGGTGGTTTGCCACGGAGATCAAAAAAACAGACGTGAAGCACCAGCTCGATTGGGCAAAAGCACACAATTTTGGTGGGGTAGAAATCGCGTGGGTATACCCCCTGTACCGATACCAACGCATGTATGCCCGAAGTTACAACCGTCATTACCCCAAAGACACCACTGCACAGAAATGGCTCAGCCCGGAATGGTCGGAGGTCGTGGCGTATACAAAATCTTATGCCGATTCCATTGGGCTGGCGTGTGACTTTACCTTTGGCAGTGCCTGGCCGGTAGCAGGTAGCAACATTGGCCCGGAACACGCCACCAAAATTTATGGAGACTCCACCTTCCAACAGTTGCTCACCTTTGCCTGGACCTGGCCTGATACCCAAATGGTGATTAATCACCTGGACAGCAATGCCTTTTATCGATTTGCTAAACCGGTGGGCGATGCCCTCAAAGATGCATTAACAGGTTCCAGATCAGCCCTGTTCACGGATTCATGGGAAATCAAACTCAACGAAACCAACAAGATCTGGACAGATGGTTTTGAGGATAAGTTTCAGGAGAAATTTGGCTATGACATTATTCCCTACATGGAAACCGGCCTGGATTCATTTCCAGATGTGCGATATGACTACATGCTATTGCTGGACGAGTATGTGACTGAGGGATTTTATAAGCCCTACGTAAAAAAATGTCAAGAACTCGGGGCTTGGTCGCGCGTGCAATGCCTGGCGTCTCCTACAGATGTCATGACGACCTACTCGCTGGTTGACATTCCCGAAACTGAATCCATGCTGAACAATCCCAATTATTCCCGGATTGTGAGTTCGGCTGCCTGCCTGGCCTCCAAGCCTATGGTTTCCAGTGAAACCTTTACCTGTATGTATGGCTTTCCAGCAACTTACCTGCGCAAAGAACAAACAGCCGACCTGAAAATGGTAGCCGATGCCATGTTCGCTTATGGGGTGAACCAGCATTTTTACCATGGCATGCCCTATAATCCCGAGGGCGTGGACAGCATTGATTTTTTTGCTACGACTTACTTCGGGCCTGGCGGCAGTTTGGAACCAGAGTTGCCTGCATTTAACGCTTACATGGAAAAGGTTTCAGGCACCATGCAACAAGGAAAGACCTACTCGGATGTTGCAGTTTACATCCCCTATGAAGATGGGGTGATGAAAGGTGCGTACCCCCCTGAGCGCAGACGGGTGTGGGTCTGGGGCGAATATGAGATGCGCTATATCTATCCTCCCAAGGAAACCGAAGGGTTCCATCCGCTTTGGATCAATCGGCATTTCCTGGAAAAGGCAGTCTACGAAAACGGAAAATTAACGGTGGGTGATGCCGCTTTCTCAACGCTCTACATTGATGTCAATTACATGGATGTGCGCGCATTGAAAAGGATTGTAGAGCTTGCCAAACAGGGCCTTCCAATTTGTTTGAAAAAATCTCCCATACAACCTGGGAAAGCAAAGTCTCAAGAATATGAGTCCATGCTAGCGCAACTTTCCAGTCTACCGAATGTATCAGCAGACTTCCAGCAAACCATAACCCATCAACCCCTTATTTCTGGTGACCGTTTGCCTGATTACTGGTGCCGGGTAGCACCGGACGACACCCATTATCTTTTCCTGGCCCAGCTACCTGCCAAAGACCTAAAATATCCTGTTTATTCCGGGCAGTCATTCATGGAACAATCGGATACGGTCGCACTCTCCCTTCATGTAAATGGCAAAACCATCCAACAAGGGTTCGTGTTTCCTCCTTACCAATCATTGTTACTGAAAATTGATTCCAAGGGGCAAGTGGAGATGATGGACATTTCCTTCACGCCAAAAGTACCTGTGGTCCGGCCGCGAGAGCCTCAAAGAATGTATTTTTAGCCAAATGAATATGCGCACTATTTTACCCATTCTTCTTATCCTGCTGGTGCAGCTACAGGTTCTTGCAGTAGACTATCCTATTCAGGAATTTGGTGCTAAACCTGGAGGGAAGGTCCTCAACACCTCTTATATTCAGGATGCCATTGATGCTGCTCATGCCAATGGCGGAGGCAGGGTGGTGGTTCCAGCAGGCAGGTTTTTGACAGGCACCGTTATCCTGAAGTCGGGTGTTGAGCTACATGTACAAAAGGACGGCATTTTGTTAGGGAGTACCAACCCTGATCACTATGTAAAGCTGAATCGCTGGAAAGGCCTGATCATGGCAGATGGGCAAGAGCGAATTGCGGTCACCGGACATGGGGAAATTGATGGCCAAGGCAGAGAAGTCGCTCTGCACCTTGATAGCTTGTTCTACGCAGGTAAACTGGACAGCTTGCACTACAACTCTGTGGAAATGCGGCCCAAATACTACCTACGGCCCCAGTTGATTGAATTTGTGGATTGTAATTATATCCAAGTGCGAAATGTGACCTTAAAAAATGCCGCCTGCTGGGTGCAGACCCACCACCAGTGCAGTAACATCGTGATTGATAGTGTCCGGACCATTTCTGATGCTTACTGGAACAATGATGGCATAGACATCCAGGACTGTAGAAATGTCAGGATCACCCATTGCTTTGTTAACTCAGCTGACGATGGCATCTGCTTGAAATCCCATTCTGCCGACTACAGCTGTGACAGCATTTACATTGCCGACTGTACCGTACGTTCAAGTGCAAGTGCAGTTAAGTTCGGCACCCGCTCACATGGGGGATTCAGCAACGTCATTATTGAGCGAATCAAGGTCTATGACACTTTTCGATCGGCCATTGCCATCGAATGTGTAGATGGAGGGGAATTGGAAAATGTAATTGTACAAGATATAACAGCAACCAATACGGGTAATGCCATTTTTATCCGATTGGCTAAGAGACATACAAAAACTGTAGGGACGTTAAGAAATGTGAACTTGAAAAATATCGACGTGGAGGTCGCCTTCAAACGACCAGATTATGACTACGAAGTTCGGGGTCCCGCATTGCCCTTTTTTCACAATACTTTCCCCTCTTCAATTACCGGTATTCCCGGACATGCTGTTGAGAATGTCGTCCTCGAAAATATTAACATCCGCTATCCAGGCAAAGGCAATTCAGGATTGGCCTACCTGCCCGTTTCCCGTCTCACTTCCGTACCTGAAAAGATTAAAGCCTATCCGGAGTTCTCCATGTTTGGGGAATTACCTGCCTGGGGATTATATGTTCGTCATGTGAAGGGCCTTACGTTGAAAGATATTACCATGAGCATTGATGAGGCGGACTATCGCCCTGCAATAATTATGGACGATGTTTCTGGCCTAACTGTTGATGGATTAAAAATTCGAGGAGATGATAAACCGAAAAAAATCGTGCTGCATGATACCCGTGAGGCAGAACTGGATCGGGATGATTATGTAGAGATCAGATGACCATGAGTTTACAAGGAATCGTTAAGTGGTTGAGCTTGTTCACAGGATTAATGATTGGAGTGGTCACCTCCATCATAGGACAGGATTCAGGTAACTCAAAACCGATCCCAGTCAATGATAGCACTTTCTCAACAGATGCAGGGAGAGGTGCATTGCTATTGACAAGGTTTCACTCTTACGAAGAATTTGCTGCGCTAGTCCAAATTGAATATTACTCCTCAGGAAAGAAGATGGATCCAGCTACTGCCAAGGCAAAAGAGGTTCGCCTTACCCATATCTGCGGAAGCCGGAGAGTCACGAGTATACTGAAAGAAGGGGTCAGCCAAAATGATTTTTCCAAAGCCAGAGACGGAGGATTCTGGGATAAGGCAGAACTTCTCTTTTCGGCTCCTTACGCAGTTTCTAACCGACAAAACTTACAGCGAATTTATACCCTCTCTAGACGCCTTAGCGCAATTTATGGAGAAGGAGATGTTGCATTTTATGATTTAGCTGAGAGAATGAGGTATAAAATTCGTCAGGAAGATTTCAACACCTTGGCTACAGCCGATTTTACCGAAAAGGGGTTCATCAATACCTTCAATCATTTTGTTGCTCAGGCCTTAATGACTTCCATCTTTTCAGAGAAACTCGCAGATTTTGTTGCCGATGCACACGAGCGAAAAAATATGCCGGAACTGATGTCTGGAAATTTCACCAAAATACAGAAGGAGGATATCTATACAGGTGCTGTGGACAACTACCTTGACATGATCAATAATGAATGGGGGCAGGAACAAGGAAAAATATTAAAAGAGAGGTACCACCTCTCGGAAGATACTGAATGGACCCCCCTATTACTGGCCAATTACTTGAATGATATCCAGCAATACTTTAGCTGGGCGTTTGAGATTGGCTTTAACCCTTTCCGTCCATCAGATGAGGTAGTGATCAGGTTTGCGCGGAAGTTGAACCTGGTTATGGGTGAATAGCTCCTCTTTTTTAGCCCTTTTATTTGATTTTTATTATGGAATGGTTTGTAGGAAGTGGAATATCCTTGACAATAATATATTCGTTCTGAATCTTTTCTCCTCCAATTACCCGTTCTCTATTAAGCCATCTAAGCCAATCATCCCCATAAACATGTGTTAGTTCCAAGGTTACACCCTCCATATTAGCATCTGCCAAATGAGTACGTCGCAGGTCCGATTCATCTAAGTTTGCTCTGAAGAAATTTGTTCGTGTTAAATCTGTGCCAAAAAAACTAATTCTATACAAATTAGCATCACAGAAACGAGCACCAGCTGCATTAGCATAATAAACAGTTGAACAAGTCATATCTGTTCGATTCAATTGGGCGTTACTCAAATTGGCACCTCCTAAAGCTACATTTTTCAAGGTCGCACCATTAAGGTTAGCCCAGCTCAAGTTAACTCTGTTTAATTGTCCTTCATTGAGATTAGCTTTTTCCAGGTTCACCCTTAAAAGTTGTGCCCCCCTAAGGTCTGCCCCTGAAAAATTAATGCCTCTAAGAACTGCATCGGAAAAATTAGTTCCAGCTAACTTTGTTTCGGAGAGATCAATGTCTACTAACTTAGTCCAACTTAGGTCAGCTTTTTCAAAAGATACTTTTCTCCTAATTTGAAGGAAACTGCTAGAATCAATCCCCATTCTCACCAATTCTAGCAGCAACATTCCCCGCTCTTTGCTGTACCCATGCTTCTCCAGGCTGTCAGCCTCTACATAACTAAAAGGGGCGGGCTCAAGCGCATGGCTCAAGTCAGCAATCCGATCTATCGTTTCTCCTTTCAAGGACCGATTGGGACTACCAGCTAATTCAGCTTCCACGGAAGCTAGCAGGTTCGCCATCAAGGGCATTAAGCTATTTTTGCGCGTAGCTTCTTTTAATGCCACCTGCTCCTTAAGCTGCTGCTGTAAGAGCTGTTCACGGCTCTTTTCCCATTCCCCGAGTTGTAGCAAACAAATACTCGCTATTACTCCCAGGCCTCCCAGAAATACATTTATTTTAGTCCAGGAAAAATGGGAATCTTTCTCTGGCGCATTCCTGAAAAACAAAGCTAGTAGACCGAGGAGAAAAGCTAAGGATGAGCCACTAAACAAGGCTCCAATCCAGATAGAAGCTCCAAAATAGAAAATTAAGGCGTACGACAAGCCTCCCCAAAGGGCTACTACCAGACCAATGCCCAACAATGCTCGAAGCTTTCCATTCTTTTTCA
Organism: Bacteroidota bacterium; assembly: GCA_039024295.1. Lineage (GTDB taxonomy): Bacteria > Bacteroidota > Bacteroidia > J057 > J057 > JBCDIQ01. The sequence continues at coordinate 2,755 of JBCDIQ010000085.1, read as the reverse complement.
TAAATGGGGTTATCTACGCCTGCCGCCTAATCCTAAAACCCCCAGTAGACCACGAGCCACTTCCCGAGCCACCGTACGGCCGACCTGCCGGACCATGGTGTTTTTGCTCAGTTCTTCCAGCAGGCTTGCTTCCTGTTTGCGAGAACGTCGGCTTCTGCCACTCGAAGTGCGACTGGCTTTCGCTCGTTGCTCGCGCATCTTTTCCCGTTGCTCCTCCTCCTGAGCAGCCTGTATTTTCTCACTTAGAATTTCAAGTGCACTCTCCCGGTCCACCTCACGGTTATATTTTGAAATGAGCCGAGAGTTGCGAATCAGGGCATCGATTTCTTGTTTCTCCAATACATCCATACGCGACTGAGGCGCACGCAGTAAGGTATGCACCAGCGGAGTGGGAATACCCTTTTCGTTTAATACGGTCACCAGTGCTTCCCCAATTCCCAACTGAGTGATCAGTTCTTCAATGTCGTAATGATCAGATTCCGGGAAGTTCTGTACCGCCAGCTTAATGGCTTTTCGGTCCTTGGCAGTAAATGCGCGAAGGGCATGCTGCACTTTTAGTCCCAGCTGTCCCAATACCTCATTCGGAATGTCAGCAGGGTTTTGGGTACAGAAAAATATGCCGACTCCCTTGGAGCGGATGAGCTTTACAATCGCTTCAACCTGGTCCAGCAATGCCTCGCTGGCCTTGTCAAAAAGGAGGTGAGCTTCGTCGATGAAGAGAACCAGCTTGGGCTGTTCAGCATCTCCTTCCTCAGGAAAGCTGCTGTAAATCTCAGCCAGCAGGCTCAACATAAAAGTGGAAAATAATTGGGGGCGATCCTGAAGATCGGTCAGGCGAAGAATTGAGATAATTCCCCGGCCCATATCATCAATTCTACAAAGGTCATCTACTTCAAATGAAGGTTCACCAAAAAATATATCAGCACCTTGCTGTTCCAGCGCAATGATCTTCCGGATGATGGCCCCAACCGAGGCTGTTGAGATACGTCCATATTCTGCCTGAACTTCCTTTTTCCCCTCTTGGGTCATGTATTGGAGGGTCTTTTTAAAATCGGCGAGGTCCACAAGGGGCAGATTCTGGTCATCGCAGTATTTAAAAACCACAGCAACCACACCCGACTGGTTGTCATTCAGGTTGAGAATTTTGGAAAATAATACTGGCCCAAACTCCGTAACTGTGGCCCTAAGCCTGGCACCGGACTCGTCCGAAAGGCTGAGCAATTCTACCGTCGAGGCACTCGGCGTGAATGGGATGCCTATTAACTCGTGTCGTTCATCAATCTTGGGGTGTCCAGGGCTCTCTGCTGCCAGTCCACTGAGGTCGCCTTTAAGGTCCATCAGCATGACAGGTACCCCTTGCTGCGCCAACTGTTCTGCAATCACCTGCAGGGTTTTGGTTTTTCCTGTACCCGTAGCCCCTGCGATCAACCCATGACGATTAAGGGTTTCCAATGGCACCTGAACCAAGTGCCCCGTCTGGGCGGTTAGGTCATGCATGGCTGCCCCGAGGATCAAGGAGTTTCCCTTAAAGGTGTATCCTTTGTCAATGGCTGTAAGAAATGTTTCCAGTTGGCTCACTATGATCAAATTTTGGAAGTAAGAGGCTACTTTATACAAAAGCAGAGATAGCCTTCAGGGTAAAATTAGAAAAATGTTCAGAAAGATGAAGATCGCCTGACCATAAACCTTCTCGAAAGCACCAGCTCCTTAGCCATCATGCAGCTAATGTACATGCCTGGCCTCAGATAGGAAAGGTCAAGTGTTCCAGAGAGTTGGGCATCCCGATCCTGGCAACACGCCTTTCGTTCTACATTAACTACCAATAAAGATCAATTTCAGGAGCTCAGCCGGGTCAAAGTCGTACCTATACCTAAATACTATCAGGGTCATTCATGCTCGAATTATCAATCATGTCATAAAATATAGGCGATACGGGTATTCCCTTGAGCATCAATGAAATCAGGGTGCTTGTAGTCAATTCCCCTGTCAATTATGCCCAAAATGACATTTTTCCAGTCAGTCCATAAGTTGAATAAACATCGTCGAGCCTGATTTCCTGTCGGGTAGAATCACCGGTGGCCCAAGCAGGAAATAGCAGGCTTATCGCCCACATAAAAGCAAGGAAGACAGGGATTTCATATGTTGATGGGTTAGGAGGCCGTACGGTTTTCTCCTTACCAATTAGGATAAGTGTGAAAGTTCACAATGAGGGAAATCCTCCTCAGCAGGACCTTATTTTCCGTAAAATCCGGGGCGTAAGTATAGGTTTACCCCACTTCCCGACTTACATTCTTTGTCATACGGGCTAACCCCACTGTCCTGGATCAGGCACTTTTTTCGAGGCATTCCGATGGTCTGTTCGAGGTAGTCTACGATAACCTGGGCACGCACGGTGCCGATGTAGGGCTTGGCCTTATCCTCTTTCGCGCAAGTAAATACCTGGATGATGAGGTTATTGGTCCGGATAATTCCCGGATTTTGCTTGATAAGGGAAGCAAGCTGATCTAATTCCGTTTTACTCTCTTCTTTGAGCTCAAGGGAGAACAACCGGAATAAAAGAATTTTCTGCTGGCCAAAGGCACGGTTTGCTTGTTCAAAGGTAAATCTTTGCTGGGCAAAGCTCGAATTTGGGATAGCGATGATTGCTACCAGAAGGGCGGCTACCAAAAAAGAGGAATGATAAATCTTCCGCATATAATTGGAATTCATGTGTGTTTTCAATCATGAATCTCCAAAATAACTGAAAATTATCAAT
>JBCDIQ010000084.1:0-17033 GCA_039024295.1 Bacteroidota bacterium | reverse complement strand
TGGAAAATGACTTGATCAGGGACCTTTTCTCTCCGACTATTAATGCAAGAGTAGGTGCTGAAGGGCGGGTGGGCATTTATCGATTTAGAGCGGGATATGCTTACCAGGGCGGTGGTCTGGAACGTGAAGCGGTAATTTACTCCGATCCAACTGACCTTTCCCGGACACTCGAAATCCAGCCTGAAAGACAGATTTTTTCAATTGGTGCTGGTATCAGGCAACCAACTTATTACCTAGACGTTGCTTATGTAAACCAACGTAGCATGGACAAATTTGCACCATATACTACGCAGAACCAATCAATCTATAATCCTGACCTAATAAATACTCAAAATCGACAGTCTTTTGTGATTTCTATTGGGTTTTTATATTGATTGGCTCCATATTTGAGATTAAATAAAAAAAGCATCATCCGCCTATGACACATGGTTACCCTTACTTGATCATTTATTAATTAAAGGAGGGTTTTTATGAGCAATCCCATTTATCAAATTGTGTCAGACGAGTTGTACAGCACCTTGGAACAGCTGAACTTGCTCAACAAAAAGGTACTTAGAGACTTTCAAATCAAGCGTCGTTACCTTGAACTTCGTGACCAAGGTAATCGTTCTGCAGATGCCATTGACATGCTGCTCAATGAGTATCCTTATCTTCAGTTCGATACGGTTCGCAAAATCATTTACAGTGTAAAATTGCCGGAAGAGCTTGGCTTTGCCCAAATTCGGTCTGTGGCGTGAAACCGTTTCCCTTATTTTTCGGTAAGTTAAGCTCATCTTGGTAAGATCAGTTTAATGGAACCGTATTCTCCCAAAAAGCGCCCCTTTATTCTTGCACGCATTAAAAGCTTTGAATTTGCGATCAAAGGGATTTTGTGGCTTTTTCGATCTCAGGGCAATGCCCAGGTTCACCTATTAGCACTCATTGGCATCATTGGCATGGGGCTGTGGGTAAATCTGGCTTCTTGGGAATGGTGCTGTATCTTACTCTGCATGGGGATGGTCCTTGTGGCAGAAGCAATCAATACAGCCATTGAACATGTAACTGACCTGGCCTCACCAGAGTACCACCAGTTGGCTGGAAGAGCAAAAGATGTAGCTGCCGGAGCTGTGCTCCTGGCAGTTTTGTTTTGTGGAGGTGTCTGGGGCATTATCTTCCTGCCAAAACTTTGGGGAATGTGGTGGGCTTAAAAAAAATTGCCCGATGCAGCATGGTTATCTGCACCGGGCATTCTGTATGACTTCAAGCAGGGAGTTACTCTACTGTAATTGATATAGTAGCCGCCATCTGCTCACCATACGAGCGGTGTAATCCGTCTGCAAACTGCATGGTCAGGGTATGGCTACCGGGAGCTAAGGTCAAGGTATCAGCCGTCTGACCTCCGCCGTAGTGGATATGGGTATCATTTGCTGGAACAGTTTCACCTGTCGGTATCACACCTCCGTCAATGATAACATGATGGTGACCGTATCCGTCTTTCACTTCTCCGGCTGGCTCCACTTCCATGCCTTTTACACCAAATTCTACCGCTACGGGAGAGCTAACTGTGGCCCCATCTGTAAGATTAGCAAAAAATACCATGGCGCTGTCAGGAACAGTTACCAATGGAGGACCAACGGGGGTTTCATCTTTTTCTGGTGCTGTGGCTTCCGTGTTATCTGTTTTGGCCTCGTCTTTTGCCGTATTGGCTTCTCCACCGCAAGCTGTGAGAAACGCAACGGCGATGATTGTTGCAAATAATTTCTTCATGGGGTAAGGTTTTATAATTGACGCTGGTTAAATGTAACATAAATTGGGGTTCGATCACAAATGATCGCAAAACTCAACTGAGGTATTTCAATTCAAATGAGAACATTAATTGTCATAATACCCCCCATAATCTCCCATGTCTTCTTCATCCCCAAGGTTAAGCATACCGCTCAGGAGGTCTTTGAACTGGAGCCCAGATTCAAGGCTGGCTTTTCCGAGCAAAGAATATTCTGCCAACCCGTGAAGGACGAATTCCATCATCAGGAACCTTCCTTTCCCTTTGAGCTTCGACTGGTGGTTTTTTACCAGTTTGGCAAGTCCGGGAACACTTTCAAGCTGCTGTTCATATTCCCGCTGTGACAGATCACTTAGCAGGTCCAGGGTGTGTCCCCTTCCAAACCAGCGGGTTACTTCGCGATAGGGGTTTTCTGGGTCATTCCGCTTGATGCGCTCTGGGTTCGGGAAGTATTCCAAAAAGGTATTTCGGATAGACTTGCTGATAAGCTTTTGGGCAACGATGGCTGGCCCTTCCTGCTCTCCTTCGTATACCAATTCAATTTTTCCCGTGATAGCTGGAACCACCCCGATCAAATCTCCGATCCTGCTGTAGCCACTGCTCTCCGCATTGATCAGCATCCGCCGCTCAATTGCACTGTGCAGATTTTCGTACGCAGTAATGGTCATCCTCGCGGACACCCCACTTTTTTCATCTACATATTCACTGTCCCGTGCTTCAAAGGCTATTTTCTCTACCAGACCGGCACAGAGGTCGTCGATCTCGATTTCATGTGTATTGGTTTCTGGCAGATGGGCTTCTTGCTGGGTGATTTTCCGAGAAATTTCTTCACTCTTGGGATAATGGGTCAATATCTGACTCTCTATCCGGTCTTTCAACGGTGTTACAATGCTTCCCCGGTTGGTATAGTCTTCCGGATTTGCGGTGAACACAAACTGAATATCAAGCGGTAAGCGAAGTTTGAACCCCCGAATTTGAATATCTCCTTCTTGGAGAATGTTGAACAGGGATACCTGAATCCTCGGTTGGAGGTCCGGCAACTCATTGATCACAAATATGGCCCTGTGCGAACGAGGAATGATGCCATAATGGATCACTCGCTCATCAGAATATGGCAACTTGAGTGTAGCTGCCTTAATCGGATCCACATCCCCAATGAGGTCTGCCACTGTCACATCTGGTGTGGCGAGTTTTTCCGCATAGCGGTCTTCCCGATGAACCCAGGCTACAGGGGTATCATCACCATGCTGAACGATCAGGTCGCGTGCAAATCTGGAAAGTGGCTGGAGTGGATCATCATTCATTTCTGATCCTTCTACCACTGGGATATGCTCGTCTAAGAGGGTGGTCATTTGACGGGCAATCCGGGTCTTTGCCTGCCCCCTCAATCCTAATAAAATAATGTTGTGACGAGACAAAATGGCCCGCTCAATATCGGGAATAACCGTTTCTTCATACCCTAAAATACCGGTAAATACCTGCTGCTTATTTTTCAGGGCTTCGATCAGGTTGTCACGTAGTTCGTCTTTTATGCTTTTGGGCGTGTAACCACTTGCTTTGAGTTCGCCTAAGGTTTTGATCTGGGTGATCCTACTGGTTTTTGGCATGTGAAAAAGATGAGCTTGATTGGATAACTACAAGTAACACAAACATTCTGCTTAACTGCAAATAGGTGCATAAAGTTGTTTAATATTGCAGGATACCAGACAATACCTTGACTCACAGCAGGTATTTCTCTTAATATTCTCTGCAACAACACAAATTTTACACCTCTGGGTGTACGTAAAAACTGTAAACGTGATGCGCAAGTTTTCGGTTCTCCTTTTCGTGGGCATATTAATGTTTGCTTGTTCACCCTCTACTCCCAAGCAGGACCTCACATGGCCCAATCTTTCAAGCTTACCAGCCCTCGAAGGGCACCAGGAGTATATCCACAGTCCTTCTGTTACAGCAGGGGATCGGGTGTACCTGATTGGTCACCAGGATGGTACTTTTCCAGATCTTGGATGGCACATCACAGGAGAAATGGGGGGCTTGTGGCTCCCTCCGGTCAAACTCATGGATGGATTTGCCTTACAGATTAAGGAAGGAAGTGTTTCCACTTGCCTGGATACGGCAGATCAATTCGTGAATTATCCGGTAGGCAATAAACAGGTGTATACCCTGGAGGAACAGAAACTGGAAGTAGAAAGGTTTCAGTTTGTCCCAGATGGCGTGGAAGGAATGGTCGTTGACTATCGGTTTTCCAATCACAAAGAAGTACCCCGCCAGCTGGAAATTACCTTTTCAGGCTTTGTAGACTTAAGACCTGTGTGGCTTGGAGAAAGAACGAACATGATCGATGCGCCTGACTCAGTGGTGTTCGATTCAGAAAAGGGAATGGTGATGGGAAAAGACAAAAATAATCCCTGGTTTGTATACTTCGGTGCTAGAAAAGCATCTGCAAGTGGCAATTACACATCTGTTCCTTGCATCTCCACACGAAAAGGACTCGGGCAGGATGCTTCAGTTACTTATCAGGTAGAAGTGGCCCCAAATAATTCCAACGTGATACGGGTAGTGTTGGCTGGCAGCACCGAATCCGCTGAGAAATGCCGTGCCACTTACGAATCCATCCACGAATCTGCTGATCAACTGCTCGCCCAAAAGGTAGAACGATACCAACAACTGGAGCAGGTCGCTGAGGTAAGCATTCCGGATAAAGGTATCCAGACCTTGTACCAATGGAATAAATACACCACCGATTGGCTGATTCGGGAGGTGCCAGGGATCGGTAGAGGCCTTGCGGCTGGATACCCCGATTACCCCTGGTGGTTTGGCTGTGACAACACCTACACCTTGCAAGGAGCCCTCGCATCAGGTAGGCCTGAACTTGTACGGCAAACCCTTCAGCTGCTGTATGACATTTCTGCCAAAACCAATGGCAATGGCCGCGTGGTGCACGAGACGTCTACCAATGGTGCGGTGTTCAATCCCGGTAACCTCAACGAAACCCCTCATTTCGCATTTTTCCTCTGGCAATATGTCAAATGGACAGGAGACACCGCCCTTATGCGGGAATACTATCCTTTCATCAAACAGGGAATGGACTGGACACTTGCACAGGACAAAGATGGCAACCTGATTCCAGAAGGCTTTGGCATGATGGAAATCCACGGACTTGATGCGGAACTCATTGATGTGGCGGTCTACACCCAAGCTGGGTTAAACGCCGCAGGGGAAATGGGGAAACTATTGGGTGATCCAGATGCAACCACTTATGCTCAACAAGCAGCAATCCTCCGTCAAAAAATCAACGATATCTGGTGGGTAGCATCAGCGAACTCTTATGCAGACTTTATTGGCTCGAAGGAAAAAACGCTTGAGCTGATTGAATCTGCCATTATTCGGGCAGATACCCTTAACAAGCCCTGGGCGGTAGAGGAACTGGAAGCATTAAAAGTCGAAGTGGAAGCCCAACCTAAAGGCACCGTAGCCGGCCAGGTAGTGTTTCACAACTGGGTAGTCAATACGCCCATGGAAATCGGGATTGCGGATTCTGCCAAAGCCCTTGCGGCCCTGGAAACTGCCCAACAGTTTACCAATCCATTTGGCATGTTTGTTACGGGAATTGACCGTGATGAAAGTGCCGGTAAGGATGAATTGGTCGAGGCCAGCCGAAAAAAAGCATTCAGCTACCTGGGAGCCGTAATGACCCTGCCCACTGGTGTGCAAGCCATTGGAGAACTTAACTATGGCAGAACAGAAGAGGCTTACCAGTACATGAAAAAGCTTCATAACAGCTTTGGATATGCGCTGCCGGGCTCTATGTACGAGGTATCTCCCGATTTTGGTATGGCAGTCCAGGCGTAGAACTTGTATGCGGTGGCCTATCCAATTATTTGGGGGTTCTTTGGGGTTCGCCCCATGGCACATCAGAAAACCATCCATTTGAGGCCGCAATTCCCAGATGAATGGCCTTCCGCCGAGCTGAAAAGCTTACCTATTGGCGAGAACACCATTAGCCTAAAAATGGAGAAAAAGGATGGTAAGCGGGTGCTGATAGTTGACCAGACGAAGGAAGACTGGGAGGTAGTGGTTCACATGTCTCACAGTAAAGAGGCTGCAGAGGTACGTTTCAATGGGAAGCACCGCGAAGTAGTTTTGGAGTGATTCCTACCCAGACCTCCCAGGTTTTTGAAACCTGCGAGGTCTTAGCACTACTGCCCTCCCTGCAACATTGAGACCCTGGCCAATATCCGGAGTTCCATGCCCGTGGACAAGGCATCGGTGGTCAGCTTATTCGTCAATTTAATGATTTCGACCTTGGTGCCGTAACGAGTCGAAATATTCCACAAGGTATCCCCAGGCTCCACCACATGGACAATCCACTTGGTTTGAGGTCCATTGTCTGTGGGAGTGGTATTGGATGAAGTCGCAGGAGTGGAACCTCCAACCCCTTGGTCAGGCTTGGTTACAGGAGGTTTGTACCCTTCCGGGATATCAAAGGCAGAAGGCGTAGGCTCACTTTCACCTACTACCTCCGGTGCGTTGTATTCCGGCTGATAATCATTTCTTAGGATAATGAGCTGTTCCCCCTTGGGCTTTTTCTTCTTCAAGTACAATTTCTGGCCAATGTAGATTACCCGATCATCCTTGGCAAAACGGTTCTTTTTAAGGATTTTATTGACCGATTTTGACCTGACCAGGCTGACTTGATAGAGGTTTTCATTTTTCTCTACAATGTGAAATGCCACTTTCTTTGCCTTTTTGAGGTAAATCAGGGTGCCAGTTTCAGGAACTGTTCCAGGAGCAAAATTATTCCAGGTAAGGAGTTTGCTCAACCGTACTTTATAACGATTAGCAATTTCTGATAGCATCATACTGCCATCATACAGGACATATTCATTCCCGTATTGCAGGTCATCCTTTAGGTTAAATTCTACAAAATTTACCGAAGGGTCGGCCTCAACAGGAATGGCCCTTGGAGCAGTAAGGTTATTGTTTCCTTGGGGGTCTGAGGAGATCTCTACAGGGGGTTGATTAAGCGTAGGATCAATTGGAATAACTGGTTCCTCCCGGTTGTTATGAACAGGATTGGCCACCACAATTTCTACGCCTGGTTTCTGGGGATCTAGTTTATGCCCTGGATAAAACTCGTTTAATCGCGGGATATAGTAGGTAAAATTGCTGTCTTTGGGCAAGTTGTCTTCCTTGATCCAGCGATTGTACGATCTGAATAGTTCTGTCTCTATGCCATGTGAAGCACACAACTTATTCAGTTTATGCTCTCCCCTGGTAGAAAAAGGTTCCAACCATAATTTAGGCGCACGATTCATGTCAACGGCTTCATGGTAAGCCAAATAATGTGCAATGGCCTTCATCGCGTACCAATGAAGTTGTTCATCCACCACCATTGTATCCCTGCCGTAAAATTCAGGCTTGGTGTATTTAACGGCCCCGGTTAAGCCTTCATAGTAAGAGATAACTGCATACACCCAATTGTCAAAGTCGTAGTTCGCCTTTTTAAAGTAGGAAGCAGCCGCAAAGGAAGATCGATAAATATGCTTGCGCTCGTCAATCTTTTCATCAATTCTCAATCCATATTCCAACCCTGGGTCTAGCTTAAATTGCCAAAAACCGACTGCATTAGAGGAAGAAACCGCATCTGGCTTTAGCGAACTTTCCTGAATAACGATGTATTTCAAGTCTTTTGGAATACCCAAATCTCCAAAGGCCTCATCTATGAAGGGCATGTAGGTATCGCACATCTCCACCATTGCATTGAAATACCTTGGGCTCTCATAAATACTTGAGATATGACCTGCCAAAATTGCCTGGGCCCCCGGAGTAACTTCCAGTTGAATGCCACAATACATAAAGGTAGAGGGAACCTTAACCCCTTGTCCATACAGTGCGCCACCCAGCACCAACCACCCGAATAAGATTATCTGAATAATTTTTTTCATTGTCTTCCTGTTACAGTTGCCAAGCAGACCGAAGCCTGCGCCTGGTTTCAACTCAAACAAATTTCTCTCCTTATTGATTTCAAAAGCAGACATTCTCACCTGAAACCTTTCCTGTTATTTTTTGTAAATCATCATCACGCCATCGCGCAAAGGCAGTAGGACATTTGAAACCCGGTCATCGTTGGTAACCAGCTCATTAAACCTGCGAAGTCCTGAGGTTTCCTTATCCATAACTTCAGTATCCAAAACCTTTCCACTCCATAAAACATTATCGGCAAGGATAATGCCACCCTGCCGAACTTTTGGCAGAATAGCTTCAAAATAGGCAGGATAATTTCCCTTATCCGCATCAATGAAGACCAAGTCATAAGGCCCCTGTAAAGAAGACAACGTATCCGTCGCTGGCCCTAGGTGCAGATTCACTGAGGACTCAATATTGGCTTCTTTCCAGTAACGCCTCATCATTGGTTCCAACTCTTCATTTAATTCCAGGGTATCAATGAGCCCCCCGGCTTTTAATCCTTCTGCGAGGCAGATACATGAATAGCCGGTGTAGGTCCCGATTTCCAGGATGCGAGCAGGTTGCACCATCCAAGATACCATGGCCAGAAATCGTCCCTGTAAATGACCGGACAACATTCGGGGGTACAATATTTTCAGGTGGGTTTCCCGCCTCAATCGAGAAAGGAGTTCCGGCTCATCATCAGACCTTATTTCCAGGTAATGTTGGAGATTGGGGTCAATTAAATCCATTTGCGAGCTAAGTAATTATGATTAAAAATCAGTCTGTCCCATACAGTAACCTGCCCCAGTAAGCTTCTTGTTTCTTTGTCACAAGTTGGTATAGGTAAATCCCGGCTGGCATGTCAGGTAAAGAGGCACCATCTGTACGAGTAGCCTTCCATACTATTTTTCCGTTTACTTGGATAAGGCTTATCTCTGCTGTAGGAATCTCTTTGGGAAGTTTTACCAGATACGTCCCTGCACCAGAAGATACTACCTTCGGAAGTTGAGGGGTAACCTGAGTACTATTGGAGACGGTGGGGCAAAATCCACAATTTCGAAGGGTCCTATCAGAGGTAGCGCGAATAGGGGCGGGGGTATTGATACAATTTACCTGCGTGCTATGACCAAGCTTATGCGCTACGGCGGGTATTTCTGAACCATCTATATCCCTTAAGGTCTGCCCATTGGAAATAGAAAAATGCATGATTTCTCCATCATCTATGATATGAGCCAACCCTTTCGCATGCCCAAGCTCATGCACAACCACAGATTCAAAGTCAAAATTTAAAAAAGTCGCATTTTGCGGGCCAAAGTTCCAGCTCAAATTCCCTGGCCGATTGGCGAATCGCATATCTACATCACTCAGGTACCAGAAGGTTTGGGCTTGGTTGCAAGCAGCAGTTGCCTGACCAGCAAAAAAACTAGCTGTCTGCCCCAGTATCCCCATGGGAAGTGAGTCAGAAAACGCAATGGTAGGGATGCCATCTGCCCCCCTTATGCTATTGGCAAATACACAATCCAAGTCGTAATTAACGGCGATGGCATTTTTCCACCTGGCAAATCCCCGCTGAAAAGCATTTACTGCATCACAATTCAATAGGAAGTCCAAGGTGTATCGAAATCGATAGCCTTCTCCGGCATTGATGGCTACCAACTCTATCCTTTGTCGGGTATCAGAAGAGAATTCGGAAAAGTCAGAGTAAATGCTCGTGACCGCCCATTCAATGGTAAGAGGCGTCGTCCCAGCAGGGAGTCCGTTGGAGGTGAATACTGAAACTGTTCCCGATCCTGCTGAAAATGGTATTCGTACCCGGATTTCACTGTCACTCCAGGAAAGGTAATCTGTAGGTTGTGGGGGCTCTAGGGTGGTGCGCCCACCATCATCTGCATTTGAAAACCTTACCCTGCCCCGGTTTGCTCCAAATCCACTACCAGAAATAATCAGAACATCTCCCCCTTCAATGGTTCCAGCTACCTGACGTCCATTTGAAACCGTCCTAACTGAGGTAATGGTACGCTGCCCAGAGAAGGGCGTTGCCTCCAAATTCTGAGGCAGATAAGGGCTCCCATCTGGTTTAACCGCCTGCTGAACGCCTAATGCCCTGAACAATTCTCTCTCGGAATAATCAGCTCCCCATAACGGGTCATGGTAACTACCGTCTTGTAACAGTAGTCCTCCTTGTGGCCCGGCAACTGGTAAGCAACATGTCAATTGATTCATCTGCGAAGAAGCAGGAAGGGCGGATGACGGGGCACTTTTAAGCAGGAAGCAGCCGGCATCTCCCGAGGTTAGTTTCATGGAATGGCTCACCACCATTGCTTCCTCACTTAATGTTCCTCCCAGCGCAACCAGAACAAGCTGTGAATCAGGTATGTTTCCTTTTAGAACAGCTGATACCTTTAGGAAATAGGGGGTTCGGATGTACCTACCAGCAGCGTCCCAGTAAGCATTTCCTTCCTCGACTTCAGCCAATACAATTAGTGTTGATGCCAGTTCCCGTTTTGCAAGCTCAACGGGAACAATACTTGCGGCAACAGGGAAGGAAATGATGAACAACAGGAACGAAAGTAGGACTCTCATTCTCGAAAGTTACAGGGTCCCGGGGAAATAAAAAATGCCTCAGCAGGAATTGCTGAGGCATTTTTATTGGCAGTGTGGAGGTTAGTCTCTGCTTCCACCAAAAATGCGGAGCAAAAACAAGAATAAGTTTATAAAGTCCAGGTAAAGGGCCAAAGCACCCATGAGTCCGGCCTTCTGAATATTTTCATCTTCAATGTCTGAGTGTGCACCGATCTGGATCAGCCGTTGGGTATCATAGGCAGTTAAGCCAGAGAAAATCAACACACCAGCAAAAGAAACAATCCATTCAAGCACGGTAGATCCCAGGAACATGTTTACCACACTGGCGATAATGAGTCCAATTAGGGCCATGAATAAGTAAGAGCTGTACTTACTCAAGTCTATTTTAGTGGTAGCACCAATCAGGGCCATGGCACCAAACGTTCCTGCAGTAACAAAGAAGGTCTGGAAGATGGTGCCGAGGCTGTAAGCCACAAAGATAAATGAGAGGCTCATTCCCATGACCATGGCATAAACAGCAAAAACGATGTTAGCCGTTGTGTAGCTCATTTTATGAATGCCAAATGACAAGGCAAGCACAAAGCCCAAGGGAGCGAACATCACAATATAATACCAGGGAGAGGTAAACAGCCAAGGAAAGCTCTCAACGTTATTCCCAAAGTACCACGCAGTCATGGCTGTGATCCCAAGACCAAAGGCCATAATGGTGAATACACGTTGCATAAAAACACGCGCCCGGCCAGAAGCCTCATACTGCCTCTGTTGGGATCGGGTCACAGAATCTTCGAAGTAGTTATCCATTTTGGTATGCAAATAATTAAGAATACTAACCTAAAATCAGCTTGAATATACGAAAAGCTTGCAAAAATGATTCAAAGAAAAACCCCCTTCTGTTGGAAGAGGGTTTGTCCATAGTTTAGTAGAAAAGGGACAACTAGCGGTTAATTACCACTTTTTTGGTTGCCTGTCCACGGCTGGTCTCTACTTGTACCAGGTAGATGCCGCTTGCATTTTCAAGGCTAATTGGGCGTGTGTATACAGAAGTTTGCTCAGCACGCTCTGTGAATACCAAACGACCTTGTGCATCCATGATAGAGATGGTAAGGTCGTCTGCATTTGCTAATTCCAGATTCAGGGTAAAAGTACCGGTCGATGGGTTTGGATATGCATCAAAGCTGTTTAATCCTGCATTCAACTGGTCTTCTACGCTCATGATGTCTTCAGCAAGAACAGTCACTGAATAACTACTCGTACATCCGTTAGCATCTGCTACTACCACATTATAAGGTCCGGCAGCCAATCCAGTTGCCTGGGCAACGGAAGCTCCGCTTGACCAAACATATGTATATGGAGGCGTGCCACCTGATACGGTAACAGTCGCAGTACCATTGCTCATCATATCCATATCTGGGGTAGTGCTCAAGGTAGCTGAAAGGGTATCTCTAATGGTAACTGAAGGCCAAATCCACCAGTCCATGATGGGCCATAGCTCACAACCGCTGATGTCAAACATGCCATTCATGTCACAATCCTGGAAGATGCCAATATTTCCAGAGCTGTCTGGAAACTCAAGAAACCCAAAAGATGCATTATACCCCGTGTAGCCACTGGGATAAAACGGAGATACACCAGCCGCACCACAAGTAGCCGCACCATTTGGAGCTTGGCAAGTAGGTACTGTAGAAAAACCAGCAATTAAGCCAAGGGTATCAGTTATGGGGCCATAAAACTCCACTTTGATACCAAATCTGCCTGAACAGAGCGTTACCCCTGCTGGACGAGTCCTGTACCTCAAGAAGCTATTTCGAGCAGATGTTAGGCTCGTATCAGTGATGAAGCCTCCTGCCCAAATGGTATCATCAATAAAGTTGTTATCCTGATCCAGAGGGTACATGGTAATAAGTAAGGTATCATTTTGCTGGCTCCCATTTCTCAGGCTGATCAAGAGATCAAGGGAATCAACACTTACTGTGTGAGCATCATAATCGTACGGGTTACGTGCAAGATCAATCAAGGAGTCAAAGGACATCGCAGCGTAGGTTACAAAACCTGACGAGGTCGAATTTGAATTGATATTCCAAAAGAATGCATTGCTGTGGTTAGCCACTGAATCATAGTCTAACAAGAAACTTGCGTTAGCACGTGCAGCAGACGTTTCAGGACGAATATTCACATTGCCAAATTCCTGCATATGGCTAGGATCGATTTTGACATAATTGATATTCGAGCGAACGCTTCTTGAAACTTCATTTCCTGTTGGGCTAGCATCAGCAACTCCCTGAGCGAAGGAAGTGCTGCTAAAAAGTAAAGCCAACACGAAGGTAAATACAGAATTTGTAATACTTCTCATAGTTTGCAAAATGTAGAGCTGTTTTAAAAAGAATGGACCAAAACTAAAAAATATTATGGAAGGTGCTAAACTTTGTTTAACTGTCTTCTTAGGACAAACGTAGTTTTACAGGAGTTACGTTGCTGGCCAAAAAAGAAAAAGCCTGGCAGATGGCCAGGCTTTCTCCATTCAGACACTCCAAATGTGTCATTAATCCGTAATGATTATCCTTCGGGTATACAACGTACCCGGACCGTCTTGTACTCGTAAAAGGTAAACGCCAGGTACCAAACTGCTGGTGGGAATTTCGAGGTTCTGAGTTCCAGCAAAAAGGGTTCTGCGCGCCTGATACATTTCCTGTCCCTGCATACCGTAAAGGCCTACTTGTAAAAACTGGTTTTCTGGACTGAAAAACCTAAGGTTAAGGTTCTGTCCCTTCTTTACCGGATTGGGGTAGGCTGCGATAAACTGAGATGACTCCCCCTGAAGGGTTACCACCAGATTTCCTACAGGCCGGGTAGTTCCATTCAGGTCCGTTTGAAACAACTTGTAATAGTTTTTTCCCGGAACAGGATACTCATCAATAAAGTCATAAGAAACGTCCTGATCAATCGTTCCTACCCCATCAATCTGGCCAATTTCTTCGAATTCGTACCCATCCGTGGATCGCTGTAAGGTGTAGTAATTGTTGTCTATTTCCTGGGAAACCACCCAGTTCAGATGAACCTGTGTGCCTACGGACTTACCCTCAAACGACGATAAGGTAACAGGCAGCACAATTGGCATTTCTACCAAGGCATTATCAAACAACGCACGTCCTTCATTCCGTCCATCAGCAATCTCCCCGATCATGTAGTAATTAGGGGGATTAATGCCATTGACCGCCCCCCAGTACAATTGCTGCCCAGGAGTTGCCACAGGCTGTGTCCAAACGGTAGACCATACGCCCCCATCCAGCACATCTACCCATCCCAAACCTAGGCCTTCATTGTATTCGAATCGGAAAACCCTCCAGGTATTGTCGTTGTCATAATCTCCATCTGTATATGCCTGTCCTCCTGCGCGCTGGAATTTAAACAATGTTTGCCCAGCGTGGGCTACATTGGTAGGGATCGCGTCATTTCCGATCTTCTGGTACCCTGTACCAGCAGCGTTCCAGACGTAATACTGTATGGTGCAAACGCCCCCTCTCATACCGAATCGCATATTCTGCCCACGCGTAAAAAAGTAACAGTCATTTTCCTCAGGCTGGTGACCAATGGTAAATCTAACGCTGGTACTGTTGAAATATGCAGCACCATAACCGGCTTGACCAGTGGGGTCCACCCGGAGATCTAAATCACGTGTCCCTCCAAAATTACGTCTCCGCTGTCCTAGACCGCGACCGTTCGCTCCTGGAGTGATATTCCGAGCCCGGTCATGTGCATTGGTCCCACGAGGTCCAAAAATCGGGATGTATGTATCAGTGCGGTCATTATTGGGGGCTGAGTTCCAGTTAAACTCCAGGAGTTTACCGGTAGGCGTTGGCGTACCAAATTGAGCGTAAAGAGAATAGCTTGCCATACAGGCCAGCAAAAGAGTAATCAATTTCACGTTCATAGCAAGGAATTTTGATGTGTTTTACAATGGCAATAATGGAACAAGTTAAGCAAAATTGAATGTTCAATCGAATTTTTAGTCATCTTTTGAATATTCGTGCAAGTGTATTTAAAGAACGTACTAAATCATGTACAAGGGTGAAGTTTTTGTGTTTTGAAATGAAAACATAGCCGTCAACAAAATGCTTCACAACTGTATATTTTACCTCACACCTAACCAAAGAAATAGAGGTTTTTCCATTTAAGTAGGTGTATCTATTATCCGTGATAAGTGGGTTATCAAATGTCATTTTTTCACTGGTGAGGGAAAATGATGTAGGATTTCGCGTTAACAGGACGTTTCCCTTACCCCACATTACATGGAATGTGGAAAAAACAGGCTAAAAAACTGCCCTAATTCCAAAAGCTCGACAAAGAAACCTGGAGGTCATTGGCTCATCAGTCGATAGCAAATTGAGTCCTGTGATAATTCTGACATGCAGCTAATGGAGTTAGTCGTCTAAAAACGCCATCGAGCATTATTATGATAAAACCTGTAACCCTGCTCAACATTAGACCTCAACCTAAATAAGGGGTCACATACAGGGAGATATTTAATCGATTAAGAGCATACAACCGGAAAATACCCGGATATTTTCTCTAAAAAATTACGCTTAACAGAACAATAAAATATGCATTAAACTGTATGTATTGGCCGTTTTTGAGGAAAATATAGATATGTATATATCTGGAATATTCATGTTGTAAGTTTTTTTAAAATCTGGCTAAACAATTTTTTTATTTTCTGCGTTCATTTACTGTATCAAATTTTTTTAGGACCTCGCACTCTTTCGTATCATGAATTTTTCCTCGCCATTGGCGACTCCTGTAACTATGGAGTCATCTTCGCAAGAGCCACACGTAAAGCGCTTCAGGGTCGTTCTTCAGAACGCTCAAAATTACATTATGCCTGCTCTCCTTGCCATGAGTTGTGCATTTATACTTATCGTAATAGGTGCCCTACTGCTCAACTCAGATGATGGAACGAGCCTTCGCTTTATCATTTGGATACAGTGTATTTTTGCACCCTTCTACATTCCGGAACTGTACTACTATGTTTCCTATTTGAGCCGAGACGAGCATACACGTGTCGAGATTGATACTAAGGATCAATTAATCAAATACGAGAAGAAAGGAACTAATATGTTGTTTCCGGTAGAACACATCCAGAAATGCGAGGTATTCACAGGGTTATTTGCTCCCACTAGATTAAGATATGTCAAGCTGAACCTCATCAATGGTCAGGACATTTACATTTCCAATTTGGTTGTTCCCTCTGTTGAACTCACAGAAATGATGAATATTCCTTGCACATATCACCGTGCAATATTTAATACCTTGCCAAAGAGTTGGAGCTAACCAGTAGGCTCTTAACATACGAAAAGCCATGATCTTTGGGATCATGGCTTTTTTTGGTTTGAAAGTGATCGTTAAGCGGGAGTATCCTGTAAAGTGTGTAAGTGCTCAGCCTTGGGGCCTAGGCCCCAAGGCTGAATTTATTTTAATTTCAGTTACACATTTTTTAAGGATGAAAAAAGAAGACCTATTTAGCGCCGATTTTCTTAAGCAATTTAAGAATGGGGAGGAATTAGAATCCTTCCTGAGCCAGCTTCACAAACGTGGCATTGAGCAGATGCTTGAAGGGGAACTGGATGCTCATCTGGACTATGAAAAGCATCAGCGAAGCAGCAACCCCAATTCGCGTAATGGCAGCTCAAAGAAGCGGATCAAGACCACCTATGGTGAGTCCGAGATCAGCGTCCCTCGAGATCGAGAAGGGAGCTTTGCCCCTCAGATCGTCCCGAAGCGATCTCGCCTAGCCAAAGGCATTGAGTCCATCGTCATTTCTCTTTACGCCAAAGGCCTGAGTAACGCTGATATTGAGGAGCAGATCAGTCAACTCTACGACTTCCAGATTTCTACCAGCACAATCTCCAAGATCACCGACAGGATCTCTGAGGACATCCTTGCATGGCAGAACCGCCCCCTGGAAGCCCAGTACCTCATCGTCTGGATGGACGGGATTGTCTTCAAGGTCAGGGAAAACTCCAGAGTGGTCAACAAGACGATATATCTGGCTGTAGGGCTGAAAAACGATGGAAAGAAGGAGGTGTTGGGCATGTGGCTTGGTGGAGCTGAGTCGGCCAGCTTCTGGATGGGCGTGCTCACTGATCTCAAGACCAGAGGGGTTGAGGATATCTTGATTACCGTAACGGATAACCTCAAAGGATTTACCAAGACCATTAACGCAGTATTCCCTCAGGCTGCCACCCAGATATGCGTGGTCCATCAGATTCGTAATGCTTCCAAATACGTCGTCTGGAAGGACCGAAAGGCCTTTGCCAAAAGCATGAAGCCTATCTATGAAGCACCTAACAGAGAGGCGGCAAAGGCCGCCCTCGAAGCTATGGACAACCAATGGGGAACCAAATACCCATATGCCATCAAGTCATGGCAAAACAACTGGGAAGAGCTGACCACTTTCTTTGAATTCCCGGCCGAAATCAGGAAGATCATCTATACCACCAACCTGATTGAAAACCTCAACGGTAAAATCCGAAAGTACACCAAAAACAAAATGTCATTCCCAACAGATAAGGCACTCAAAAAATCAGTCTATCTTGCTGTTTTTGAGATCACCAAAAAATGGACCATGCCTATTAGGAATTGGCCCATCATTCTTAACCAATTTATTACCATATTTGATAACAGAGTCCGACTCTAGATAATAACCCAATTCGAGTACTTACACACTTTTGGGGATACTGTC
>JBCDIQ010000083.1:0-17083 GCA_039024295.1 Bacteroidota bacterium | reverse complement strand
ATTGTCCGAGACAGAAGTCACGGACTACAAGAGCAAGGGCTAGGGTTGATTCTCCTGAAATTCGGGATTGAATCCCCTAGTTTTTTTTTGATTCAAAATTGAGGAAGAGCTAAAAAGAACCTGCTTGTGTAGATTTTGTTGCTTCAAATCGAGAGAATAAAATAACCATAAGGCAAAAAAATATCGCCTTTTTTCGAAAAAAACGGATGGGAGGTTTAGCTTTGTTCAGATTCCTATTGAAAGCCTATGTTAGGATACATTGTATGGGATGTTGAGCCAGAGGTTTTTCGCCTTGGGTTCCTTGCTCCCCGGTGGTACGGATTATTATTTGCGGCTGCCTTTCTGCTGGGGTACTACTTTGTAAGGTGGATGTTTCGTAAAGAAGATCAACCTGAAGCGTGGCTGGACAATTTGTTACTCTACATGATTGCGGGGACGGTCATTGGCGCACGTTTGGGGCATGTCCTATTTTATGACCCTGCCTATTATTTAAGTAATCCACTTGAAATTCCCATGATATGGAAAGGAGGGCTGGCCAGTCATGGAGGGGGATTGGGAATGACAGTTGCCTTGTACCTGTTTGCTCGTAAGGTGAAAAAAAAGCCGCTGATCTGGTTCACGGATCGGTTATGCTTGCCTACCGCAATAGGGGCCGCTATGGTTCGGCTCGGCAATCTGTTTAACCATGAGATTGTAGGACGTCCTACGGATTCATCTTTGGGATTTGTGTTCACCCATTGCCACCTTGACCGCTACCTTCAGCCCCTTACCCATGATCCAGCTTTAATGGAGGCCTATCAATTGTATGGCGGGCATGTTCCTCGTTTTCCTACCCAGCTGTTGGAAGCATTATGCTATTTGCTGACGGGAATAGCCATCTTTGTTGTATACCAGAGAGCTAATTATCGTCCCAAGCCTGGATTGATGATTGGCGTATTCTTGTTCATGACATTCGTGGCCCGATTTTTCATCGAGTTTCTCAAGGAAAACCAGGTGGCATTTGAAGATGGGCTCCCCTTGAACATGGGACAGATTCTCAGTATTCCTTTTGTTTTCATAGGCCTCTACCTCATTTTTAGAAAAAATCCCTCCCTCTCACCTAATCATAATTCCTAATCTCTATTTCATGCGTAAAAAAATTGCTGCCGGAAACTGGAAAATGAACCTTGACCTACAGGAAGCCCAGAAGCTCGTGAGTGAAGTGCTCCACATGTCACAGGATGAATATCAGGGTGAAGGCTTGGTGATGTTCGGCCCATCTTTTCCTTTTTTGCCCTCAGTGGTTCACCTTACCAAGGACCATCCTAAGGTAATGGTTGCTGCTCAAAATATGCACCACGAGCCAAAAGGAGCTTATACAGGTGAGATTTCAGGGGCCATGCTTAACTCAGTTGGTGTAAGTCATGTCATTCTAGGTCATAGCGAGCGGAGGCAATACTTCGGAGAAGATAATGCGTTACTGGCTGCAAAAATTGATCAGGCCTTTTCCTATGGCCTAGAGGTAGTGTATTGTTTTGGAGAAACATTGGATCATAGAGAAGCTGGAAAAACGTTGGAAGTGGTCAGGTCCCAGGTAGAAGAGGGGACATTTCATGTATCTGGTGCAGATTATGGTCAGGTGATTTTGGCTTACGAACCTGTCTGGGCAATTGGTACGGGTAAAACTGCAACTCCGGCCCAAGCCCAAGAGGTACATTCGTATGTCCGTGGCTTGCTCACCGAAAAGTATGGAGCGGAAATCGCAGATAATACGACCATCCTATACGGAGGTAGTGTGAAACCCGGAAATGCAGCCGAGCTTTTTTCTCAGGGAGATATTGATGGGGGGCTGATCGGCGGGGCAAGCCTCAAAAGCCGGGATTTTGTAGATATTCTGAAGGCACTTTAACAGCCTCTGAAGCTGTCAAGTCTTGGTCACGACTTTCCCTTTTTCAAGGACAAGGTGCTTGGAAGTCCATTTCGAATAGGCGAGGGCAAGCAAAAATTCTGCTCCGATAGCTACTGCCATGCCTCCTGCAATCGAGCCATCTATGAAGACTGCCAGGCCATATCCGGTTATGGCAGCAATGATACCCATGACCACTGAAAGCACCAGCATCCGTATGAGGTTCTCTGTGAGCAGGTAGGCGGTAGCTGCAGGGCCTACCAAAAAGGCAATTACAAGGATTGCTCCAACGGATTCAAAAGACAAAACGGTGGCAAGCGAGACCAAGCTCATCAACGCATAGTGCCAGAAAACAGTGGAAATCCCGACAGCAGCAGAGAAAACGGGATCGAAGCTTGTGACCAATAAGGGTTTGTAGGCAAGTACAACGAATACAATTACAAGGATCAGGAGAAAGGAGAGTCGCCAGACGGTAATAGGGCCCAAGTTCATCCCGTTAGATAGCAGCCAGATGTCCAGCGGGACATAGGCAATTTCTCCATACAACACACAATCCTGGTCCAGGTCGACCTGACCTGCAAAAAGGGAGATAAGGATGACGCCAATGGCAAACAGCCAGGTAAAAGATATCCCAATGGCCGCATCTGATTGTAACTTAGCCCTTTTATGTAACACCTCAATCAGCAAGGTAGTCAGAATGCCAAACAAGGCTGCACCTGCCAGCATGATCCAGGAAGCGCGGCTCTGTGAAACCAGATAAGCCAATACAATGCCTGGTAGCACGGCATGGGAGATGGCATCTCCTACCATGGTCATTTTCCGGAGCAACAAGAAACTTCCCAGCAAAGAGGTGCTTGCTGCTACCAGTATTCCGGTAAGGATAATCCAAAAGCTGTCCATCAGAGGGAGGTTATTTTGTGTCGTTACCTGATTGAGCCCCCGAATCCTCCACATAAGGAATAGGAGAATCATGCGGATCTTGTAAAGGATATGCCAGCCGATGGGTGAGTTCACGTTCCAATTCGGGGGTGATCACGTGCTCAATTGCCTCGGCATCATCGTGTACATGGTCTGGAGGAAGTTGCAGGTAACGTGTCAGGTACAGTTCCCATAAGCGGTGAATCCGTACCACCCGACTTCCTTCATTGACCCCGTTTTGGGTAAGGGTGTAGGCATTTCCAGAGCGGCTGACCATACCCTTTCGCTGAAGGATGTTTAATCCGTTCATGAGCTGGCCCGGTGCAAAGTAGCGGTGATTTTGCAGGTCCAAAATGGTTCGTGGACCGGCAAAATCGACAGATTTTTCCCCCAGTTGGTACATGCTTTTCAGGATATTTTCCAGGAGCATTTTCCTCCGATGTCGTAAATGTCGCCAATACTTGACCATGGCCCCCTTTTTGGGCCCCAACAGTACCGAACCAATGGCGAATACCGAGAGGACACTCACAATCCAGGGGCCGGTGGGCATTTTGGGAATGGTGTAGGAAATAAAGCTGCCTATCCAGCCAGAAATGGCGGCAAATACGGCAGAAAGTATGATCATCCGGCTGAGCTTATCGGTCCAATACCGGGCTGCTGCTGCCGGAGCAATCAACAAGGCTGCCATTAAGACTACGCCTACTGCCTGTATACCCAATGCGATGGCAATCACCGTTGCCAAAGAAATCAGGCTGTCCAACAGCTTCACCGGCAGGCCCTTTGCCAGGGCATATTCCCGGTCAAAAATGACCAGTTTGAATGGCTGGTACAATGCCACCACCATCACCACCAGCAGCAAGCTGAAGACCCCGAAGGTGATCACATCTTCAGGAAGGAGGGCCGCAGCCTTGCCAAACAGGAACTTATCCAAGCCCGATTGAGCGGCGTTCCCGGAAGACTGAATCACTGTCAGCAGCAGGATTCCCAATCCATAAAATACCGAAAGAACCAGCCCAAGGGCTGCATCAGACTTCAACTTGGTATTACGGGTCAGGTAATTGATTGCCATGAGCCCCAGCCACCCACTCACAATGGCTCCAGCAAACAACACCAACGGATGCTTCACGTGAGTCAGCATGAAAGCTACACAAACGCCAGGCAAAATGGCGTGGGAAATGGCATCGCCTAAGAGTGCTCGCTTACTCAGGAAGGTAAAGTTCCCTACCACGGCAGAGGCTGCACAAATAACTGTGACCCCCATCACCACCCAACTCACATTGGGGTCCTGAAAGCTGATAAAATCCCACAAGGTCTCCATATCGGATCGAATTTACGCAAAAGATATGGCAAAGTTTGTAAGTAGTTCACAGAGGACAGTTCACAGTTTTTCCCGCTCTGCGGGATTTCGCTTCGCTCAACAGTTTTCAGTATTTTGGCTTTGAGGCCCCAAAAACTGTTGAGCGAAGCGACAAAACCTATCACCAAACAGCTATACCCTAATAGCTATCACTCCACCCAAAGCTTCCCAACAGCTTGCCTTTCTCCCGCCAACTGGTAGAAATACATACCTGACGCAAGCTCACCTCTGAGAATCTCAAAGCGATTGCCCGTTTGGGCAGGGTAGTGCTGAACTGCTTTGCCACTTAGGTCCAGGATGCGAAGTTCATAGGGCTGTCGATTGGGATTGGCAAATTCCAGCATAGTTGATTCAGAAAAAGGATTGGGGCGTAGGGAAACGCTGGCAGATAAACCCGCAGGATCCAGGCCCGAGGCAATTACCCGAATGGTCTGGCTAAAGGTGTCACTGCCACAGGTATTGGTCGCAATGGCGGTGACCGTGTAAGTCCCACTTTGACTGTACCGATGGGTAACATTCTTTTGATCAGTCACGGTAGTTCCATCTCCTAAATCCCAGAAGATATAGGTGTTAAGGTTATTGGCCATGATAAAGACCTGGGTCAATCCGCTGCCACCAAGGGTAAAGCTTGCATCAGGTGTGTCAGAAAGTATTATATCAAATTGATCGGTGGTAGTAAAACCGAAGGCATCTGTCACAGTTACTGCATAAGTTCCAGAAGTGATTGGCGCCAATTGGCTGATCCCAAGCTGGTTATTCGGGTCTTGGGAGCCGTCTGACCATCCAAATAAATAAGGGGGCATGCCTGCCTGGGTAATTGCTGCAACGAGGAACTGACCCTGGCACAGGCTATCGGGACCTGTCAGTGATACTTCTGGGTAGGTAAATACCGTATTGGTGACGGTATTGGTAATAATCGGCGCATTGAAGTCAAAGTAAATCGCTGCGCGGTTGTTTATTTCCGTTCCCACCGGTAGCGTCCCATCATGGTTAATGGAATAGGCCACGAATCCTTGGCTGCCTGTAAAGTCAGTCGAGGAATCTGGAAGATTGATGTTGGCAAAGGTGAACACCAATACTTCATCGTCCTCAATGTTCAAGCTGAAATCATGGCTATATCCTTCGATTTGTATGGAAGATACATCCAAGTCGCTATCCAACGTATCCCGAATAACCACAAAGAAGGCAGTATCATTCCCTGTATTTTGGAAGCGGACGGTATAATCCATCTCGTTTTCAGTTGGCTCAATAAAGCCTCGCATACCAATTCCTTTAGGAAATACCTGCTTGGTATTCGGATCAAAGGAAGTTCTTACAGTGTCCACGAATTGGATTACATTATTTCCGGGAGTTGTATCGCCCGCAACTGGTAATACACTTGCATCTGTCACCAACGTATCGCCAACCTGAACCGTGCTGTCTACCACTACATCAATGGTAATTTGCCGAAACTCAGCAGGAAGCAGGTTGGTGAAATTCCACGTCAGTTGGCGATTGGCAGCTGAATAGCTGTTCTGACCGGGAGTTGCACCAATAAAACTCACCAAACTGTCATGTTCCAGCTCTACTGAGCCATTCATGACCCTGTATCCATTGTTCCGATATCCTAAGTAATAACGTAAAGCACGTCCAGGCCTTGCAATGGTTGATCGTAGCGTAACTGCCAAGTCCTGAATAGAGTCAATATCCAGGGCGAAGTCCAATCCGGAGGTGTCACTACTTAGCCCTGAAAAATTAAGCACATGGTTTCCACTAACGGGGCAGTTGATGGTTGTAAATGAGCGTGGCCATACATCAAGTGTGAACGTCCCCGAGTCTGCACGGATGACATAATCTCCATTTACATCCGTCATCACAGCACCTCCAGGCGTGAGATCTACCATGGCAAAACTTACAGGGATTTCCCCGGCATCTTTTATACAATTGCCATTTACATCATGATAAAGGGTACCTCTGATGAGGTTAAAACATGAGTCGGGGGGGTTAACAACAAAAGATTGTTGGGCTGGGCATCCTGTAGAATCCAATACAAAAACAGTAACCCTGCCTTGTCCAGGTACGGTGACAGTAGAAGTGGTATCTCCTGTTGTCCAAGAATAGGTAAAAGGCAAAATGCCGCCAGTAGGCGCAACTGAGATGCCGGTCATAGGCTGGTTACAGCTCAAGGTCGTTACAGTAGGATTGAGGTTGATGTTAATTCCACTTACCACAAAACTTTCGCTGAGGGTATTTCCTGCGCTATCAGTAATGGTAACAGAATAGAACCCCGGTAATATACCGCTAAGGTCTTCCGTTGTATCGCCTGTGCTCCACAAAACAGCATAAGGAGGGGATACTCCTATGACCGTCAAGTCAATGGCCCCATTGGGGATTCCACATCTGGCGTTGGTAATGCTTGAAGACAAACAAGGGCTTATCTCAAAGGTAAATTGTTTGTTGTCTTCTGTGTTAAATGGGCAAAATGTATCCTCAACTTTTAAGTTAAAATTGAAAGTACCTACAGTCGTGGGGACCAAATCTATGCGAATGATAACTGGATTTTTACCAGTTTGGCTGATACTTGCCGACGGGAACAGGTTGGTGAGTGAGGGGGAGGAGGCCACTAAGCTGTCGAGCGCATTGGAGTCACTGGCTGTGACAAACATGCTAAAAGTATCTCCATAACAAATGCCGAAAGTATCCGGTCCAATTTGGGTTCCTCCCAGTACCTGTGTAACGCTATCAATTGTGGGGGCAATATTCGTGTTAGCTCCACAATTTATTACGGCGATTTGCATATCCCGTGTCACTGAACCAATATTTTGCCCATTCCGGTATTCATCCACGGTTATGCACATTACCGCGACTTTCAAATACGAAATAGAATCGGGGGTAAAGGTAATATCCCCTGTTAGTGAATCTAAGGTAACCGTCCAGTCTGGTGCCAATGGATTTTGTGGCGTGGAACCTCTGGTGTACGGTACCAAACCTCCTGTCATTGATTTACAAGGAGTGAAAGAGTAGACGAGTGAATCACCATCAGGATCGAACGCTCGTTGGCTCAGGACCGTTTGCCTTGAATTGCAAATATAAAATATGGGCTCTGTACCAAAACTGGGAGAGGTGTTACAGGGATTTACAGCCAGATTAATTCTAGATGAGATGCCCACACTCAGGTTAGCAGCCCCTGTTGTTATTTGACCACTCCTACAACAGTCCCCCCAATTTATGGTATAATAGCTACAATTTAAGTTACAGAAGTCATAGTCGGCATAATAAACGGCCTCTAAAACACCATTAACAGGGGAACTTCGATTGGTGCAAGTAGTGGGAATAAATGGACATATAGGGGTAACTTCTGTATAGCTTACCAATACCCAGTTCCCAATTATACGTGGACCGGTGCAACCTCCACTTGTGCCGGCGATACTGATCGAAGGTCTTGGGGCAACCCTGGGAGGAATCGCCGTTGCTCCACCA
The DNA here is from genome assembly GCA_039024295.1 of Bacteroidota bacterium. Classification (GTDB taxonomy): domain Bacteria; phylum Bacteroidota; class Bacteroidia; order J057; family J057; genus JBCDIQ01. Next base: position 9,464 of record JBCDIQ010000083.1, on the reverse strand, counting down.
GAACAATCATAATAGGTTTTATGGGTCATCCTGTAGGTGCATCCAGTGGTTCCGATACATTCATAGCTCACATCAACCCCCATAAAATGGGTGGCTTGTAAAGAACAAGCTGTGATGATGATACAGATTCCTGTGAAAATGGTTTTCCAGGGATGGTTTGGCTTAAACATAGAAGGGGCATTTTTAGGAAAAGATGTTATTCTCAGTCTCTTGCAAGATACATGTTGAAATTTTCATATAAAAAGAAAAGTGTCGACATGTTAGCTGATAAAAGTTACCGCTAATCCACCCACAAGCTATTATTTTCTTCACAGAAAACTCCGCCTTGTTTTCACAAGGCGGAGAGAAAATCAGATAAGTTCACAGTGTCCAGTTTACGGTTTTCAGTATTTTGGCTTTGAGGCCCCAAAAACTGTTGAGCGAAGCGACAAAACCATCACCTAACAGCTAATACCTATTGCCTATCACTCCACCCATAGCTTCCCAACGGCCTGCCGTTCTCCTGTCAGTTGATAGAAATACATGCCTGAGGCAAGCTCACCCCGCAAAATCTCAAAGCGATTACCCGTTTGAGTAGGGTAGTGCTGCACTTCCTTTCCGCTCAGGTCCAGGATGCGAAGCTCATAGGGCTTATTGTCCGGGTTGGAGAATTCCAGGAATGCAGAGCTGGAAAATGGGTTCGGGCGCAGGCTGATCTCCGATGGATCAAACGTGTCTTGAATATCGACGCTGTAGATACCGAGCCTGATGGTAGCATTGTCAATTCCACAATCATTTTCTGCGATAACCGTAATTTGGTATTCTCCACCTTCTGCATAAGTATGCGTTACGCTTGCCTGATCTGTTACCACGGTACCATCGCCTAAGTCCCAGGTCCAGGTGGTGTTGGTGGTTGCATTGAGGGTGAACGTTCTGGTAAGTCCACTGCCTTTCTGAGCAAAAGAGGCATCCGGCTGTGGGTTAACCGTTAGTTGAACCTGATCAGTGGTGGTGAAGCCATAAGCATCTGTTACCTGGACAGAGTAGGTACCAGAGGCAGTAGGAGCCAAATAGCTGGTTCCTGATTGGTTGTTCGGATCTTGGGTACCATCCGACCAGCCGAATAGATAAGGTGGCATACCTGCTTGTGTGAGCTGTGCAATGATCGAATCGCCTACGCAGATGTCCGTCAGTTGGCTTAGCGCCACCTGTGGATAGGTGAATATTGTATTGAGTACCGTGTTGGTGATGATCGGTTTGTTGAAGTCGAAATAAATCGCTGCGCTGTTGGTAATTTCAGTTCCAACGGGCAAGGTCCCTTTGTGATTGATTGAATAGGCCACAAACCCCTGACTTTCGGTAAAGTTGGTTGCAGAATCTGGCAAGAGGATGTTTTCAAATGTAAATACCAGCACCTTGTCATCTTCTACTTCAGCCCGGAAAGGGTGACTTGCGCCCTTGAGCTGAATGCTGGTAACATCCAAGTCAGTATCTAAAGTATCTCGGATCACGACATAAAAGGCGGTATCGTTTCCTGTGTTCATGAACCGAATGGTATAATCCATTTGATTTTCCGTAGGCTCGATGAGGCCTAAGGAACCGATCCCCTGGGGGGAAACCTGTTTGTCATTTGGATCAAAGGAGGAAAGCACGATGGCAAATGAACTGTCCACATTGTTTTGAGGGGTAGCATCACCCATTATTGGGAATACCTTGCCCACGAACTCCACGGAATCTCCTGCTACCCGGTTGGAGTCTACCTCCATGAAAAGGGTCATGAACCCAAACTGGCCTGGATTTAGGTTAGAGAAGGACTTAGAGGCAGTACGGGTAACGGCATTGTAAGAGATGGTGGAAAGCACAGGGGAGTAGGTCAAACTGGTATCGTGCTTGAGGGTAACAGTGCCACTGATAGGCTGATTCCCCAAGTTTTGATACCGCGCATAAAATACACTTGTTCTTCCAGGCCTGAGAATGGTATACCAAACGTCAACATCGAGATCTTGTACCGGAATGAAATCCAGGGCAAAGTCAGTTTTGTTGCTATCGGCTTTCAAAGAGTCAAAGCGGACAGTATAGGTCTTTGTAGCTGGACAAATGCCCGTATAAAAGGATGGGGTGAGTGATTCCACCAAAAAGTTTCCCGTATCTGCACGCATGGTATATTCGCCATTGGCATCGGTGAAGGTGCCTCCCCCTGGCGTGAGGTCTACAAAAGAAAAAGCCAACGGGGCATCTCCCATATCCTGAACACAATTTTGATTTTGGTCTACGTACACCTTACCCCGAATCAGGTTAAAGCAGGAGTCAGGTGGATCAAGGATGAACACTTGTTTTCTCAAACATCCTGCGGCATCGGAAGCATAAACGGTATACCCGCCAGCAGGAAGGTTGGTGACAGAAGCTGTGGTGCTGCCATTGGTCCAGGAATAAGAATAGGGGGCAATTCCTCCTGTTGGGCTCAAGGTGATTCCACCCAGCTTGGTACGACAATCAGGTTGAGAAATTGAGGCATTTAAATTTAGGCTGGTGGAATTTACCAGGAAGGAATCTACGAGAACGGTCCCATTTGCATCTGTAATGGATACCGAGTAGAACCCTGGCAATAACCCTGTGATATCTTCTGTGGTAGCCCCATTGCTCCATGCAAAAGTATAAGGCGGTGTGCCCCAATTGGCAGTTAGGTCGATAGCCCCAGCCGCACTGCCGCAGGCGGCATCAGTGATGCTTGCCGATACACAAAAGGTGTCTACCTGCACCAGGAATGGGACTGAGCTTAGCCCATTTACAACGCAATTGCTGTCATTGGCCAAAATATTGAAGCCAAAAATTCCTTGCTTATTGGCTACCCATGAAACTTGTGCCACAGCAGGATTAGTTCCCGTTTGGATAAAAGTTGCACCAGGGAAGTTTTGGGTGACAAAACTGGACAATGAAATCGTATCAAACGGATCTCTGTCTGTAGCCCTAATGGACATTTCGAAGGTATCCCCGAGGCATACACGGAAAGAATTAGGAGAAGTTTGACGTGCGGTGGTGGTTACACTTCCCATATTAAATTCAGGATTTGAATTGGCTGTCGGGCAAGTGACCACAGTGATGTGCATATCTCTCGTTACACTTCCAATTAACTGTCCATTTCTATATTCCTCAACCTCAATGCATAAGGTGCTGAATACCAGTGCGCTATTTCCGATTGGATCAATCCTTAAGATTCCTAATACGCTATCTAGGGCGACATTCCAATTGGGACCCATGGGTTGTTGAGGACTGAATCCGGTGTTGTAGGAAACATTTGTACTAGCGCCTGATTTACAGGCCACAAGGGAGTAGGATAAAGAGTCGCCATCAGGATCAAATGCGAGCTGGCTCAATTCAAGCGATGTAGCAGCGCAAATGTACATTGCAGGATCATTCACAAAAACAGGGGAGGAATTACACGGGCTAACACCTAGGTTGATGTCTAAGTCTATGTACATGCCTGCATTTGCACCTCCACTAAGGATACTTCCATTTCTACAACAGACCCCATAAAATGCAGTATAGCTGGAACAGTTAACATTACAGAAATTATAATCGGCATAATAGGTAGCCTCAACTACTCCATTGATAGGACTGAGTGGGTTGGTACAGCGTGTGGTTATAAATGGACAAGATGGCGTAATTTCCGTATATCTCACCAGTATCCAACTCCCGATGATGGTCGGATTTGTACATACCCCAGGAGTATTTGCTCGAAATATCACATTAGGTATCGGAGGATTCCCGGGGAAAGCCGGGGCACCGGCTCCAGAACAATCATAATAAGCAGTGTGGTAAAATCTGTACTGGCACGAGCTATTCGGCAAGCACTCATACCGCATCGTTAGACCATTAAAATGTGTAGCCTGAATAGAGCCAAGAGAAAGTAGCAGGGTACATATAAAAAATACAGCGTGAAGGTAGGATCGTCTTTTCATGTTTCCAGTGTGTAAAAGGACCAGTGAACGGTTGTCTAATTCTCACCTACAAAAAACACAATCTTGATCTGAACCATCAATTCCCATGACTGAACGGTTCAGGATATGGGGGTAACCTGCCAAAGTAGTACCTGATCGGTCATACAAAAAATCCGTCCTGCTCTTGCAGGACGGATAGTTAAGGGGGTGTTTTACGTGTTTTTACGTAGGAAATGGCTGTTTTTAGCAGTTTACAGTAATTAGTTCACGGTTTTCAGTTTTGGGGGCACTAGTGCCATTTTCCTGAAAACTGGCCACCGTAAACCGTGGACTGAACCGCAATCCCGCGAAGCGGGAAAAACCTATTACCAAACAGCTATTCCCTAATAGCTATCACTCCACCCACAACTTACCAACTGCTTGTCTTTCTCCCGTCAACTGGTAAAAGTACATGCCGGAGGTAAGCTCATTTCGAAGGATTTCAAAGCGGTTGCCCGCCTGAGCAGGGTAGTACTGAACTTCTTTGCCATTCAGATCCAGGATACGAAGCTCATAGAGCACTGCACCTGGGTTGGCAAATTCAAGAATTGCGGTGTTGGAGAACGGATTAGGACTGAGGGTAACGGTCCCTGCAAATTCGCCAGGATCAATACTGGAGGCGATCACCTGGATGGTTTGGCTGAGGGAGTCAATACCGCAACCATTCTCAGCCACCACTTTGATGGTGTAGGTGCCACTCCTGGGATAACGGTGCGTGATGATTTGCTGATTGGTAAATGTGGTGCCATCACCAAGGTCCCAGGTCCAGTTGGTGTTGGTGGAAGCACTTAAGGTAAATGCTCGGGTCAAGCCGTTCCCACCGACACTAAAGGACGCATCTGGTGAAGGATTCACCGTTACCTGCACCTGATCTGAAGTGGTAAAGCCATAAGCATCCGTCACCTGGACAGAATAAGTACCCGAAGTGGTTGGAGTAGTATAACTGATACCAGACTGGTTATTTGGGTCTTGCGTGCCATCAGACCAACCAAATATATAAGGTGGCATGCCTGCCTGGGTGATTTCTGCACTGATGGAATCCCCTGCACATAGGCTGTTAACTTGGTTGACAGCTACCAATGGATAGGTAAATACGGTATTTGTGACGGTATTGGTGATGATCGGTGCATTGAAATCAAAGTAAATCGCCGCACTGTTGTTGATCTCCGTACCAGCTGCCAGTGTTCCATCGTGCTTGATAGAGTAAGCGATGAAGCCTTGGCTTCCTGCAAGATCAGTTGAAGAATCTGGAAGATTGATGTTGGCAAAGGTGAAGACCAATACTTCATCATTCTCAATGTTCAAACTGAAATCATGGCTATAGCCTTCAATCTGTAAGGAGGTGACGTCCAGGTCGCTGTCCAGCGTATCCCTGATCACCACGTAAAAGGCTGTATCATTTCCGGTATTCTGGAAGCGGACGGTGTAGTCCATCTCATTTTCAGTTGGCTCTATGAACCCTCGCATGCCAATTCCTTGTGGGAACACCTGTTTGTCATTGGGGTCATAGGATGCGCGAGCGGTATTCAACAACTGGAATACATTGTCGCCAGGGGTGGAGTCCCCGGTGATTGGAAAAATACTTGCATCAGCAATCAGGGTGTCACCTGCCTGAACCGTGGTATCCACCGACATGGTGACAATAACCTGTCGGAATTCCGCTGGACGCAGGTTGGTAAAGTTCCAGGTTAGGGTCCTTGTAGCGGTTGCATAGCTGTTTTGCGGTGGATTGGCATTCACGAATGCAGCATCCGTGTCATGTCGCAACTGAACGGAGCCATTCATCGTATTGCTACCATTATTTCGGTAGCCTAGGTAGTAGAACAGGTTGCGGCCTGGTCTGGCTATACTCGACCTTAAGGTTACTTCCAGGTCTTGAACCTGGACAACGTTCAAGGCAAAATCTATCCCGCTGGTATCATTGCCAACTCCGGAGAAGCTCACTACATGGTTCCCACTCGTAGGACAATTAACTGTCGCAAATGGCCGTGGCCACATGTCAAGCGTAGAATTCCCAGAGTCTGCACGAATCACATAATCTCCATTTGCATCCGTCATGACGGCTCCACCTGGGGTGAGGTCTACCACTGCAAAGCTTACTGGTGCCTCCCCTGCATCTTGTACGCAGTTGCCATTTGCATCATGGAAAACTGTTCCACGAATCAGGTTGAAGCAAGAGTCAGGCGGATTTAGCACAAACACCTGATGGCGTGGACATCCATTGTAGTCTAAAACATAGACGGTGTATCCTCCTGGCCCTAATCCAGAGACACTGGCCGTGGTATCACCCGTTGTCCAGGTGTAGGTATATGGTCCCTGACCGCCGGATGGGGCCACAGAAATGCTGCCCAGGGGCTGGTTACAGCTAGGAGGCGTCACAGTAGCATTGAGCGAAATATTATTGGCATCCACTAAAAAACTGTCACTCAAGGTAGCACCCAGGCTATCGGTTATCTGTACGGCATAAAATCCTGGTGCCAGCCCAGTAAGGTCTTCCGTTGTGGCCCCATTACTCCATGCGAAGGAATAAGGAGGGGTACCTCCCTTCACCGTCAGGTCAATGGCACCCACCGTGGCCCCACAAGCTGAATTGGTTACCTGAGCGGAAACACAGAAAGAATTTACCTTTAGGGTATAGGTTTCGTTATCCTGAGTTTTAAATGGGCAGGCAACGTCTTCCACCTTTAAGTTAAAATTAAAGGTTCCTGAGGTAGTAGCCACCATGCTGATCTGAATCACAATAGGATTGGTTCCTGTCTGGCTGATACTGGCAGAAGGGAACATATTGGTAAGAGAAGTAGATGCTGTCAGGCTGTCGAATGCATTCGAATCACTCGCGGCAACAAACATGCTGAAAGTATCTCCCTGGCAGATGTTGAAAGTGCGTGTACCGGTCCTATTACCCCCTGTTACACTGATGATGCTATCAATGGTAGGTACGGCATTATTGGTACCCCCGCAATTTAGCACAGTAACCTGCATGTCGCGGGCTACACTGCCAATCTTTTGCCCATTGCGATATTCATCTACACGAATACATACAACCCCAACCATCAGAGCAGAGTTGCTTGCTGGATCAAAGGTAAGATCACCTGTTGCAGGATCAAGGGTTACATTCCAAGTCGGCCCTAAGGGACTGCTAGCGGAAAATCCGGTATTGTAACTAACGATTTGGGTGGCTGAACCTTGACAGGCAGTAAGCGAATACACCAATGAATCTCCATCAGGGTCAAAAGCATGCTGACTCAAGACAGCTTTGCGACCATTGCAGAGGTAAAAAATTGGGTCTGAAGCAAAGATAGGAGAGTTATTACAGGGAGAAACGGCGAGGTTGATCTCTACTTCATTTACAATGCCATTACTGGCAGCACCTGAAGTAATGGTGTTATTCCTGCAGCAAGAAATCCAATTGGCTACATATGAGGTGCAGTTTACGTTGCAAAAGTCATAATCACGGTAAAAAATAGCTTCTCGTACGCCATTAATTGGAGAATTTGGATTGGTACATGCTGTCTGGAAAAACGGGCATACTGGAGTAACTTCCGTATAACTTACTAATACCCAACCTCCAATGGTATCTGGTTGTGTACAGAAAGGTAGTGTACTCACTCCCTTAAAATTCAGAAATGGATATAGAGGTACATTGGGAGGAACTGGGGTAGCAGCACCTGTACAATCATAGTATGCCTTGTGGGTAAACCGGAACTGACAAGTGGAGGCGGGTAGGCAGGTGTAACTCATGTCTACTCCCATAAAATGAGTAGCAGATATAGGTTGAATCATTCCCCCGCAACACCAAAGAGCAAGGGTAACAGCCCAAGAGAAAATTTTACGATACATGAAAATAGGTTTGAGGTATAAATGTATAAAAATTTACCTCAGTGTGTTTCAATGTCTAAGCTAACATTTTTTCTGCATCCGTAAAAAATGGTTGCACCATCGGGCAAGATTACCTGCTAAAAGGAAAAATACGCAAACTGTGCCAAGTTTAGTAATATCCGAGAAAAATGATCTCCAGAATTACCAGGATGATGTACACAGCGATAATTCCTCCAACCACCTTGATGATTTTCATGAACCAATTAGTTCCGGAACTGGTGCCTTGCTGATGTTGGGACGTAGAGTTACGGGTCCTGGCCTTATTGATGGGCTTTCGTACGGGACGTTGTTTTGTCCTCTGTTGAGTGATAGGCCGATCTTTTTGGGGACGGTTCAGTTTTTTCAAAAATGCCTGTGCCTGAGGGGCGAATACACTTTGGTCGTAGTTTTTCAGAAAGTAGCGGTAGGCCTCTGAAGAATGCTGTGCCTTCGCAAACTTCCAGGCATCTTCTTCCAATACGCGCTTTCTTCTCTTTTCTTCCTGCTGGATCAACGCTTCCCTGCGGTTGCGGGCTTCTTGTGCGTAGGTTCCGTAGGGATGTTTGAGTAAAAAATGGGTAAACCCTTCTATGGAACCTGTTTGGATGGTCACTTCCCACCTTTGGGCTTCTTGCGCTGCTTCCTGGTGAAGGTCATAGGCCGCTGCCTCCCGTTTTTGGGCTTCCTGTCGGAGCTGGGTCAATAAACCATCAGCCTCCTGCCTGAAAGCACCATCAGGGTGCTGTTGGCGATAATGCTGAAGTGCTACAGCCGTTCCCGCCTTACGTGCCCTTTCCCAATTAATTTGGTCCTTAATTTTCTGTAAGGCCACTCGTGCTTCCTGAAGGAATTTTCCCTCGGGGAATAGCGACAAATACCGCTCATATGCCTTCACCGTATGGGTGTGTGTCGCCTCCTGCCAGCAAGCCTGTTCATCTAATTTGGGATAAAACACAAACTGCCCCCCTTCATCTCCGGGTAACTGCCTGCCTTCAGGGGTGTGACGGGCAAATTTTGCGGTCGCATCTGTCACCCGATCAATCAGCTTTGACACCCTCAAACCATCCAAGGCTGGTTGTTTGAGCACTTTATACAAGGCTTCTGCAAAAGGGCTGTGCCCGCCTAAGGTGCCATCTGAAACCAACTCATCGTGGCCACCCGATGCAAGGATCCATCGGGAGGGTTTTTGAAACTGACGAACGTCTGCCACGCTGCGCTTGGCTGAGCGCGGCCGGTATAAGGCACCGCTGAAACAGCTATCTGAGATCAGGAAGATGTGCCGGGCAGGAATCCTGCCTACTTCGTGCCACAGGTCGTGGTTGTTGATATAATCCCATTCCCGTCCTTCTCTAGCATCGGTTGGAATCCAATAGGCCTTGTTGCTTTCCTTTTCCGCCAGGCCGTGACCTGCGTAATACATCACCAGGTTATCCTCCGGCTCCACGGTATTGCGCAGGTGCCTTAGCTGTTCATAAATCTGGTCCCTGGTTGCGGCTTCATTCGTAAGAGAAATGACTTGTTCCTGGTCAAATCTGTATCGATTGGTAAGTAATGCGAATCGCTAGTTAAAGAGGTCTAAACAGAGAAAAAACATTGCAGCAGCGAGCTTTCCAAACACATGTACCATCAGTCCTTGGGTAGATCTGACCT
>JBCDIQ010000082.1:0-17113 GCA_039024295.1 Bacteroidota bacterium | reverse complement strand
GGAAGAAAAAGCCCCCAAAGAGGAACAACTGCCAGACGAACCCATGGAGGATACATCAGGTGCCGAGGGGATGGTATTGAACGAGGAAGATGCAAAATGCTTACAGCAACCCAACATGATTTGTGAAGTTGGGGTGACTTCAACCTACATTGGGGGGCCCATGCCTGGAGAGGAAGTGAAAGGGATGGAATTCAAATCAGATACCTTATTTGAGGCAGAGGGATTTGAGTGGAGAGGTCGTATTTATACCGCGGTTGATGGTGGAGAAGTGCTTGTGGAGGGGGAGTATGTAGATGCTGGCGACCCTGGCGGCAGGTTACCCACAACACCAGTCAACCGAATCCAGGTAAGGTCTGCGGCTATGAAAACCGCTGATGGCGTATATGTAGGACAAAGTTATCAGAAGTTCAGGCAGCAATTGCAGGTAGCAGATTCTTCCATTTCTGCCATTTATAATCCAGACTATGGAGTGGTGGACATCTCCGTACTCGATAGCTATCTGCATTATAACTTCCCCTTGCAAATTGAGGTAGAAGTGACCGAAGAAGGCCTGGGCTTTGCGAGGCTGGACCCAAGTAGTTTGCCCCAGGATATGACCTTGGAATCCATTGTGGTATTGTCTTCTCTGTAATGCCCTGCTAACAAGGGGGTTGTAAACTTTGCTGAGGGAACATAGGTTTCCTTGTTGGAAAGAATAAGGAGTACACCAAAATGTTAAGGGAAAAACTTCCATATTTGAGGCTAATAGATTAAGAGAATATGTCACCAACGGCTACCAGACATTCGTATATTTTTTTCCTGCTAGTTCTTGTTGGAACTACTTGCATATATTGGCAAGGCTGTGGAACTGATGATGGAGAAGGGCTGGCCCCAGGCTTTATAGAAGGAACAGTTGATGGGGCTGTTTTTAGAACAGATTGGAGAGCTGCAGGCCAGGAGAGGTTTCATTCCGCATTTGTACAGGATACGGCTGGATCATTCATAAAAATTATTCGCCAACTATCAGAGGATGATTTATCCCGTTGGGAGATCAATATCACGGACATTGAGTTGGACACATTGAATGTACCGGTCAGCATCATGTTTCCAGATACCTTTCCCAACAAGCCACAACCTTTGATCTCCTACATTCCAGTCGGCACAGGAGGAATCGCAGAAACCTTTATCAGCAGTGAGATTGAAATGATCCTCACAGGAAAAGGGGATGATGTGATGACCGGTACCTTTGAAGGAAAGTTGGTGAGCACCCGTGACTTCCAAACGCAGGTCAATGTGAGTATGGGGCGATTCGAAATTCCCATTCAAAGATTTTCAGAATAATGTCGCAACTCCTTGGTTTGGTCGTTGGACTTATCTTTTTCTACCTACTGCTGAGCCTTCTGGTTTCCGCATTTTGGGAGGCAGTTGCCGGTTTTAGCGGCCTCAGGGGAAAAACCATGGAAAGGGCCATTTGCAGAATGCTGGATGGTACTGCCACCAAACAGGCCCCCAGTAGCCTGAGTGCCAGGTTTCTAGACGCTGCGCCTTACCAGCGATTAAGGCGCCTTAGCCTAAATGGGAAGCATCCCCCCTCTTATCTGGCCCCCGCTAATTTCGCACAGCTGTTGTTGGGGGTGCTTGAGTTACCCGATGAGGAATCCAAGCAAGTGACCACTGGGAAACTAAACCTCAATCAGCTTAAGCGAAACATTGAAGCTGTTCCAGATGAAGGGACCCGGAATATTCTGTTTTTTCTGCTGGAGAAAGCAGGAGGAGATATAGACAAATTTCTGGAAGGATTGGAGCAGTGGTTTATAGAAATGATGGACCGGGTAAGTGGCTGGTACAAACGAAAAACCCAATTGTGGTTGTTTGTAACGGGGCTTATCGTGGCCATTGCCATAAATGGGGATACGCTGGCCATTGCGAAGGGATTACTTCAGGATGAATCACGCAGGGCAGGAGTAGAGAAGTTAGCAGAAGCATACGCTTCTCAGGCACTTGTGTTAGATTCGCTAGGTGGTTCAGCTGATTTCGAAACGGTTCGCGAACGTTGGAATGAACTAGCTCCAGGAAGTGATGCCGGTGAATTATTGGGGTTGGGATGGGAGTCAGACTGGCCTAGGCTACAAGGAATTGAAGGTACCGAGGGAACCCCTTACGCACTATGGGTATTGCAAAAATTAGGGGGATGGGCCATTACCGCACTGGCAGTCTCGTTGGGAGCCCCTTTTTGGTTTGACCTGCTAAATCGGATTATGGACTTACGCTATGCGGGTCGAAGGCCGACAACTGAAGCACAAAAGTAGTCCCAACCCCTTCTTCCGAGGTAAAGGAAAGCTTCCCCCCTAGGCGGTTTACGGAATTTTTTACGATGTAAAGGCCTAGGCCTGTTCCCTTTGAAGTGGTATCCCCCCGAAAGAACATTTCAAAAATACGAGATTTAAGCCGTTCGGGTATCCCTTTGCCATTATCGCTCACCTCAATTTGAACCCCTGAGGGGAGTACTTCACCACGAATCTGAACCTTGGATGTGGCTTTTGCAGGATCACGGTAATTGATGCTATTTACGATCAGGTTCTGAAGAATTGACCGAATCAATTTTATGTCGGTTGACAGGGTAAGAGAAGGAGATATATCAACGTTTACCTCCACTTTTTCCCTCTCTGGATTGTGCTGGAGGCTTTGTAGGATTTCCTCTACCAACTTATGGATATTTACTTCCGCAGGTTCAATTTTGGCTTTGTTCATCCGGGTAACATCTATCAGTTCCATCAAGATGTTGTCTAACTTGGATGCACTTTTGAGGATCAGGTCGAAAAACGTCAGGCTTTCAGGATCACGGATTCGGTCTTTTGCAATATTGACCACCCCAATAATTGAAGCCAAAGGACCTTTCAGGTCATGCGATGCTTTGTAGACAAAAGAATCTAATTCTGCATTGGTTTGCCTGAGCTGAAGTTCGGCCTTCTTTCGGTCAGTAATATCTGTGATGATGGCAATAGAGCCATTTATTTGTCCATCTGCTTCTTCATAAGGGGCACCCGTAACCATTACCCATAGCTTGTCTCCATTTTTTCGTTGTAACCCCAATTCGTACTGCTCAGAAGTACCCGAAAGGCGGTTAGCAATTTTACCCATGATGGTATTTTTACCCTCTTCATCATAGGTGAGTTCAAGGGTAGAGCGCCCGATCAACTCATTTTCTTCGTACCCTAATATCCCACAAGTCCGCTGGTTTACATATAAAATCCGTTCTTTCATGTCTGTCAGGATCAAACCTTCGTTGATCCGTTCGACAAAGTTCCTGTACTTGGCCTCGCTTTCTTTGAGGCGTTCAGATTGGGCTTCAAGGGTAGAGAGGTCTCTAGCATTGGCAATTACATAAGCCTGTTGTTCAATTTCGGTATACCTGAAGCTTATCTCCACCGGAAAAGAGCTCCCATCTTTTTTGGTATGACGAGTGGTTTTGATGAGCTTACCTTCCGCTTTCAACTCCTTCATGAGTCTGTGCCAGTCCTCTATGCCATTGGTCGCCATGGTACAAAATTCCCAGAGCTTTAATTTTTGAATGGCTTCTTCGTCGTATAGATATCGGATTTGTGCACGTTTATTGGAAGAGAAAATCTGTCCCTCTTCAGGGCTTACCACAAATACAGCATCATTCGAATATTGCATCACTTGGTTAAACAAGTCATTTTGTCGTCGGGCGACCACCCTTCTGGTAACTTGATTGAACGCTATTCCAACGAATTTACCCGGCAATGCTGCAAACCTGATATCCCAATAGTGAGTACCTGCCTCAGGATGATGAGATTCTACTTCGGTAAGTACGACCTCCTTCTGCTCCATCATGATCTGGTGGTATATCGCTTCAGCATCAAAGGTGATTTCAGAAGGGAATAACTCATTGGCGAACTTTCCTTGAAAATTTCCAGCGTAGGGACCAAAAATTTCGAGCGCAGCCTTGTTGCAAGAGTAGAACTTCAGGGTCTTAGGCGAACCCAGTTCTTCTTGGTAAAGCAGCACTAGCCCGGTTTTAACTTGCTCAAACAAATCAGAGTACCGCTTTATAATTTCCTGGTATTCGGTATCCTGGCCATGATTCGATGTGGGAAGATAGGTAGGGCTAATCCGCAAAGTGGAGCCTACCCAGCCCGCTTGGGCGTATATAGGCCAAACAGAAATCTGCTGATTTTTATTGGAAGTGAAGTTGTTACTTCCGTTTTGGTAAGCGTGTTCGACTATCTGTTGGAAATGATCAACCTGGGTGGGAGTTAGTAATTCTATATTTTTGGTATTTCTCTCTTTTTTAAATGGTAAAAAATGATGGTTTCTGTCAAATTCTAACATGGTTTCGCCAGGAGAATCTAACAGCTTCCCTGATTGCCCTGGTGTAAGTGAACGCCATGAACCCTCCTTATTTCGCAGGCCAATAGGTGAGAAGTGCATCCAATAAATAGGAGAGCCTTCTGTTTCGGTTGGCTCAAACTTAAGTTGGCCAAACACGTCTGCTACTGACGTCCTCAAGGAACAGAAAGAAGCAGAAAATCCATTTCTCTGGATGGCAGCACCTGCAATTATCGGCAAATAACCATTTATCTGGTACTTTTCTTGAAGGGTTTGCGCAGCTTTATTGGCAAATAAGATCAAGTTTTCTGCACCATGTATAAGCCAAACAGGGGTAGGAACAATTTCCAGCCCAGAACGTAACATGTCAGAAATCTCGAATTCATGAGTGCTCACGGATGTATTCATAATGCAGCCTTAAGTTAAGGCTGTTTTTGCAATAATCTGACCGTCTTTCCCTGAATCAAAGGGACAGTTTTTTCATAAATCAAACATCTTATATTTAGGCCTATTGCTCGGTAATGGGAAATAGTTCTCGCTTAAGAAACCTTCCGGTATGCGAAGCTTCCACTTCTGAAACCTCTTCTGGCGTACCTGCTGTCAGAATGGTTCCTCCATTAGCACCTCCCTCTGGCCCCAGATCAATGATGTGATCGGCAAACTTAATGACATCCATGTTGTGCTCAATCACCAAAACGGTATTTCCTCTTTCCACCAACTGGTTAAGCACCTCCAACAACATTTCGATGTCCTGAAAATGAAGCCCTGTGGTGGGTTCATCCAAAATGTACAAGGTATTCCCCGTATCCCTGCGAGATAGCTCTGCTGAGATTTTGATGCGCTGCGCTTCTCCACCTGAAAGGGTGGTGGCAGGTTGCCCCAGGGTAATATACCCAAGGCCAACATCATGAAGGGTTTTCAGCTTCCGCTTGATCCTGGGAAGGGCATCAAAAAATTCCAGTGCTTCGCTCACGTCCATGTTCAGGACATCACTGATGGATTTACCTTTGTAGCGAACTTCTAGTGTTTCTCTGTTGTACCTGCGTCCCTGGCAGGTTTCACACATCACGTATACGTCCGGAAGGAAGTTCATCTCGATGGTTCGGAGGCCTGAACCTTGACAGGTTTCGCATCTTCCCCCTTTTACATTGAAGGAAAATTGACCGGGTTTATAACCGCGAATTTTGGATTCGGGCAATTGGGCAAATAGCTCCCGAATGTAGGTAAACAGCCCCGTGTAAGTAGCAGGGTTTGAGCGCGGCGTCCGCCCAATGGGCGATTGGTCAATGCGGACTACCTTGTTGAGTTTATCCAGGCCGGTAAACTCCTCATAGGGCATGGGCTTTTTCTTGGACCGGTAGAGGAACTGGCTGATAATCGGAAAAAGGGTTTCATTGATGAGGGTGGATTTACCACTCCCGGAAACCCCAGTAACGCAAATAAATAGTCCCAGTGGTACCTCAAGGTCGACATGTTTCAAGTTATTGCCGTGCGCGCCTTTCAGGTGAAGGTATTGATTCTCTTTGGGCTGGCGGCGAGTTGTAGGCACCGGAACTTCTTTTCTACCAGATAAATAGTCTGCGGTTGGGCAAGGGATCTGCAGCACTTCTTTAGGACTTCCCTGGGCCACAATACTGCCTCCATACTGGCCAGCACCCGGGCCGAAGTCAAGTAAATAATCTGAGGCTAGCATGGTGTCTTTATCATGTTCCACCACCAGCACAGAATTGCCGAGGTCACGTAGCTTCAACAGCGAATTGATGAGGCGTTCATTGTCCCGTTGATGGAGTCCAATGCTGGGCTCATCGAGTATGTACAGCACATTCACCAATTGAGAACCAATTTGGGTAGCCAGACGAATTCGTTGTGCTTCACCTCCTGAAAGGGAACGTGCAGGCCTGTCCAGCGCGAGGTAATCCAGTCCCACTTCGGTTAGGAAGCCGATTCGCTTTCTGAGTTCTTTGATCACCTCTTCTCCAATCTTTCGCTGCCGCTCACTCAATCTGTCCTCCAGGTTTTCGATCCATCTGGCCAATGAGCCAATGTCCATGAGCGCGAGGTCAGAGATATTCTTTCCGTCAATGGTGAAATACAGGCTCTCCTTTTTTAGCCTTCTGCCGTTACATTCTGGGCAGGTGGAGATACGCATGAACTGCTCCGCCCAGGATTTAATTTTTTCCGAAGAAGAATTGTGGTATTGGTCCTCTACAAAATGTTTGATTCCGTCAAATCGGATACGCAGGCCTTTGGCAACTCCATTTTTCTTACCGGTGAGCAAAAACTCCAGGGCTTCCTCTGGCAATTTTTCGATGGGGTCCGCCAGGGAGAAATTCATGTGTTTGGCCACTTTGCGTAGCTGCCGAAACATCCATATATCTCGGTATTCTCCCAGTGGAGCCAGGCCCCCCCGATTGATAGATAGGCTTTTATCTGGAATTAAGGCATTGGGATCAACCTCAAATATTTTGCCCAGTCCATTACATCTAGGGCAAGCACCATAGGGAGAGTTAAAAGAAAAGGTATTTGGCGAAGGAATGTCATAACTGATACCGCTCTCCGGATCCATCAGGTTACGGCTGTACCAATGAGGATTTTCTGGCCTGTCGTATTCCAACATCAGCACCGTTCCGCTGCCCATTTTCATGGCCTGCTGGGTGCTCTCCAGGAGTCGTTTGGTGTCTTTGCCAATTTTCAGCCGATCTACCACCAGCTCGATATCATGTATCTTATAACGGTCAAGCCGCATCCCTTTGACGATGTCCTGGACCTCTCCGTCTACCCTAACCTGTGAGTAGCCTTGCTTTCCCAGGTTTTGGAACAATTCCCGGTAATGTCCCTTCCGGGACCTGACAAGGGGAGCAAGCACCATCATCTTTTCTCCCTGAAACTGTTCGGTAATTGCTTCTACCACCTGCTCATCCGTCATGCGACGCATCTTTTTGCCCGTCTTATAGCTGATAGCATCAGCTGCGCGGGCGTATAGCAGACGAAAAAGATCGTATATCTCCGTAACTGTCCCGACAGTAGAGCGCGGGTTTCGGGAAGTGGTTTTTTGTTCGATGGCAATAACGGGACTCAATCCCTCCACCTTGTCCACATCTGGACTCTTTAAGTCACCCAAAAATTGCCGCGCATAGGCGGAAAAACTCTCCAGGTACCTGCGCTGGCCTTCAGCGTACAAGGTATCAAAGGCGAGAGAACTTTTTCCGGAGCCACTTACCCCAGTGATGACGACGAGTTGATTGCGCGGTAACTTGAGGTCAAGGTTTTTGAGGTTGTGCTCCCGCGCACCATAAATTTCAATCCAATCTTCCAACGACGCTCCTGCTTTAGGGATGATGAATAAGGGCACAAAGTTACAAAAGCCCGCAGCAATAACCTGAAATAGGCAGAGATAGTTGGGCAGAATACTGAAAAAGAGCGGTTAATTTTCTCAGTCTACTTTTTTAGTTGATTCCGCGCCAAAGGTATCTTTCCGGTGAAGGTTTGGAGTCCTTTAACCCCAAGCAAGGCTCCAAGGGTATTCAAAATAATGTCATCAATGTCAAAGTTTCCGACATTGAAAAGGATTTGTGCAAATTCCAGTAAAAAACTGAAGCCTAAAGCAAGAGCCAGTAAGTGCCGGGCTTTTTGTAATTTTCTGAACACCAGGGGTACCAGAACTCCAAAAGGAAAAAACAACAGGATATTCCCAAATATGTTAAGCAGTAGTTCTCGATCGGTATTGTGCCTACCCTTAGCTTCCCAGGCATGGCTGATGTAAAAGGTGATGGTTTTGAATGGGATAAGGTTGATAAAATGTTGAACATCATCCTCCAATCGGTTGACATGAGAAAAATATCCTCCTTGATAAAGGAAAAGGAAATACAAGACCACTCCTAAATAGACGATCAACAGCATGTGGAATGCCCAGGTGCATCTTGCTTCAATAAGATGCATAAGAAACATTTGCTGCTTTGTCCCTGATAAGCTCCTCAAGTTCTGCTACAAACGCGGAGAGAATGGCATCTTGTCCTAATTCCTGTATGGCATATGCACGTGACCGTTTTTGATAGGGAGAGAGGTCATCAAATAGATGGCGTTGTAACAAATGGAACAATGCCTGCGCATCTTCCGGATCCGCCGTTAACCCGATTTGTTCTTGTTCAATTAGGGTTCTCAAAGAGCTATTTTTCTCTGCTGTCACTATGGGAACTCCCCCCACGGAGAGTATACCGGTAAGTTTCGACGGCATGACCAAGTCAGTTGCTCCTTTTTTCTGAAGTACCAAATGGAAATCGGCCATGTTGAGAAGCTCGGGTAACTCTTCAAGGGGAACCAAGTCAGAGAACTGAACATTTTGAAGATTTCGTTTCTGGGCAATGGCCTCAAGGCGATTCCTTATTCCTCCTTGGCCCACCATCCTAAATTGAACAGTTGGCCCCATCATTTCTGCGGTATCAAGCACGACCTCCAGCCCCTGCTTCTCACCCATATTTCCCGAGTAAAGGACTACTTTTTGATCGGGTTGGTAGCCCCAATTTTGCTTGAGCGCAGCTTTTTTATTGGGCATTGGAGCCATTAGGTCCGTGTTCACCCAGTTGGGGAACATGCCAATCTTTTGTTCAGGAATACCTTTTTCGCTGATTTTTTCCCTCATTCCCTCGCTAATGGTGGTAACCCAATCAGCTTGTTTGCAGTAAAATTTTTCCACCCTTTCTAACTGGTCCAGCAGGCGTTGATTCTTGATGATGTTCAAGTCTCTGGCAGCATCAACCTGAAGGTCTTGGATGTGAAAAACCATGGGAACTTTTCTGATCCATCGATACATAACCGGGTAAAGGCCAATAGGTAATGGAGGATAAATAGCCAATACCAAATCGAATTTTTTCCTGGCAAATATTTTCACCCAATGGAGCAAGGAACTGATGCCAAATGAGAGTTCGTGCAGAATCCGGGTTTTACCGGTTACCTGCTGAGGAACATAAAAGGGCGTTCGGTGAATAAGTACCCCATTTCGATTTTCCGTATGCCATAGTTTATTTTTGTAGGCTGGGTGAACGCTCCATTCTGGATAATAGGGCACGGTTGTGATAACTTCCACTTCATGACCCTGACTGACAAGCCACTCACACATTTCCCCCGTATATTTTCCAATACCGGTGAGCTCAGGAAGATAATTGATGCCGTATACTAATAGCCTCACAAGTTCAAATTGTATTAATCCTGATAAGCCCGGTCGCGGATAACCTGTGCGGGAGCACCCACAGCGATTTTTCCATAAGGCAAATCTTTAAAAACGGAGCTTCGTGCACCTACAACAGTTCCTTTACCGATATGAACTCCTGGTGCTACATATACATCTGTGGCAAGCCAGCATTCATCTTCTATGGTGATGGGTTCTTGATAGATCAAAAAATCCTGGCGATCATGTCGATGAGAGCCAGTGCAGATATAAGAACGTTGAGAAATAACGGTATTTGTACCAATGCTTATGTTGCCCAAGCTGTAGAGGACCACTTCATCCCCAATCCATGAAAAATCTCCTATTGAAACCTTCCAGGGGTAGGTCACTTGGCAGGAAGGCCTTAAAATCACGCCTTTTCCTACTTTAGCTCCAAAAAGCCTGAGTAGAAACCGCCTCCAGCCATACAAAAATTGTGGAGAAGGCTTAAACAGAAAAAAGTGAACCAACCACCACAGTTGAACGATGGGCGCAGACCGGCCCCTAAAGTTTTCCGGTAACTGAAAAATCGAAAGGTCCTGGTATTTTGAGGTTGGTTGGGTGTGTACGGGTGAAGGCATGGTAATAGAGGTTCATGTTAAATGTCCTACAAGGAAAGCCGTTTGAAAATGCCTTCTGGAATGGTGGTGATAATCAGCATGATCCACCGCCAGATAGGCAGTACATATACCTGGTTTTTCTTCTTCTTAGCTGAACGGAAAATGTGACGAGCTGCCTGATCAGGTTGGGCAGTAAGGGGCCCCGGCAGGTCTAGATCAGCGGTCATTTTGGTGTCCATAAATCCTGGTAAAACGGTTAGCACATGGACATTCTGGTGATAGAGACGATTTCTGAGCCCACTTAAATATGCGATAAATCCCGCCTTTGCACTTCCGTAATAGTAATTTGATTGTCGGCCTCTAAGCCCTGCAACTGATGCCACTCCAACGATTGTTCCCTGCTTTTTTGTTGCAAATGAACGTGCGAAGATATCCAGTAGCTGAACAGCCCCATTGTAATTCACTTGCATTATCCGGCTAGCCTCCTCACCTGAATTTTGCGCTTCTTCCTGATCTCCCAGGTATCCTAAAAACAGCGCAACCCAATCTGCCTTCTCTGCCCATGGTCCCAAATACTTAGTTGCTGATTGTATGTCCATGGCATCTACTGCCAGGGTTTCTACTGAAGCCCCTGTGGTGATTTCTAAGTCGGATTTGAGGGGGGCTAATCGTTCAGGGCTACGGGCAGTAAGCAGTAGTTGGCAGTTTTCTTTTTCTGATCGTGCAACCTCATAGGCAAACTGTTCGCCGACGTCAGAGGTGGCACCTAATATCACGTATGTTTTCATGCTTGTGTTGCCAGTCGGGTTTGTTGGAGGGAGGTAAATTTCCGATTCTCTGGCAAGTTGGGGATTATCAGATCACTGTGTTTTACAGAAAATGCGTCTTTGGCCAAATAAATCCTGCCTTGATACTTTTGGACCAATTCATCCAATTGGGCAATAAGTTTGGGAAGGCTACGGTTGATTTTAAAATCGAGTGCCAGGGTATACCCTTCGAAGGGGAAGGAGTTGTAGGCTTCCGGGTTATTTTTGCCAAACAGCTTAAGGACTGCAAGAAATGAGCCTTGACCAGACGCAGCAATGGTCCTCAGGATTTCTTCCAGCCCTTCTCGACTTACTTCCTTTGGAATGACAAACTGGTATTGGGTGAATCCTTTTTTTCCATAAATGCGGTTCCAGTTATGGATGGCATCCAATGGATAGAAGAAGGTATCATAATCGGAGATGATGTTGAGTTGCTTCTGGCGTTGTTTATGGTAGTATAGAAAGTTGAAAGCTTTGACAGAAAGGGTGTTCAATGCGAAGCTGGGAAACTGGAATGGGACGTTTAGGTTCATCTTTGGCTTTAAGCTCAGAGGAGCCCCCGAAAATTTTGGGGGAAGTTCGTCGATGGTAGCATGTTCACCTCGCATCATGATGGAGCGGCCAATGTGTTTGCCCTTTTGCAGGCAATCTATCCAGGAAACGGTGTAGGTCCAATCTTCAGATGCCTCAAACAGGGACATGATTTCCGCTAAATTTTGGGCTTTGATAGACTCCATCCGAATGTAGGCAGTCTCAATTGGCTTCAACTGAAAGGTTGCCTGCACAATGATCCCGGTAAGGCCCATGCCCCCAACTGTTGCCCAGAACCAATCTGGGTTTTCATTCCGAGCACACGTAATGATCTGTCCATCACTTAACATTAAATCAAATGAAAGGACATGGTCAGAAAAACATCCTTCGGAATGGTGGTTCTTGCCGTGGACATCTGCAGCAATTGCGCCCCCAATTGTAATAAACTTGGTGCCTGGGGTAACTGGCAGGAAAAACCCTTTGGGAACGACCACTTCTAAAATGCTGGACAACAGAACGCCTGCTTGACAAGCCATTACCCCTGATGTAGGATCAAAGCTGAGGATTTTGTTGAGTTTTAGGGTAGAAAATATGGTAGTACTCAACGCAGCATCTCCATAGCAACGGCCATTTCCCCTTGCTAGCAGTTCTTCCTCTGTCTTGACAAAGGTTTGTAGTTCATCTGTATAGCCAAGCTCGGCTACCTTTGCTTGTACCTGGGGATACATGCCCCAGTTGGCAATTTGTTGGGCTTTTCCCATTAGAAATTCAGTCGGTTAAATTGGTTAGATGTACAGCAGGGCCGCAAAAAAGCCGATCCAGGCAATTAGGACAAGCTGAATAAATCGATCTTCGTATAAGACTTTTGTAGGAGATTCAGTCTTATGGAAAACAAGGGTTTGCTGCAGGTACCGCATCACCCCCAGGATAACAAATATCGTAGAAAGGTAAACCCTGTCACTTTTAATTCTGTGCATGACTTCAGGGCTAACGGTGTACATGATGTAGGAGACCACTGTAACAGCAGCCATGAACACCATTGCTTGGTCAATGAATTGAAGGTTGTAGCCTTCCAGCGATTTTCGAGTCTTGCCAATCTTTGTTTGTAACACCATTTCTCCCCTCCTTTTTGCCAGGGCCAGAAGCATGGCCAGCAGGAAGGTAAGCAGCACCAGCCAGTTGGAAACGGGGATGCTTGCTGCCGCACCGCCTACAAACACCCGCAACAAAAAGCCTGTAGAAATAATGGCAATGTCAATGATGGCAATTTCCTTAAGTTTAAAGGAATAGGCCAGGTTCATGACAAAGTAAGCCCCAAGAAATGTAGCTGCTTCCCATCCGATCAAAAAGGTCAGGCCAATCGAAATGATTGCCAGTACCGCAAAAATGCTTAATCCAGCTGGCTTACTGAGGGCTCCACTTGCCAATGGACGACTTTTCTTCTCTGGATGAAGCTTATCCTTTTCAATGTCTAGATAATCATTGATTACATAGATCGAAGATGCGGTAACACTGAAAGCAAGAAATGCGAACAGGGAGTTGATAAGAACCTGAGGATCATCCAACCTCACCGCAAAGAAAGCAGGTAAAAACACAAATAGATTTTTCACCCACTGATGTACGCGGATAAGTTGAATAACAGCAAGGACTTTCATGGCTGAACTTTGAGCGATTGTAGCCATTATGAGGGGGTTTTTCTAGAATGTAGTTCCTGACAACCACTGTGGACCCTCTTAAGGACCCTTGTCAATAGTTACACGAAAATGGTTAACGGCAGGGATTTTTTACCTCCGTAGAAACTGAATAGAACAGATGTGTAAAACCTCAAGGAAAAGATCGAAAAGTAGTTGATCGCACTAACAGGTGACTGCTTCAAATATGAATATATTTACGGACAAATGGAAAATCTTACATGAAAAAATAGCATTTTGTTTAAAAAAAGCCCCTTGATGTGGGGCTGATTTATAACAAAAATTCAAGAAACGTTAATTATTTATGGAGAAATGATAAATCTGTAATGGAGCCTAGTTCTTGAATTATTTTGATAGCTCACTTCACTCGAAAAGGTATAATGACCAGGAGGCATCCCATTCAATTCTATTTCCTCTACATATCTCCCTCCTGTATATTCAGCCTGCCAATTTCTGACCTCTTGGCCTACCAAGTTTCTTATTTCAAATGTGGCCCGTACCATTTCTGAGGCTCGGATTTCCAGGTTCAGTAATCCATCCTTCACAGGGTTTGGATACACTAGAAGTTGGTAAGATGGGGTAGAGGTAAGGTCATGTACGACGGAAACAACCTGTGAATAACTGTTTTGTCCGTTTTGGTCTACCTGTTTAATTCGATAATAAATTTTCCCTTCAAAGAAGGCATTATCGTCAAACTCATAGGTCGTTGGGGTAGAGGAATTCCCTATCGCAGGAACACTGCCAAGCACTGAAAAAGCAGCCTTATCTACGGACCTTTCTACTTCAAAGTGATGGTTATCCTGTTCGGAAGCAGTAACCCACCTGATATGGGTTTGGCGTAGTTCGGGGACTGAAATTGCTTCTACTGTTAGCCATTCAACTGGGAAAGTCTGCTGAGTGGGAACCAGCATAAAGGGAGTACCATTAAGGGAAAAGTTACTATTTACCACTGAAAGGGATTGATTGTCCCATGAAGTTTTCGTGAGGTTCAACACATATATGGAAGGTGGGAAGGTGTAATTGGCAGAGGCCATTTCTGATTGATCTACCAGGGTCTTTGCCCAGATAACGTAGGCCATGTTTCCACCCGGATGTTGGAAGGCGGCGCCCGAAATGCCAGCAGGAAACTGGCAAGCACTTGTCGCAGCAGAATCATATGCATACCCTTGTAAATACCTCAAATAGGTATTTAGGCCAGTTCCAGCTTGAGTGAACTGTTCATTTCCAGGGGGAGAGGCATTTAGGTTCTGGTAAATACCCATAAGTTCTCCTGAAATCGTCGCGGAATTAGGGGATTCTTCCTCTCCAATGTTGCGCACGATCAAGTTTGTAAAGTTGCTTTTTTGAGCAATCACAAAGGTCTTCATGAGAAAATTACGCTGCACATCTTCTCCTCCATAAAATCCGGGGAAGGCTCTCCGGGGAATGTTTATCAATGAAATTCCCAGGTTTTTCTCAGGATAATTTCCGCCATCATACCCGTATGACCTAAGAATATGTCGCATAGAGTCGGCTAATTCTTCAATGGTTTCCCCCATCTGGTCTGAATGGCGGTTAAAGGTGGAACCATTTGCTACAGAAGGGAAGATTTGAGGGACGACATGTACTTGAATCATGTCCAGATAAGCCCCACCCAACAAGGGATAACTTACCGCATCCACTGTGCCTCCAGAAGGGTTGTCTGTATTTCTAAGCAGTGCATCGAGAAAAGAGGGATATTTGATTGAACCTGTTGTAACCCAAGCATCCTCATCCAGGTAATGAATAACCTCATGGGCAATTCGCAGCATTCGAATGTATGACTCAATAGGGGCTTTCCAATTGGTCAAATGGCAGGGAGCAGGGTCTTGGTCCCACCAATTACCTGGCTGGCCTCTGCTAATCTGTCCATACAGGAAATTATCTGCATCTACTTCGTTTCCAATTTCCCAGATGCGGATGTAATCTTTGTAGAGAGAAACGGTCTGGTACACGTAGGCTGCAAAATAGTTGTTTTCATTGATGGGGTTTCCATCTGCCCCGCCATCCCAGATCGGCTCATATAAGTTGTCAAACACTTGATCAGAAGGTCCTCCACAGTACACGGTCATGTCCTGATGTGAAGCAGTAGGCATCCCAATAACTGCTGTATGTCCGGTGATACCTTGATTAAACAGGTGTTTCAGGGGGGCCAGTTTGCTGCTGTATCCATTTTGAACCAATTCCTTTTCGAACAGCGTCATTTTAACGTTGGGTGCACCAAAATCAGATTGTGGAGTTCCCGTCGCAATCTTCGTAAGCTGATCAAAGGTCCATGAGGCATATTCCTTGATGTTCACTCCCAAAGTAAAGGGGTAATTATAGGCTGCTAGGGTATCATTTGCAGTTGGAAAATTACAAGAACCACTATCTGTATAATACACTTTGAGCTTCCTAAAGTAGACCGAGGTATTGTAGGCATTCAGGCCGATGCGCACTTTTTCATTGTAGTTTGGCTGGTAAGGGGCCGTGCTGAAGTTGTGCTCATAGTTCGCAATGAGTTTTTCCTGGGGATCATATATGCGAATCGAAACCCATCCCGGTGAAAAATTGCCATTTTTCCTGCGGTGAACCGAAACTTTGTAGCTATGCCATTTCTGGGTAGCCAGCGGGTAGTCTGCACCATTTATGGTGTAGCTGGCCCGAACCGAAGCAGGATCAAAAGAAATGAACCTTACCTCTCCCGTCCGTTTGGTGATGTTGACCAGCCAACTGCTGATTGCATTTCCATTTTCCGGCACCATGAGATGAATGCCTGCCGCGTTGTCATTTGGCCTGTCGTAGTAAAATTCAAGTTCCAGGTCAAAAGGTCGGTTGGGATCAATTAAGGCCCCTTCCCGAACAAGGTGGTGGTCATCGTAGCCCAGGCCTGGAATTTGGACATAATACGGATTGACCACAGGGGTATATGACACATTGGTATTGGCACCGCTCATGATGGTCCACGTACCATTTGCCCGGATGCTATCAAATTCTTGTAACACTACGCCATCGTTTTGTAATTCCACCACAAAGCTATCGGTATGTTGACAGCCAGCTGCATCTTGAAGGGTCAAAAAGTATTTTCCAGCCTTGATCCCTGATATATCCTCACTTATCTGGCCAGTCGACCAGTTGGTCAAATAAGGCGAAGTTCCCCCGCTAATGGTTACGTCAATTGAGGCATCTCCTCCTTCGCAGCTTTCATCTGTAATGGTTGCTGTGCTGGCATTTGGGAAGTCGGGAGCGGGTACAGAGACGGAAAAGCTATCTGTACAACCAGCGGCATCAGTCACCCAGACATTGTAGCTGCCCGAAGCCAGGTTTTGCAGGCTTGCAGTGGTTGCACCATTTTGCCAACTGTAGGTAAATGGTCCTGTACCTCCAGCAACAGAAATACCAATGGCACCATCGTTTCGGGTACAAGATTCTGGGGTTATGGTTGGGGTGGCAAGGGTAAACCCGCACTTGGGGCCAGCCCCTCCGCAGATGTCATCATTGAGGTAGTAGACCTTGAGGTCCCACATATCCCAGGCAGTGCCATGTGTATTGGCCCCAACCCGTACCATGGAGTTGCCACTATAATCCGGTTGGTAAGGAAATCGTGAGTAGTCTACCTCAAATCTCGCTTTTTGAGAATTTGTCGCAAGGTCCACAATGGTGGCAGTGATCCATTTGGGATCATAGCTCCCGTCTAATCGGGTATTAACCTCTATGCGCAAGAAATAATTTCGGTTGTTTCGAGCCCATCCAGCGTTCTGCTGGCCAATTTGAGCAAATGATCCATCTCCTCCTTTAAAGCCCATGTGTTTCATCACTCCGCCAGTATTACCTCCATTGATGTCCAAGTTGATCGACCAACAGTTAACATTACCGGTGTAATTGTCATCTCCCTTGACCTGAAAATTGAGGCAGAAAGAGTTCACATTGCCCCCACTGGGAATGATTTTGAATTTGCAGGACATTACATATTGCTGGGTTGGATCCAAAAGTGCG